>CAMCJI010000103.1 GCA_945874805.1 Asaia bogorensis | reverse complement strand
CGGGATGCAGCAGCCGGCGCCGGCGATCAGCCTGCTGCGCCAGGCGCTCGCCTTGGCGCCGGAGCACGTGGGCGCGCATCTGGCCTATGCCGAGGCGCTGCTGCTGGACGGGCAGTATCGCGAGGGGTTCCGCGACTACGGCTGGCGGCATCGGCTGCCCGCGGCACCCGGGGCGCTGCCGCGGGCGAGCCTGCCGCTGTGGGACGGAAGGCCGGCGCCGGGGCGGACGCTGCTGATCCAGTCCGAGCAGGGGCTGGGGGACTGCATCATGCTCGCGCGGTTCGCGACGCTGGCGGCGGCGCGGGTGCGGGTGGTGCTGCATGTGCCGGCGGCGGTGGTGCGGGTGTTGCAGGGGATTGCGGGAGTGGCTGCCGTTGTCGCGCGGGAGGTGGCGCCGCCGGCGGCCGATCTGCGCTGCGACATGTTCGATCTGCCGGCGCTGCTGGGGGTGCGGCTGGCGACGTTGCCGGCACCGCGCGCCTATCTCAGCGCCACGCCGGGCCCGTTCGCGGCGCGGCTGGCGGGGCTCGCGGGGCGCAAGGTGGGGCTGGCCTGGGCGGGCAATCCCGGCCTGCGGGCGTTGAGCGGGACGGATCTGGATGTGCGGCGGTCGATCCCGCTGGCGCGGCTGGCGCCGTTGGCGGGGCGGGCGACCTTCGTTTCGTTGCAGGCTGGGGCGGCGGGGCGGGAGGTGCCACCGCCGGGGCTGGTGCTGCACGACTGGACCGCCGAGCTGGCGGATTTTGCCGATACTGCGAGCCTGATCTCCGGGCTGGATCTGGTGATCGCGGTGGATACGGCGGTGGCGCATCTGGCAGGCGCCTTGGGGCGGCCGGTGTGGCTGCTCAACCGCTTCGACACCGATTGGCGCTGGGGGATCGGACGGACGGATTCGCCCTGGTATCCGACATTGCGGCAGTTCCGCCAGCCGGCCTGGGGCGACTGGGATTCGGTGGTGCGGGCCGTGGCCGAAGCGCTTTAGGTCTGCTACAGCGCCGCCGAGCAGAGAGGAATTGCCCCATGGCCGCGCCGAAATTGAATGCCCTGACCCTCGAACCGCAGGAAGTCGCCCTCGTCGTCGGCGAGGAAGGCGGGGAGATGACCATCCGCGTGCAGGCCGGCAGCGGCGTGCCGGAAGAGGCCGAGGACCTGCCGGCCGCCGCCGAGCTGGTGCTGGCCCTGGCGATGCGGCTGCTGAAGGACCCGGAGTTCCACGACGAGGTGGTGGACTGGTACTACAGCCAGGATGACGAGGGGCCTGAGGTTAGCAAGTAGAAGACCAAGGGGGAGGAAGCGTCTTCTTTTTTGGAAAAAAAGAAGCAAAAAAACTTTTTTCCTTTGGAGATCACTTTGGCCGCGGGATTGGTTCCTGGGGCGAGTAGGTTTTATGGCTTCGCCCGTTTTCAAACACCTATCCGGTTTGGCGGCGAAGCAATGGACAAAAGTTTTTTGCTTCTTTTTTTCAAAAAAGAAGACTCTTTCTGCCGCTTGCCAGCCTCCCGCGCGCCGCGCCGCCTCAATCCGCCGCGGCGCCGCCCATTTTTTCGGCCAGCGACGGCAGGGTGCGCCGGCGCGGGGTGAGGCGGGATTGCAGGCGCTCCAGGTAGAGGTAGATCACCGGGGTGGTGTAGAGCGTCAGCACCTGGCTCAGCAGCAGGCCGCCGACCATGGCGTAGCCGAGGGGCTGGCGCAGTTCGCTGCCCGCACCGGTGAGCAGCATCAGCGGCAGGCCGGTGAAGATGGCGGCCGTGGTGGTCATGATGATCGGGCGGAAGCGCTTCAGGCAGGCCTCGCGGATGGCGTTGAAGGGCGTCTCGCCATCCTTGCGTTCGGCGTTGATGGCGAAATCCACCATCATGATGCCGTTCTTCTTGACGATGCCGATGAGCAGCAGCACGCCGATGACGGCGATCACCGAGAGCTCGAACTTGAAGAGCATCAGCATCAGCAGCGCGCCCACGCCGGCCGAGGGCAGGGTGGAGAGGATGGTGAGCGGCAGGATGTAGCTCTCGTACAGGATGCCCAGGATGATGTAGACGGTGATGAGCGCCGCCGCGATCAGGTAGGGCTGACTGGCCTGCGAAGCCTGGAAGGCTTGGGCGCTGCCCTGGAAGCTGCCTTGCAGCGACACCGGCGCGCCGAGATCGATCACCGCCCGGCGCACCGCCTCCGTCGCCGTGCCGAGCGCCACGCCCTCGGCGAGGTTGAAGGAGAGGGTGACGGAGGGGAACTGCATCTGGTGGCTGATCGAGAGCGGGGCGACCTTCGTCGTGTCCGACTTGACGAAGGTGGAGAGCGGCACGGCCTGGCCGGTGTTGGAGCGCACGAACAGCTTGTCGAGCACCTTGAGGTCGCCTTGCAGCTCGGGCAGCACCTCCATGATCAGCCGGTAGGTGTTCACCTGGGTGAAGAACTGGGTGATCGGGCGCTGGCCGATGGCGCTGTACAGCGTGTCGTCGATCTGCTGCGGGCTGATGCCGAAGCGGGCGGCGAGGTCGCGATCGATCGTCAGCTGGACGGTGGTGCCGCCGTTCTTCTGGTCGGTGGCGAGGTCACGCAGCTCGGGCAGGGTGCGCAGCTTGGCCAGCACGCGCGGGGCCCAGGAGTAGAGCTGGTCGGAATCGGCGGATTGCAGCGTGTATTGGTACTGCGTGGGGCTGGGGCGGCCGCCGATGCGGACGTCCTGCGCGGCCTGGAGGAAGAGCTGCACGCCCTCGACCCGGGCGAGCTTGGGCCGCAGGCGGGCGATCACCTGCTGGGCGCTGGTTGTGCGCTCGGCAAAGGGCTTCAGGGTGATGAAGAACTGGCCGCTGTTGCTGGTCCGCCCGCCGGTGGTGCCGACGTTGGAGGAGTAGGCGTAGATGTCCGGATCGGCCAGCAGCACCTCGCCGAGTTTGAGCTGCAGGCGGGTCATTTCCGCGAACGAGACGTCCTGCGGGCCTTCGGAGATGCCCATCAGCACGCCGTTGTCCTGGTCGGGGAAGAAGCCCTTGGGGATCTGGATGTAGAGATAGGCGGTCAGCCCGATGGTGGCGAAGAACGTCATCAGGGTGATGAACTGGAAGCGGAGCGCGATATCGAGCGTGCGGCGATAGCCATTCAGCAGGCCGTCGAAGAAGCGCTCGACCACGCGGTAGAGCCAGCCGTGGCCGCCGTGATGGGACTTCAGGAAGCGCGAGCACATCATCGGCGTCAGCGTCAGCGAGACGAAGGCCGAGACGACGACGGCGATCGAGACGGTCATCGCGAATTCACGGAACAGCCGGCCGACGATGCCGCCCATCAGCAGCAGCGGGATGAACACGGCGATCAGCGAGGCGGAGATCGAGACGACGGTGAAACCGATCTCGCCGGCCCCCTTGATCGAGGCCTCCATCGGCGTGTCGCCATCCTCGATGTGGCGGTAGATGTTTTCGAGCACGACGATGGCGTCATCGACGACGAAGCCGACGGCGATGGTGAGCGCCATGAGCGAGAGGTTGTTGAGGCTGAAATCGAGCAGGTACATCACCGCGAAGGTGGCAACCAGCGCGATCGGCACGGTGATGCTGGGAATGATCGTGGCCCAGACGTTGCGCAGGAACAGGAAGATCACCAGCACGACGAGGCCGACGGCGAGCACGAGGGTGAATTCCACCTCATGCAGGGAGGCGCGGATGGTTTGCGTTCGGTCCTGGATCTCCTTCACCTCCACCGAGGGCGGGATGGAGGCGAGCAGGCGCGGCAGGATGGCGCGCACGCCGTCCACCGTATCGATGATGTTGGCGGCCGGCTGCTTGAAGATGATGAGCTGCACGCCGGCCTTGCCGTTCTGGTGGCCGATGACGGTGGCGTTCTCCGCCGCCTCGATCGCGCGGCCGATGTCGCGCACGCGCACGGGGGCGCCGTTGCGGTAGGCGAGGATGAGGTTGTTGTAGTCCTCGGCCTTGGTGAGCTGGTCGTTGGCGTAGACGGTGAAGCTGCGGACCGCGCCGTCGATCACGCCTTTCGGGCTATTGGCGGTGGAGTTTTGCAGGGTGAGGCGGGCGTCCTCCAGGGTCAGGCCCATGGCGGCGAGGCGGGCGGGGTCGATCTGCACGCGCACGGCGCGCTTGCGCTCGCCGCCGATGAAGACCTGGCTGACGCCGGCGACGGTGGAGATCTGCTGGGCGAGGATGTTGTCGGCGTAGTCGTTCACCTCGATCAGCGGCAGCTCGTCGGACTGGACGGAGAGGATGAGGATCGGGCTGTCCGAGGGGTTGGATTTCCAGAAGGTGGGCGGCTGCGGCAGGTTGCGCGGTAGCTGGCCGCCGGCGGCGGTGATCTTGGCCTGGATGTCCAGCGCGGCTGCGTCGATCTTCCGGTCGAGGTTGAACTGGACGACGATGGTGGTGCCGCCGAGCACGGAGGTGGAGGTCATCTGCGCCACGCCCTCGATCTGGGCGAACTGGCGCTCCAACGGCTGGGCGACGGCGGTGGCCATCGTCTCCGGGCTGGCGCCGGGGAAGCGGGCCTGGACCTGGATGGTGGGGAACTCAACGCGGGGCAGGGGGGCGACGGGGAGCAGCGGGAAGGCGGCGATGCCGACAAGCACGATGGCCGCCATCAGCAGCGAGGTTCCGACGGGCCGGCGAATGAACGGGGTGGAGATGCTCATGGGGTCGTTGCTCGCGCTGGCTGGAACAGTGAAACGTAAAACAGGCGTGGGGAGGCTCAGCTGTTCGGTTTGGCCTGGCTGACGGTGACGGCGGCGCCGTTGCGCAGTCGCGACTGGCCGGAGACGACGACAGGCACGCCCTCCTCCAGGCCCCTCAGCACGATGGCGGTCTGGCCGTCATCCGGCCCGAGCGTCACCGGGGTGACCGCGACCGTGTTGTCGGGCTTGACGGCGTAGACGAACAGGTTGGTCTGGCTGCGCTGCACGGCGATGGAGGGGACGGTGATGGCGCCGCGGCGCAGCTCGATCTGCAGGCGGGCGTTGATGAACTGTCCTGGCCAGAGCTTTTTGTCGGGATTGGCGAAGACGGCCTTGAGCTTGATCGTGCCGGTCGCCTGATCCACCGCGTTGTCGGTGGTGAGCAGCTCGCCGAGGCCGAGCAGCGTTCTGTCGTCAGACGCATAGGCCTGCACCGGCAGCTTGGCGCCGCTGCCCAGCGCTTGCTGAATGGCCGGCAGCGTGTCCTGCGGGAGGGTGAACATCACCGCGATCGGGCGAACCTGGGTGAGGGTGACGATGCCGATGCCCTGGCTGTCCGCGAGGCGGACGACGTTGCCGGGGTCGATCTGGCGCAGGCCCACCCGCCCGTCGAAAGGGGCGGTGATGTTGGTGTAGTCCAGATTGGTGCGGGCGGCCGAGATCGTCGCGTCATTCGCGCGCAGCTGGGCTTCGAGCTGGGCGACCTGGGCGGTGCGGGTGTCGACCGTCTGTTGCGGGGTGTAGTTGTTGGCGACGAGCTGGCGGGAGCGGGCGAGGTCCAGGCGGGCGTTGGCAAGTTGTGCTTCTGTCGAGGCCTTGACCGCCAGCGCCTGATCGAGCACGGCCTGATAGGGGCGTGGATCGATCTGGGCGAGCTTATCGCCGCGTTGGACCTCCTGGCCTTCGATGAAGAACACCTGCTCGAGCGTGCCGTCGACGCGGCTGCGGATCAGGGCGGTTTGCATGCCCTGCACGCTGCCGATGTTACGCAGCAGGACGGGCACGTCCTTTTTCGTCGCAGGGGCGACGGAGACGGGGACGGCGCCGCCGGGCGCCTGGGCGCGCGCGGCCGTGGGCAGCGCCAGCGCGACGGCGCAGCCGAGGGTTGCGGCGAGTGCGCCGCGCAGAAAAACCTGCCGGCCGATCATCGGTCTGCCACCATCATGTCCTTCTCACCCATATCTGCCCGAACCGCCCATGCGTCGCGCAATCCGGGCGAAGCGTCGATATGGGATGCATTACAAACCTGTCAGCCTCCATCGCACAACAGTTCGCCGGATTGCAAAGTTTCATTGCAGCGGCGCGGCCGGAGCCGGTGCGATCAACAAAACTTACGCAATTCTTAAGCAATTTTCATGCCGGTCGGCGTCCGGGCCGGCGCCGGGCCCCCTTTACCAGCCGGCAGGCAGACCGGCATACAGAGGCCGCAACCGATGGGGCCGTGATGAGCATCGATACCGACGCGGCGGCGGAGTGGCCGGCAGAGATCTTCGCCATCCTCAAGCGCCATGATGTGCGCCAGGTGGCCTATGTGCCGGATGGCGGTCACGCGGTTTTGATCAGCATGGTGCACGCAGACCCCGGTATGCGCGCCATCGCCCTGACCACCGAGGAGGAGGGCATTGCCCTGCTGGCCGGGGCGGCGCTGGGCGGGCAGCGGGCGGCGCTGCTCATGCAGTCCTCCGGCGTGGGCAACTGCGTCAACATGCTGTCGCTGGTGAAGATGGGGCGGTTCCCGTTCCTGACGCTGGTGACGATGCGCGGCGAGTGGGGGGAGTTCAACCCGTGGCAGGTGCCGATGGGCAGCGCCACGCCGGCGGCCTTCGCGCTGATGGACGTGCAGACGATGCGCGCGGACAGGCCGGAGGATGTCGGGCCGACGGTGGATGCGGCGGCGCGGATGGTCTTCGATGGCGGCTCCGCGATCGCCGTGCTGCTGGGGCAGCGGCTCATCGGCGCCAAGGTGTTCATCAAGGAGACGGCGAAATGAGCCGGCAGAACGCGCTGCTCGACCGTCGGGCGGTGGCCGCCACGCTGCTGGCCGACCGCGGGGGGATGGTGGCGGTCACCGGGCTGGGGGCCGCGACCTATGACGCGGCGGCGGCGGGGGATCATCCGCTCAACTATTATCTGTGGGGCGCGATGGGCGGAGCGGCGATGGTCGGGCTGGGCCTGGCGCTCGCCCAGCCGGAGCGGACGGTGCTGGTGCTGACCGGCGATGGCGAGATGCTGATGGGGGCGGCGGCCTTTGCCACCATTGCGATGCAGGCGCCGAAGAATCTGGTGATCGCCATCCTCGACAACGGCCGCTACGGCGAGACCGGCGGGCAGGAAAGTGCCACGGCGCGGACCAGCGACCTCGTCGCGGTGGCGCAGGCGTTCGGCATTGCCGACAGCCGCCACTTGTCCAGCATGGAGGAAGTGGCGGATTTCCGCGATTCCCTGCACCGCCCGGCTGCGGGGCCGCGGGTGGCGGTGATCAAGATCGACCCGACCGACCTGCAGCGCGTGCTGCCGACGCGCGATGCCGTTGAAATGCGCCTGCGCTTTGCCGCGGCCCTTGGAGCGACGCCATGACCGAGACCCATGCCGAAATCCGCGAGGAAGTCCGCAAGCTCTGCGCCCGGTTCCCCGGGGAGTATTGGCGCAAGCTGGATTCCGTGCGCGGCTATCCCACTGAATTCGTTCAGGCCCTCACCGAGGCCGGCTATCTCGGCGCGCTGATCCCGGAGGAATATGGCGGGGTTGGGCTGCCGCTGTCCGCCACCGCGGCGATCCTGGAGACGATGCATGCGGAGGGCTGCAACGGGGCCGCCTGCCATGCGCAGATGTATATCATGGGCGCCATCCTGCGGCATGGATCGGAGGCGCAAAAGCAGCAATATCTGCCGGGTATCGCTGACGGCTCGCTGCGGTTGCAGGCGTTTGGGGTCACCGAGCCGACCAGCGGCTCCGACACCACGGCGCTGCGCACCTTCGCCCGGCGCGAGGGCGACAAGTATATCGTCAATGGCCAGAAGGTCTGGACCAGCCGGGCCGAGCACTCCGACCTGATGCTGCTGCTGGCACGCACCACGCTGCGCGAGCAGGTGGCCAAGCGCACGGACGGGCTGTCGGTGTTCATCGTCGATATGCGGACGGCGAAGGGCCTGACGATCCGGCCGATCCGGACGATGATGAACCATAATTCCTGCGAGGTGTTCTTCGACAATATGGAAGTGCCGGCGGAGAATCTGGTGGGCGCCGAAGGGAAGGGCTTTCGCGTCATCATCGACGGGATGAACGCCGAGCGGCTGCTGATCGCCTCGGAGACGATCGGCGATGCGAAGTGGTTTCTTGCGAAGACAGTGGCTTACGCCAAGGAACGGGCGATCTTCGGCCGGCCGATCGGGCAGAACCAGGGGGTGCAGTTCCCGATCGCCAAGGCCTATGCCCAGATGCGTGCGGCTGAACTGCTGATTGCCGAGGGGATCCGCAAGTTCGATGCCGGCGAGCACTGCGGCGAGGAGGCGAACATGGGCAAGATGCTCGGGGCCGATGCGGCCTGGGCAGCAGCAGAGGCTGCGGTGCAGACGCATGGCGGCTACGGGTTCGCGGAAGAGTATGATATTGAACGAAAGTTCCGCGAGACGCGGCTGTATCAGGTGGCGCCGATCAGCACCAACCTCATCCTGTCCTACGTGGCCGAGCACGTGCTCGGCCTGCCCCGGAGCTACTGATGTCGCGCCCGCTGGAGGGGTTGCTGGTCGTATCGCTGGAGCAGGCGGTGGCGGCCCCCTATTGCAGCTCGCGGCTGGCCGATGCCGGGGCGCGGGTGATCAAGATCGAGCGGGCGGAGGGCGATTTCGCCCGCGGCTACGACAGCGCCGCCAAGGGGTTGTCGAGCTATTTCGTCTGGCTCAACCGGGGCAAGCAGAGTCTCGTCGCCGATATCAAGCGGCCGGAGGATGCGGCCCTGCTGCACCGGCTGCTGGCGCGGGCGGATGTGTTCATCCAGAATCTCGCGCCGGGGGCGGCCGCGCGGTCGGGCTTCGGCTCCGCCGCGTTAAGGGCGAAGCACAAGAAGCTGATAACGGTGGATATTTCCGGCTATGGCGAGACCGGGACCTATGCCGGGATGAAGGCGTACGACCTGCTGGTGCAGGCGGAATCGGGGCTCGCCAGCATCACCGGCCATCCCGCCGGGCCGGGGCGCGTCGGTGTGTCCGCCTGCGATATCGCCTGCGGCATGGCGGCCCATGCGGGGGTGCTGGAGGCGCTGATCCAGCGCGGCATCACCGGCGAGGGCAAGGGCTTGCAGGTCAGCCTGTTCGACGGCATGGCCGACTGGATGACCGTGCCGCTGCTGCAATACGAGGGCACCGGCCGGGCGCCGCCGCGCATGGCGCTGGCGCATCCGTCGATCTGTCCCTATGGCGCCTTTGCCCTGGCGGATGGGTCGCTGGTGCTGATCAGCATTCAGAATGAGCGGGAATGGGCGGATTTCGCGACGCATTTCATGCTGGAGCCTGACCTGCCGCAGCAGGCCGCCTTCGCCAGCAACAACGCCCGGGTGGCGCATCGGCCGCAGGTGGATGCGCATATCGCAGCCGTCTTCGCGGGGCTGAGCCGGGCCGAGGCGGCCGCGCGGCTGGATGCGGCACGCACGGCCTATGGTTTCGTCAATGACGTCGCCGGGTTCCAGGCGCATCCGGCGCTGCGGCGCCTGCCGGTGCAGACGGCGGCGGGGGTGATCGAGGTGGCCGCACCCCCGGTGATCCTCAGCGACGGGCCGCGCGCGCTTGGCCCGGTGCCCGCCATCGGCGCGCATAGCGATGCTATCCGGGCGGAGTTCGCGGGCTAAGCGCTGTGCGCGGCATGTTGGATGCCACTGGAATGGGCGCCGCGCGGTAGGAGTCCAGCCCGCGGGCGCCGGCTGGCGCGACCATGGGCAGAATACGGGCGCCATCTGCGCGATTATTGAGCATCTGGCCGCCGCCGCCGGTGTTCCAGGCATTCTGCGTCCAGGCGTTCGTCGTCCAGAGATTGCCGGTGCCGCCGGCGGGGATGCCGGATTGCATCAGCTTGGCTTCCGGCAGGGCAGCGGTGACCCGGCGTTCATAGGCCTGGCCGAGTTCCGGCGTGGCGGAGTGGTAGGCGGCGGTCGCTTTCGTCCAGTTGCCCCACTGGTCGTTCAGGCGGCGCAGGAAGCTGGCGGCGTAGCGGGCGTTGGCGGGGGGGTCGAAGGCGATATCCAGGCTCGCGAAGGCGTCCGGGTGGAACATCAGGTTGACCTGCATGCAGCCGACATCAATCGACTTCACGCCGCGCGCCTGCAGGGCCCGCACGGCGGCGATGGCCTCGGCCTTGGTTTCGAAATAGCGGCCGGTGCCCTCGGCATTGATTGTCCAGGGCCAGGGATGCACGACGCCGCGCTCATCGGCGCGGCCGCTTTCGACGCGGGCGATGGCGGCCATCAGGTGTTCGGGGATGGCGGCGGCGCGTTCGGCAGCGCGAATCGCGTGGCGGCACTGCTGGGACGGGGCCGGCATCGCCTGTGCGGGCACCAGCACGCGCGGCAGGCCGGAGGGCAGACGAGGGGCGGCGGCCGGGACCGGCACCAGAATGCCGCCCGGCGGGCGCAGGGCAAGCTCCGCCCGGGCCGGCGGCGGACATGCAAGCAGGATCGCGGAGGCGAGAACGAGGAAAGAGCGCATGTGAAGTCTTTATAGCTGAATGTCTTAAGGGAGCGTAATTGGTCCAGAGGGATGAACCCAGGCATGGCGGGGTGCAAGTCATGTTTTGTTTTTCCCTGCCCCCGGCCCGGATGACAAATGCGTCATCCATCCTGTCGTTCATGGTGCAGCGCAAAATAACGCTTGCACACGAATGATCGCTTCCATACCTTGTGCAGCGCAGCATGGCGGCTTCGGTCGCTGTCTGCATCTTGGACGTTTCCTCCCTAAACTTGGCGGTGCCCCCTAAAGGCACCGCCCTTTTTTTTGATTTGACCGCGGCGGGCTGGGCGCGGACTCTGCGGCTCATCCGAGGAGGGCAGCCATGTCCCGCGCTTTCATTGCATTGATCTTGTTGAGTGTTGCCTCACCGGCGTTCGCCCAGGACCGTCCACCGCTGAAGCCCACGCGCGATGCAACCGTCACCTACAGGACGCTCGGGCGCGATGCGGGGGTCAAGAGCATGCGAATCAGCCAGGCGGCTGGCCTGCCGGTGATGCGCGTGGAAGCCGACCAGATGCCCGGCTACGCCCTGGTCAACCGCGAGGCTGGGCGGACAACGGTCGTGATGGCCGAGCAGAAGACCTACATGGATGTCGCCGCCGAGCGGATGCCGGCGCAGGCGCGGCAGTTGCCGGACAAGGACTCGCGCTACACCCGCAAGGGCACCGACACGGTTGCCGGCACCAAATGCAATGTCTGGGACTACAGCAATCCGCGCGGTGCGGGCACGGCCTGCATCACCGCCGAGGGGATTTTGCTGCGCGCCCTGGGCGGCGACGGCAGCGGGATCGAGGCGACTGCGATCTCCTACACCGCCATGCCGACGGCGGCGTATTACCCGCCGGCAGGCTTCCAGCGGATGGACATGCCGAATTTCGCCGGCGGGGCGGCGGGCGGGATGCCGGGCGGGATCACGCTGCCGCCCGGTTTCAAACTGCCGCCGGGCGTGACGCTGCCGCCCGGCTTCACCCTGCCGCCGGGGGTTACTCTGCCGCCCGGTCTGGCGCCCGGGATGGTGCCGCCGACGCGCTGAGCAGCGGCGCGACCCCGTCGAGCCGCGCCAGCACGCCGGTCAGGCGGCGGGTGATGGCGGCGAATCCGCCCAGCCGCTCGATCCGGGCCTCATCCATATAGAGGCCGCGGCTGATTTCGATCTGCAGCGCGTGCACGCCCTCGCGCGGGCGGCCGTAATGCTGAGTGATGTAGCCGCCGGCATAGGGGTCGTTGCGGCGCACGGTGAAGCCGGCCTCGCCCAGCGCCTGTTCGACGAGGCGGACCAGAGCGGGGGCGCAGGCGCGGCCATGCGCGTCGCCCAGCACGATGTCGCTGCTGCCGGCGGGCGGCGTGGGCATCGAGTGGCAGTCGAGCAGCAGGCAGGCGCCGAAGCGGGCGCGCGTCTCCTCGATGGCGGCGGCCAAGGCTGCGTGGAAGGGCTCCCAGCAGGCGGCCACCCGGGCCTGCGCCTCGGCGAACGGCAGGCGGGTGCGATAGATCGGCTCGCCGCTGGCGACCACGCGGGCGATGGTGCCGAGGCCGGCGGCGACGCGCGGGCTGGCGCTGTTCACCCAGTCCGGCAGGGCTTCCAGGAACATCGCGGGGTCGAGCTCCCAGGCCTCGCGGTTGGCGTCGCACCAGGCGCGGGGGAAGGTGGCGGCGAGCAGCGGCATGCCGAGAGCGGGGGCGGCGGCGAAGAGTTCGTCGACAAAGCCGTCCTCGCTGCGGCGCAGGCGCAGGGCGTCGAGCCGGGAGGCGGCGATGAAATGCGGCGGATAGTACCGGCCGGAATGCGCCGAGGTCAGCACGACCGGGCGCGTCTGCACGGCCGGGCGGGTCAGGAGGATGGGCGGGGGGGCAGGCAGGTTCATGCCTGCATTGAAACGGGCGATGCGCGCCGCTGCAATGCCTCGCGTGGCTTGCCGTGCCGGTGGGGCTGCCCCAAACTCCCGCTCCCTTGAGCCTGGAGCGCACGATGCCGCCGAGCAATGCCGACGAGACCTACATGAATCTGCATGAATTCGTGAAGGCGGCCCGCCTGAAGCTCAATGCCTATATCTGGGACTACCTGATCGGCGGGACGGAGACCGAGACGACGCTGAAGCGCAACCGGCTGGCGATCGACAGCCTGGGCTTCCGCCCGCGTGTGCTGGTGGATGTCAACGAACCGGATGGCAGCCACGACTTCTTCGGCCAGCGCATCCGCCTGCCGGTCGCCCTCGCGCCCGTCGGCTCGCTGGAGAGCTTCGAGGCCGGGGGCGGGGTGACGGCAGCGAAGGGGGCGGCGGATTTCGGCGTGCCGATCTTCATCAGCTCGGTGACGCAGCCGGGGCTGGAGGCGTGCGGCGCCGCCTCGGCCGGGCCGAAGGTGTTCCAGCTCTATGTGCGCGGCGATGACGACTACATCGCCGACCATGCGAACCGGGCGATCGACGCCGGCTACACCGCGTTCTGCATCACGGTGGACACCGCGCATTACAGCCGGCGCGAGCGCGATATCGCCAAGCGGTTCAAGAAGTCCTGGCGGGCGGCCAACACCGGCATGGAGTTCCAGGCCGGGCTGAGCTGGAAGAACATCGAGACCTTCAAGGCACGGCACAAGATCCCGCTGATCCTCAAGGGCATCGCCACTGGCGAGGACGCCGAGCGGGCGGTCTCCTCGGGCGTCGATGTCGTCTATGTCTCCAACCACGGCGGCCGGCAGCTGGACCATGGGCGCGGCAGCCTCGCGGTATTGCCGGAGGTCGTCTCGGCGGTGGCCGGGCGGGCGAAGGTTTATGTGGATGGCGGGTTCAGCCGCGGGTCGGACGTGCTGAAGGGCATCGCGATGGGCGCCGATCTGGTGGTGATGGGCCGGATGTATCTCTACGCCCTCGCGGCGGACGGGGCGCCGGGGATCAACCGGCTGCTGGAGATTCTGGAGGATGAGGTGCATGAGGTGATGGGCCTGCTGGGCATCACCAGCCTGAAGCAGCTCGACCGCACTTATGTGCACGCGGCCCCGCCGGTGGTGGAGGCGTCGGTGCACAGCGCCTTCCCGCATCTGCGCCTCGGCGACGGGTACTAGGCCGCATGCCCGACCTGCCGGGGCGAGGGCTGGTCGGGATTGCCGTATTGCTGCTGCTCGCCTGGGCGATCAGCGAGGATCGGCGCGCGGTGCCCTGGCGCACCGTGGCAGGCGGAGTGGCGCTGCAATTCGCGCTGGCCGGGCTGTTCCTGTGGTTTCCGCCGGCCGTCGAGGCGATTCGCGCGCTGAACCATGCGGCAGACGCGCTGCAGCGGGCGGCGGATGCCGGGACGGGGTTCGTGTTCGGTTACCTCGCCGGCGGGGCGCTGCCGTTCGCCGAGACGCGGCCGGGGGCGAGCTTCATCCTGGCCTTCAAGGCCCTGCCGCTGGTGCTGGTGATCTCCGCCCTCGCGGCGCTGCTGTTCCATTGGGGCGTGCTGCAATGGGTGCTGCGCGGTTTCGCCTGGCTGCTGCGGCGCACGCTCGGCGTCGGCGGCGCCCTGGCGCTGGGGGCGGCGGTGCATGTGTTCGTCGGCATGATCGAGGCGCCGCTGCTGATCCGGCCGTGGCTGGCGCGGCTGCAGCGCGGCGAGCTGTTCGCGCTGATGTCCTGCGGGCTGGCGGGCATCGCGGGCACGGTGATGGTGATCTATGCCGCCATTCTCGGCCCGGTGATCCCGAACGCACTGGGCAATATCCTGATCGCGGCCGTGATCTCCACGCCGGCGGCGCTGGCGGTGGCGGCCCTGATGGTGCCCTTCGCGCCAGGCGAGGAGGACGCGCATGTGGTG
>CAMCJI010000102.1 GCA_945874805.1 Asaia bogorensis | reverse complement strand
CGGGGCGGGCGCGGGCGGGGCAGGGGAGAACACCACGCGCGCGAACGGCCGGTCATCCAGCACCGGACCGGGCTCGCCCTGCGGCCAGGGGGTGATCGCCAGGCGGGCGCCGAGGGCGTTTGCCGCCAGTTCGAGCAGTTCGAGGAAGGCGCCGCATCCCAGCACGATCTGGCGGCTGTAGGGGTCGGTGGCGGCCAGCAGGCGGGTGCGGTCGATCGACAGCAGCGCGACATCGGGGGTGGAGAGGTCCACCCGCCAGGGCTGCATGTTGTGCGGGTTCGGGGCGAGGATGGCGTAGGCAAGCGCGCGGCGGCGGATGTCGGTCTCGCTGCTGCCGGGGTTGTTCCAGGCGGCGGTGGGGTCGGGCAGGCCGGGTGGGAAGGCGGTCAGGCCGATGGCGGCACCGGCCGCGACGATCAGGCCACCGCCGATGATGGCGATGGTGGCGCGTCGGGAGGGCATGGCGATCTCCATTCGTTTAAGGTTAAACCAATATATGCCGGCCGAGGATTAAGTTCAACGATAAACTATATTCTGTGTCCGAATGCCTCTGGCGCACGGACGCCGGCCGCGCTAGCGACGGGATATACCGATGGGGGACCGGCGATGGCCGAGGTGACGATCTACGGCATCCGCAACTGCGACACGATGAAGAAGGCCCGGACGTGGCTGGACGCGGAAGGAATCGCCCACCGCTTCCACGACTACCGCGCGGACGGCCTCGACCCCGCGCTGCTCGCAAGCTGGGTCTCGGTGCTGGGGTGGGAGGCGCTGATCAACCGCAGCGGCACCACCTTCCGCAAGCTGCCTGAGCCGGAGCGCGAGGGCCTCGACTCCGCGCGGGCGAGGGCGCTGATGCTGGCCCAGCCCGGCATGATCCGCCGCCCGCTGCTCGATATCGACGGCGCGCTGCTGGTCGGCTTCAAGCCGGAGGCCTACGCCGCCCGGCTGAAGTGAACGCCGCGCGCGCCACCCATTCCGGCCCCCCGCTTCCGCCGGCGGGCGCGCGCGAGTAGAAGGGGCAACGCTGTCCGGGGACATAGGATCGAGTCCACTGCCTTGGGCCAATCTGAAACGTCGCTTTGGAGAGAACGTCATGGACGCCCCCACCACCCGCAAGCCGCGCGGCCGCCTGTTTTTCGCCAACCCCGGCCCGACGAACATCCCCGACAGCATCCTGCATGCCGTCGCCCATCACACGGTGGACTTCCACAACCCCGAATTCCTCAAGCTCTATGACGCCTGCGTCGAGGGGCTGAAGCGGGTGCTGGGCACCACGCAGAACCTGTTCATGTACACCGCCTCCGGCCACGGCGCGTGGGAAGCAAGCCTCGTCAATCTGTTTTCCCCCGGTGACACGCTGCTGATCCCCGAGACCGGCAACTTCTCCGAGAGTTGGGGCAAGATGGCGGCCGGCCACGGCCTCGTCATCCAGAACGTGCCCTGCGAATGGCGCCGCGGCGTGGACTACGATGCGATTCAGTCGGCCCTCGCTGCCGATACCGGCCACAAGATCAAGGCGGTCTGCGTCGTCCACAACGAGACCTCGACGGGCATGTGGCTGGACGTGGCGAAGGTGCGCGCGGCGATGAATGCCGCAGGCCACCCCGCGCTGCTGCTGGTGGACACCATCTCCTCGCTGGGCTCGCTCGACTTCCGGATGGACGAATGGGGCGTCGACTGCGCCGTCGGCGGCAGCCAGAAGGGCCTGATGCTGCCCACCGGCATGAGCTTCACCGGTGTTTCCGACAAGGCGATGGCCGTCCAGCCCACCGCCACGCTGAACAAGAACTACTTCGACTGGGCCGCCGGTGCGACGCGCCGGCAGAAGGGCTTCGTCGGCACCGTGCCGGTCACGCTGTTCTTCGGCCTGAAGGAAGCCCTGCGGCTGCTGGAGGAGGAAGGCCTCGATGAGGTCTTCGCCCGCCACCACCGCCTCGGCGAGGCCGTGCGCCGCTGCGTGCGCCACTGGTCGGGCAATAACGGCCCGCAACTCTACTGCGCCGCACCCGGCCGCGAGAGCGACAGCGTCACCGCCGTGCTGATGCCGGACGGCCACAGCGCCGAAGCCATCCGCAAGACCGCGCTGGAACGCTTCAACGTCTCGCTCGGCGGCGGATTGTCCAAGCTGAACGGCCATGTCTTCCGCATCGGCCACCTCGGCGACCTCAACGAACCAATGATCCTCGGCACCTTGGCCGCCGTCGAGATGGCGCTTGCCATCAACAACGTCCCGCACGCCGCCGGCGGTGTGACCGCGGCGATGGAATACCTCGCCACCGCCTGACGCCCGCAGCGCGCCGCGTGTTCAGTGGAACACGCGGCCTGCATCTATGACGATCGTCTGCCCGGTCATGGTTTCGGTCCGGCACATCGTCACCACCATGTCCGCACAGTCGTCCTTGTCCGCCGCCCGCTTGAGCAGCGAGGTGGAGGCCGAGCGTTCCACCAACTCCGGGCGCAGGTTTGCGGTGGCCCGCGTGCCTTCCAGTAGGCCCGGCGAGACGCTGTTCACCAGCGTCTGCGGCGCCAGCGCCACCGCCAGGCAGCGGGTGAGATGGATCAGCCCCGCCTTCGACACCGCATAGGCGATCGAGGAACCCGACGGCGTCAGCCCCGCCACCGAGGCGATGTTGACGATCCGCCCTGCCCCTTGCGCCTTCATCACCGGCGCCACCGCCTGGCAAAGCCGCATCGGCCCGGTCAGGTTCACCGCCATGATCTTCTCCCAAAGCACCGGCGTCATCGCGTCGAGGTCGGGGAAGGGGATCGAGATGTTGTAGGCGGCGTCGTTGATGAGGATATCCAGCCGCCCGAACTTCGCCACCACAGCCGCCACCAGCCCGGCGATGGCGGCATCATCGGTGATGTCGCAGGCGAAAGCCGCCGTGCTGATCTGATGGCGGGCGGCAAGATCGGTCGCCACCCCCTCGGCCTGATCGCGGCTCTGTGCATACATCACCGCGATATGCACCCCCTCGGCCGCCAGCGCGTGGCAGATACGCTGCCCCAGCCCGCCATTGCCGCCGGTGACGAGTGCGACCTTGCCGCTGAGTTCCATGACGAATCCTCCCCTGATGGCCCCCAACATGGGGCGATACCGCCGGCTCAGGCAATCCGGCGGCTTGCGGCAAGGTCAGGTATGTGATTCTGTAGATTCGATACGCAAGAGAGCATGATGCACCGCCCCCGTCTCCTGGCCGGCTTTCTGGCGGTTCTCGCCGTCGTCATGCTGGCGCTGTTGATCGGCCCGCCGATGCCGGTGGCGGAGGAGCGCGCCAATTGCGTCGTCGCCTTCCAGCTCTCGCCCGCGCTCCGGCTCCTGTTGAATTGCGACGCGGCCGAGTTCATGCGCCTGGCCGGCGACCCCGCAGCCTTGCTGGAGCCGGACAACGTGCGCCAGTCACGCCCGCTGCTGGTCGTGCTGCCCTGGCTGCTGGCATGGCCGCTGCGGCTGCTGGCCGGGCTGTTGCCGGAGTTCTCGCCCGAGGCGGTGGGGCCGAACGCGCGCAACCAGGCGCAGGTGGCGATGGCCCTGCGCACCCTGGTGCCGGCCTATCTCGGCTACCTTACCCTCAACCTCGCGACGATGGCAGCTGCTGCCTGGTGTGTGCTGCGCTTGCTGCCGGTGGCCGGTCTGGCGACACTGGCGACACGGCTGATGCTGCTCAGCCTGCTCGTACTGATGATTGGCAATGATGTGGTCAAGGCCTTTGTCTGGTCGCCGCATACCCAATTGCTCAACATCCTGGTGCCGCTGCTGATGGTCACCTGGCTGATGCGCCCGCCCGGGCGGACCGGCGCACTGCTGGCCGCCGGGCTGCTGGGGCTGGGGATGTTGATCTATGCGAACATGGTGCTCGGCCTCGCCGGCCTCTTCCTGGGCTTGCTGTGGCGGGCCTGGCGTCAGGGCGGCGCGCCGGCCGTGCTGCGGCTGGCCCCCTTGCTGGCCGTTTGCGCCCTTCTGTTCATGCTGCCGGCGCTGGCCTGGGCACGGACGGTGATGCATCTGACCGGCAGCTACCATGTCGCCGAAACCGCGAAATATGGCCAGGTCGTTTGGATCACTGAAGCGTGGGCGAACGGCCCGGTGGCGCTGCTGCTGGCGGCGTTGGACAAGCTCTTGTTCTTCCTCGCCGCCGCTGTGCAACATGCCGTGCCGCTGCTGGCGATGGCCGTCTATGCCGTCTGGATTGGCCGGCGGCGGCTGGCTGGCGCACCCATCCCGGTCGATACGGCGGGGTTGACGTCCGGGCTGCTCGCAGCGGCGTTGGCGTTGAGCTTCTATATCGTCATCGGGTGGGAGGCGGCCCGCCTGGCCAATTCCGCCATCCCGCCCTTGCTCTGGGCCACCGCCATGCTGATCGCCGGCGCAGCAGCCGCGCGGCCGGGCCTGTGGCGCATGCGCGACGCGGCGGTTTTTGGCGCCATCGCCATCGCGCAGTTGGTCTGGACGGTCGCCAAGCCTGGACCGCTGTCCTGATCGGCGCCATCATCGCGCTCCGACCGCAACAGGACACTCCGCATGGCCGACCCCGCCCTGATCGCCAAACTTGAAGCAGCGATCGAACAGAACTGGGACAGGCAGGTAGCCTGGCTGCAATCCCTCGTCCGCTTCCCCTCGCTACGCGGGGAGGAGGGGCCGTGCCAGGACTGGATCGCCCGCGAGTTCGCCGGGCGCGGCTGGTCGGTCGATCGCTACACGCTCGATCAGGTGCCGATGGATCACCTGCCGCAGTTCTCTCCGGTGATGGACACGGACTATTCCCGCGCCGTGCAGGTCGTCGCCAGCGTGCGCGCGCCGAAGCAGGAGGGCCGCAGCCTGATCCTGCAGGGCCATGTCGATGTGGTGCCGACCGGGCCGGAGGAGATGTGGACCTTCCCGCCCTTCGACCCCGTCATCAAGGATGGCTGGATGAACGGCCGTGGCGCGCATGACATGAAGCAGGGCGTCGCCGGCATGGTTTTCGCGATGGACGCGCTGCGCACCGCCGGCCTCGCCCCCGCGTCGGACGTTTATGTGCAGACGGTCACCGAGGAGGAGTGCACCGGCAACGGCGCGCTCTCCACGCTGGCGCGCGGCTACCGGGCGGATGCCTGCCTGATCCCCGAGCCGACCGGGCATACGCTCAGCCGCGGGCATGTGGGCGTGATGTGGTTCCGCCTGCGCATCCGCGGCGTGCCGGTGCATGTGGCGGTAGCGCAGAGCGGCAGCAACGCCATCATGTCCGCCTTCGCGGTGATCCAGCGGGTGCAGAAACTCACTGCCGAGATCAACGAAAAGGCGAAATCGCATCCGCTGTTCGCGAACATCCCGGACCCGGTGAAGTTCAACCCCGGCGTGATCCGCGGCGGCGACTGGGGCAGCTCCACGCCGGCCTGGTGCGAGGTGGATTGCCGCATCGGCCTGCTGGAAGGCACCCCGCTCTCCGAGGCCCGGCAGCAACTGCTCGATGCGGTGGCCGATGTGGCCAAGAACGATCCCTTCCTCGCCAACAATCCGCCCGAGGTGATCTGGAACGGCTTCCAGGCCGACGGCTTCCACCTGCCGCCGGGCAGCGAGGCGGAGGGCGTGCTCGCCAGCGTGCATCAGCAGGTCTATGGCGAGCAGTTGAAGGCCCGCGTCGGCACAGGCGTCAACGATGCGCGGTTCTATGGCCTGTATTACGGCATCACCGGCCTGTGCTACGGCCCGACGGGGGAGGGGGCGCACGCCTTCGATGAGCGTGCCTACCTGCCCGACCTGAAGAAGAACACGCTGGCCATCGCCACCTTCATCGCCGACTGGTGCGGCACACGGCCGATCTGAGGAACCACGACATGTCCGCTGTTGATGCCATCCGCGCCTGGTCCGACGAGTTCACCGCCATCCGGCGGGACTTCCACGCCCACCCCGAACTCGGCCTGGAGGAGGTCCGCACTGCCGGGATCGTCGCCGCCAAACTGCGTGAGTGGGGCATCGAGGTGCACGAACAGGTCGGCAAGACCGGCGTGGTCGGCGTGCTGCGAAAGGGTACCGGCAAAGGCCGCGTCGGCCTGCGCGCGGACATGGACTGCCTGCCGATGGATGAGCAGACCAACCTGCCCTACCGCAGCAACACGCCGGGCAAGATGCACGCCTGCGGGCATGACGGGCACACGACGATGCTGCTGGCCGCCGCCAAATATCTCGCCACCGAGGCGACATTCGACGGCACCGTGAACTTCATCTTCCAGCCCGGCGAGGAGGGCATCGGCGGCGCGCTGGCGATGCTCAACGACGGGCTGTTCGATCGCTTTCCCTGTGATGCCATCTACGCCCTGCACAACCGGCCGGGCATGGCGCCGGACGAGTACGCCATCGCCCCCGGCCCGTCCGCCGCCGGCGGGGCCTTCTTCGACATCACCATCACCGGGCGCGGCAGCCACGGCGCGCGGCCGGAAGCCTCGATCGACCCGCTGCTGGTGGCCTGCCACATCACCACGGCGCTGCAATCCGTCGTCGCCCGCAACATCCCGCCGGCGGACACGGCGGTGCTGAGCGTGACGAAGATCGTCGGCGGCGACGCCTACAACGTGATCCCGCAGACGGCGATCATCTCCGGCACCTGCCGCGCCTTCAAGCGCGAGGTGATGGACATGATGGAGACGAACATGAAGCGGATCGCCAAGGGCGTGGCCGAAGGCTTCGGCGCCACGGCCGAGGTCGATTTCCGCTTCATCTTCGCGCCGCTCATCAACGATGCAGCCGAGACCACGCATCTTGCCGATGCGGCGGCGCAGCTGGTCGGCGACCCGAAGGTCGATCGCGTCAAGCCGCCGGGCATGGGCAGCGAGGATTTCAGCTTCATGATGGAGAAGGTGCCCGGCGCCTATATCCAGGTTGGCAACGGCGAGTCGGCCCAACTGCACAACCCTGCCTACAACTACAACGACGAGACCACGCCCTTCGGTGCGGCGGTGCTTGCCACGGTGGCCCAGCAGCGCCTGGCAACCCTGGGGTGAGCCGTACGCTGCGCAAAGGCGGATTGATCGTCTCGTGCCAGGCGCGGGACGACAATCCGCTGACCGGCTCCGCCTTCATGCGCGCGATGGCGCTCGCCGCAATGCAGGGCGGGGCGGCGGGCATCCGCAGCGAGGGCGCGGCGGACATCGCCGCGATCCGCGCGGCGGTGGACCTGCCGCTGATCGGGCTGCTCAAAGTGTTTGATCCTGCCTACGAGGTTTACATCACGCCCGACTTAGCAGCCGCCCGCATCGTCGCTGAGGCAGGCGCCGATGTGGTGGCACTCGATGCCACGCTGGGCACCCGGGACGGCCCGCCGCCGGCCGAACTGATCGCGCGCATCAAGGCCGAACTCGGCGTCGCCGTGATGGCCGACATCGCCACGCTGGAGGAGGGCCTCGCGGCCGAGGCCTGGGGGGCGGACTACGTCGCCACCACCCTCTCCGGCTACACCGCCGCGACGCAGCACCGCCAGGGCGCCGATCTCGACCTCGTCGCCGCGCTGACCGCCGCTTGCCGGGTGCCGGTTGTTGCAGAGGGGCGCTACGACTCTCCGCAACTGGTCGCCGCCGCCTTCGCACGCGGCGCGCATGCCGTGGTCGTCGGCACCGCCATCACCAACCCGCGCGAGATCACCCGCCGCTTCGCCGCCGCATGCCCCTAGGAGTAGGCATCGACTCCGGCGGCTCGGCGACGCGCTGGGTGCTCGCGAATGGCGAGGCAACGCTGGCGGCCGGGGAACTGCCGGCAGTGAATGGCCATCTCTTCACCGCCGACTCCCGCACGGCCTTCGACAGCTTCGCTGCCGCCCTTGCGCGCGCGCTGCCGCAGCCGCCCGGCTTCGTCGTCGCCGGCATCACCGGGCTGACCGGCGACGCGCCGGAAGCCGCGCTGGCCGGCGATATCCTCAGTGCCGCGCTGCATGTTCCGCGAACCCGCGTCATTGTGCAGGACGATCTGTGGATCGGCTACCACGCCGCCTTCGCGCCCGGCGAAGGCATCGTCGTCTATGCCGGCACCGGCTCGGTCGGCATGCATATCCGCGCCGATGGCACCATCGAGCGCGCCGGCGGGCGCGGCATCCTGATCGACGATGCCGGCTCGGCCTTCTGGATCGGCCGGCAGGCGCTCGATTGCGTCTTCCGCCGCATCGATGCCGCCGCCCCGCGCGGCCCGCTCGGGGATGCGCTGTTCGCCGCCATGGCCGCCGAGGACTGGAACGGCGTGCGCGCCCATGTCTATGGCGGCGGGCGCACCGCCGTCGCCATGCTCGCCCTGGCGGTCGCCGAGGCCGCCGAGGCGGACCCCGATGCGCTGGCAATTCTCGCTGATGCCGGCACCGAACTCGCCCGCCTCGCTTGCGTGCTCGCCGCCCGCGTTGGCCGCCTGCCCGTGGTGCTGCTGGGGCGGGCGGCGACGCTGCACCCGGTGATCTTCCAGCGCCTGCACGCGGCGGCGCCCGATCTCGATATTCGCCTGGAGCAGGCCGATGCAGCCCTGGCCGCCGCCCGGCTTGCTTGTCGCCTTGCCGCCGAGGGTGCAGGCTGACGGCAATACGCAGAAGGGGGATTCCCACATGGACGGCAAGCGGCCCACGATCGCATCGGTGCACGGCATGGTGGCAGCGGCCCACCCGCTGGCAGCCCAGGCGGGGGCAAAGCTGCTCGCGGCCGGCGGCAACGCGTTCGATGCTGCCGCCGCCACCGTAGCCGCGCTGAACGTGGTGGAGCCCTACATGTCGGGCCTTGCGGGCATGGGCATGGCGACCTGCCACATCGCCAGCGAGAAGCGCATCCGCACGCTGGACTACATCACCCGCGTGCCCTCGAAATTCCCCGCCGGCAGGTTCTCCGACCGCGAGGAGATGTATCGCGGCCCGCTGGCCACCGGCACGCCGGGCAATCTCGCCGGCTGGTGCGAGCTGGTGCGCGCCTATGGCCGCAAGTCGCTGGCCGAGGTGTTCGCACCCGCCATCGCGCTGGCCGCGGACGGCTTTCCGCTGGTGGAGTTCAACACCGCCGGCATCAACTCCTCGTCCACCGCGCTGAAGGACTATCCGTTCTTCGAAGACTGGAACAGCACCTATACCGGCGGGCGCGGCCAGGTGGCGCAGGGCGACGTGCTGCGCCAGCCGCATCTGGCCGAGACCTACGCCGCCATTGCCGCCAACGGGCCGGGCCATCTCTACGGCGGGCCGCTCGGCCGCAAGATGATCGCCCACCTCGCCAGCCTGGGCGGCTGCATCACCGAGGCGGACATGGAAGCCGTCAAGCCGGTCTGGCTTGATCCGATGGCCACCAGCTATCGCGGCCTGCAGGTGCACACCCTGCCGGCACCCTGCGAGGGCTTCCAGTTCCTCCTGACCCTGGCCATCCTTGACGGCTTTAACCTGGGTGCGATGGAGCGCATGGGCGTCGAGCATCTCGATACCGTGTACCGCGCCATCCGCATCGCCGCCGGCGAGCGCATCGCCCACAACAACCCCAAGCCGGAGATGCTGGCGCGGATCATGGGTGCGGACAACGTCGCCCGCCTGCGCGCCCGCGTGGCGGACGGCAAGCCGGTCGATGGCCCGACGGAGCAGTGGATCGCGCCGAAGCCGATCAACCTCGACAAGGAGCACACCACCTCCTGCTCGGTGGCTGACCGCGAAGGCAATGTGGTGTGCATCACCCAAAGCCTCGGCGCGCTGTTCGGCTGCGGCGTGGTGATCCCCGGCACCGGCGTGTGCATGAACAACTTTCTCTATTGGGGCGAGGTCGATACCCGCGGCACCAACCCGCTGCTGCCGGGCGGCGCACTCGCCCTGCCGACTGCGCCGAGCATCTCGACGCGTGACGGCAAGCCGGTGCTGGCACTCGGCACCCCCGGCAGCTACGGCATCTGCCAGACGCAGCCACAGGCGATGGTGCAGTATCTCGACTTCGGCCTGAAGCTGCAGGACGCGATCGAAGCCCCCCGCGCCCGCCTGTGGGACGGCACGCGCGTGGACCAGGAAGAACGCATCGCCCCCGAGGTGATGACAGCCCTGGCCGCCCGCGGGCACGACATGCGCCCGGCCGGCGGCTGGACGATGCAGGTCGGCGGCATGCAGGCCATCGCCATCGACCCGGCGAGCGGGGCGATGGTGGGTGCTGCCGATCCCCGCCGCGATGGCTACGTGGCCACGCCATGAACGGCCGCCGCCCCACCGTCGCCTCCGTTCACGGCCTCGTCGCGGCCGCGCATCCGCTCGCCGCCCAGGCCGGCGCGCGCATCCTTGGCCAGGGCGGCAACGCCTTCGATGCGGCGGTGGCCACGGCTGCCGCCATCGGCGTGGTCGAGCCGTTCATGTCGGGGCTGGCCGGCAACGGCATGGCCACCGTCTGGTCGGCGGCGGAGCAGCGGGTGAAGTCGCTGCAATTCCGCGCCGGCGTGCCGCGCAGCTTCCCGCTCGGCCGCTTCAGCAAGCGCGAGGAACTGCAACGCGGGGCAGCCGCCACCACCGGGCCGGGCAACTTCGCCGGCTGGTGCGAGCTGTTGCGGTCGCACGGCACGATGAGCCTCGCCCAGGTGCTCGCCCCCGCCATCGCCCTCGCGCGCGACGGCTTCCCGATGATTGGCTTCAACATCCTCGGCGCGAATTACTTCATGCGCGAGGCCGGGCGCGAGCCGTTCTTCGCCGACTGGGCAGCCGTGCACGCCAGCCCCCCGCCGGCGGAGGGCGCGGTGCTGCGCCAGCCCGAACTGGCCCGCACCTTCGAGGCGCTGGCCGCCGATGGCCCCGGCCATCTCTACGGCGGACCGCTGGGCCAGGCGATCGTCGATCACGTCCAGCGCCTCGGCGGCTTCCTGACGATGGCCGATCTCGAGGATGCCGCCCGCACGCCCTGGGCCACCCCGGTCTCGGCCAGTTACCGCGGCCTGGCTTTGCATTCAGCCCCGCCGCCGTCGCAGGCGTTCCAGTTCCTGCTCGGCATGCGCATCCTCGAAGGCTTCGACCTCGCGGCGATGGCGCATAACGGGGTGGAGCACCTCGACACCGTCTGGCGCGCCGTGCGTCTCGCAGCCGGGGCGCGGATCAATGCCGGCAACCCCTCACCGGAAAAGCTGGCCGCGCTGCTCGCCGACGAGTCGGTCGCCCGCCTGCGCCAGCGCCTCGCCGATGGCATCCCGGTCAGCGGGCCGACGGAACAGTGGATCGCCCCGCCCGAGGGCAAGGTCGCAGGCCAGCACACCACCTCGCTGTCGGTCGCCGACCGGCACGGCAACATGGTCTGCATCACCCAAAGCCTCGGCGGCCTGTACGGCTGCGGCGTGGTGGTGCCCGGCACCGGGGTGACCCTGAACAACGCGCTCTACTGGGGCGAGTTGGACCAACGCGGCCCGAACGCGCTGATCCCCGGCGGCGCGCTGATGACCTCCGTCTCCCCCTCCATCGGCATCCGCGATGGCGCCCCGGTGCTGGCTATCGGCACCCCCGGCAGCTACGGCATCACCCAGACGCAGACCCAGGCACTCGTGCATCTGATCGACTTCAACCTGCCCTTGCAGGAGGCCATCGAGGCACCGCGCGCCCGCCTGTGGGACGGCACGCGCGTGCAGGCGGAATCGCGGATCGACGCTGGCGTGCTCGCCGAGCTCGGCACGCGCGGCCATACGATCGACGCCGCCGCGCCCTGGACGATGGCGGTCGGCGGGATGCAGGCGATCACCCGCAATCCCACCACCGGCGCGCTGACGGGGGCCGCCGACCCCCGTCGCGAGGGTTATGTCGCCGCGGCTTGACCCGCGGCGCCACGCCTAGGTCGCGGCGGCTTGAGCCGCGAGCTTGTCCGCCGTGCGCGTCTCGAAGTCGCTGGCGTCATGGCGTTCGTGCAGCTGGCTGGATGGCTCGCCGGAGAGCCGGTTGACCATCCGCCCGCGCTGCACCGCCGGGCGGGCGGCGATTGCGTCCGTCCAGCGCAGTACGTTCTTGTACTCGTGCACGGAGAGGAACTCGCCGGCGCCGTAGATCGTGCCCTTCACGAGGTTGCCGTACCAGGGCCACACGGCCATGTCGGCGATCGTATAGGCCTCGCCGCCGAGATAGGGGCTTTCGGCCAGCCGGCGGTCGAGCACGTCGAGCTGGCGCTTCACCTCCATGGCGAAGCGGTCGATCGGGTATTCCATCTTCGTCGGCGCATAGGCGTAGAAATGCCCGAAGCCGCCGCCGAGAGAGGGCGCGCTGCCCATCTGCCAGAACAGCCAGGAGAGGCACTCCGCCCGGGCCGCAGGCTCGGTCGGCAGGAACGCGCCGAACTTCTCGGCGAGATAGACGAGGATCGCGCCGGATTCGAACACCCGGATCGGCGCCGGGCCGCTGTGATCGACCAGCGCCGGGATCTTGGAGTTGGGGTTGGCCGCGACGAAGCCGCTGCCGAACTGGTCGCCATCGCCGATGCGGATCAGCCAGGCGTCGTATTCCGCGCCGGTATGGCCGAGGGCCAGCAGCTCCTCCAGCAGCACCGTCACCTTCACGCCGTTCGGCGTGCCGAGCGAGTAGAGCTGCAGGGGATGCCGGCCGACCGGCAGCGCCTTCTCATGCGTCGGCCCCGCAATCGGGCGGTTGATGCTGGCGAAACGGCCGCCATTCGCCTTGTTCCAGGTCCAGACCTGCGGCGGCGTGTACTCAGGCGTATCGGTCATGCGTCTGCTCCGGGCGGGTAAGCAACGGATATGGGGGCGCGGCCCGGCTGGGCCAAGCCTGCCTATGCGCCTCGTTCGCGGGCGCGCACGCGCTCGCGGTGCACGGTGTAGATGCCGCTGGCCACGATCACCGCGGTGCCGAGCCATGTCCATTGATCCGGCAGCGTCCCCCAGATCAGCCAGCCGAGCGAGGTGGACCAGGCGAGCTGCACATAGATGAACGGCGCCAGCGTGGAAGCGCCGGCGAAGCGGTAGGATTGCAGCATCAGGATCTGCCCGGTCGAGGCGAACACGCCGAGGCCGAAGCACAGCAGCAGCTCGTAGCCCGTGGGCACCGCCCACTGGAACGGCAGTAGCACGGTGAGCAGGATCAGGCCGACAACCGCCGACCACAGGATGGTCGTCGCCGGATGGTCCCGCCCGGCCATCTGGCGGGAGAGCACGCTGGCCACTGCCCAGGTGGAGGAGGAGGCGAGCACCCAGAGCGCTTCCGGCTTGAACGCCCCGGTGCCCGGCCTGACGACCAGCAGCACGCCGATCAGCCCCACCACCACCGCCGCCCAGCGCCGGAAGCCGACGCGCTCGCCCAGCATCGGCACCGAGAGCGCGGTGATCAGCAGCGGCGAGATGAACCCCACCGCCGCTGCATCCGCCAGCGGCAGATGCCGCAGGGCGACGATGAAGAACAGCCCGGAGCCCACCAGGGCCAGCCCGCGCACCACCTGGCGCACGGGGTCCTGCACCTGCCAGGGATTGACGCCAGCCTGCCAGGCCATGCCGGCTGCCATCGCGACGAACACGACGTAGCGGAAGAAGCCGATCTCCACCGGCGGCATCGTCTCGCCCAGCAGTTTCGAGATCGCGTCGCTGACCGAAAACAGGAAGCAGGCCAGCAGCATCAGCCCGATCGCACGCAGCGGGCGTTCCATCCGCCTATCCCGGTGCCGGCCGGGCCATCATCGCGCGCAGCAAGGCATGGAATTCGTCCGGCGCGTCATAGGCGGCCCAGTGGCCGGCGCCGGCGATGATCTCCAGGTCCACATCCGGCCGGGCGGCGCGCAGCACGGCGATGCGGGCTTCGAGGGTGGGGAAGGCGGTCACGTCCTTGTCGCCCCAGATCGCGTTCAGCTTGGCCGGCAGAATCGCGACGGCGTCGCGCAAAGCGGGGGTGTGCGCGAAACCGCGGCTTTTGTAGCGGGCATGCACGGTGTTCCAGTCCTGGATCGCCAGGGCTTCGTCGTTGATGCGCTCGGCCCGGGCGAGCATGAACAGGCCGAGATTGACCCGGTTGGCCTCCACCCGCGCAGCACCGGTGCGGCTGCGCACCTTCTCCAGCTGGATTGCCGGGCGGTCGAGCCCCAGCGCCCCCGGCCCGACGATGGTCAGCGTTCGCACGCGCGCGCCGTGCAGCACCGCGACCTGGCTGCAGATCGTCGCACCGAAGGAGAAGCCGCAGAGATCGTACTCCGCCCCGGCGCCGAGGATCGCATCGATGCCGGCGGCGGTGATGGCGCCGAGGGAGGCGGGGGTGGAGGGCTCGTCGGGTTCGGCAGATTCGCCGAGGGCGGGGAGGTCGGGGGCGAGCACGCGATGGGTGGCGGCGAAATGCGCAATGTTGGCCGCCCAGTGCCGCCACGATCCGGTGCCGCCATGCACCAGCACCAGCACTGGCCCCGCGCCCCATTCCCGCCAGACCATCCGGCCTTCGCCGCAGGGCGTTTCATGCCGGCGG
>CAMCJI010000101.1 GCA_945874805.1 Asaia bogorensis | reverse complement strand
GTTGCCGGTGGCGGAGTCGGCCCGATGCCCGATATGCCGGCCGGGCCACCGCGCCCGCCGATGCTGCCCGGCGTGGCCGGCTTCACCCGCCCCACCGCGCCGCCGGTCGCCCCGCCCGTTGTGGCTCCGGCCCCCGCGCCGCGCCTGCCGCGCGCGCCGGTGGCCGTCGCCTTCCCCGCCGGCTCCGCCACGCTGCCCGCCGAGGCCGTGGCTGCGTTGCAGGCGCTGGTACGCGCGCGTGGGCCGTCCGACCTGATGGTTTCCGCCTTTGGCGAGGCCGAGGGGGTCTCGGCCGAGCAGCAAAGTGCCGCCCTGGAGCTTGCCTTCGCCCGCGCCCAGGCGATCGCCGGTGTGATCCGGCGCGCCGGGGTGCCGGATGCGGCGCTGCGGGTGACGGCCGAGGCATTGGGGCGCGGCGGGGTGGCGCGGTTGGCGGAGTAGGAAGGAAGAGTCTTCTATTTTTGAAAAAAAAGAAGCAAAAAACTTTCGGGACTTGTGACGGTTGGCTCGGATGGCCGGCTCCAAACGGATAAAAGTTTTTTGCTTCTTTTTTTCAAAAAAGAAGTTTCTGTCTGACTTTCTGCTTCTTTCGGAGAACCTCACCGCATGACTCGTCCGCTTTCCATCGGCCTCGCAGGTCTCGGCACCGTCGGCGGGGGCGTGCTCGCCATGCTGGCGGGCAATGCCGACCTGATCGCCGCGCGTGCCGGCCGCCCCATCGCGGTCACCGCCGTCTCCGCCCGCGACCGCACGCGCGACCGCGGGGCGTCGCTGGCCGGGCTGCGCTGGTATGAGGACCCGGTGGCGCTCGCCGGCGACCCCGGCGTGGATGTGGTGGTCGAGGCGATCGGCGGCTCCGAAGGCCCGGCGCGCGCTTTGGTGGAGGCGGCGCTGCGCGCCGGCAAGCCGGTGGTGACCGCCAACAAGGCGCTGCTGGCCGTGCATGGCGCGGAACTCGCGGCCCTTTCCGAACAGCAGGGGGTGGCGCTGGCGTTCGAGGCGGCGGTGGCCGGCGGCATCCCGGTCATCAAGGCGCTGCGCGAGGGCCTGGCGGGCAACCGGATCAGCCGCGTCGCCGGCATTCTGAACGGGACGTGCAACTATATCCTGACGGTGATGCGCGAGCGCGGGCGGGAATTCGCCGATGTGCTGGCCGACGCGCAGAAGCTCGGCTACGCCGAGGCGGACCCGGCCTTCGATGTCGATGGCATCGATGCCGCGCATAAGCTGTCGATCCTCGCCGCCCTGGCCTTCGGGCGGCCGGTGGCGTTCGAGGCGGTGTATATCGAGGGCATCCGCCGCATTTCGGCACTCGACATCGCCTTTGCCGGCGAGCTTGGCTACCGCATCAAGCTGCTCGGCATCGCGCGGCGCAGCGAGGCCGGCATCGAGGCGCGGGTGCATCCCTGCATGGTGCCGCAGGCCGCCCCGATCGCGCGGGTGGACGGGGTGTTCAACGCGGTGGTGGCCGAGGGCGATTTCGTCGGCCGGGTGATGCTGGAAGGCCGCGGCGCCGGGGCGGGGCCGACGGCCTCCGCCGTTGTCGCCGACCTCATCGACCTCGCGCGCGGGCGGGGCACGCCGGTCTGGGGGGCTGCCTCCGGCGCGCTGTCGGACGCGCCGAGCCTGCCGATGGAGGACCATGTCGGCGCCTATTACCTGCGGCTGATGGTGGTCGATCAGCCTGGCGTGATCGCCGAGGTCACCGCCGTGCTGCGCGACGCCGGCATCTCGCTGGAAAGCATGCTGCAACGCGGCCGCAGCCCGGGGGAGGCGGTGCCGGTGGTGCTGGTGACGCATGAGACCCGCGAGTCCGACATGCGGGCGGCCCTGGCGCGGATCGCCGAACTCGGCGCCGTGCTGGAAGCGCCGCAGTTGATCCGCATCGAAGCCGCCTGAACTTTTCAAGGAGAAGCCGAAATGGCCACCAAGAATGCTTCCGAGATGGTGTTCGACCGCAACCTCGCGCTCGAACTCGTCCGCGTCACCGAGGCCGCCGCCCTGGCCGCCAGCCACTGGATGGGGCTGGGCAAGAAGAACGAGGCGGATGGGGCCGCCGTGGAGGCGATGCGCCTGGCCTTCGACACGGTGCTGATCGATGGCACCGTGGTGATCGGCGAGGGCGAGATGGACGAGGCGCCGATGCTGTTCATCGGCGAGAAGGTGGGCGCCGGCGGGCCGGCGATGGATATCGCGGTCGATCCGCTGGAGGGCACCACGCTGACCGCCAAGGGCGGGCCGAATGCGATGGCGGTGGTGGCCCTGGCCGAGCGCGGCAACTTCCTGCATGCGCCGGACATCTACATGGACAAGATCGCCGTCGGCGGCGGGCTGCCGGAGGGGGTGGTCGATCTGGATGCGCCGGTGGCGGAGAACCTGCGCAATCTGGCGAAAGCCAAGAAATGCGAGGTGTCGGACCTGGTCGCGTGCATTCTCGATCGCGACCGGCACAAGGAATACATCGCCAAGACCCGTGAGGCGGGGGCGCGGATCATGCTGATCTCCGACGGCGACGTGGCCGGCGTGCTCGCCACCGCCCAGGCGGACAGCGGCGTGGATATCTACATGGGTTGGGGCGGGGCGCCGGAGGGCGTGCTCTCGGCCGCCGCATTGCGCTGCATCGGCGGGCAGATGCAGGGGCGGCTGATCTTCGAGGATGACAGCCAGATCCAGCGGGCGCTGGAAATGGGCATCACCGATCCGCAGCGGAAATACTCGGTGACGGAGATGGCCAAGGGCGACGTGATGTTCGCGGCCACGGGCGTCACCACCGGGGCGATGCTGAAGGGCGTGCGCCGCTACGGCCATGGCGCCTACACGCATTCGGTGGTGATGCGGAGCAAATCCGGCACGGTGCGGTTCGTCGAGGCGCATCACAACTTTGCCACCAAGACCTGGGTGAAGACCTGACCCACCCGGCATTGCCCCTCGCGCTCGGCGTATCGCGCTCGCTCTCCGGCCGGCGTTGGGTGTGGCGGGAGGGCGATGAGCGCACCGGGCTGGGTATCGCCCAGCGGCTGGGGCTGCCGGAAGTGCTCGGCCGACTGCTGGCGGCGCGGGGGATCGGCATCGAGACGGCGGCGGACTTCCTGGAGCCGACGCTGCGGGCGCTGATGCCCGATCCCTCAGTGCTGACCGACATGGATGCCGCCGCTGCCCGGCTGGCGGATGCGGCGCAGCGGGGCGAGGTGGTCGCGGTGTTCGGCGACTATGACGTGGACGGCGCGTGCAGCGGGGCGCTGCTGGCGGGGCTGCTGCGGCGGCTGGGCTGTACCGTGCTTCCCTACGTGCCGGACCGGCTGGCGGAGGGCTACGGGCCGAACCTGCCGGCGTTGCGGGGGCTGGTGGCGCAGGGGGCGAGCCTGGTCGTCTGCGTCGATTGTGGCACGGCGGCCGGCGCGATCTTTGCCGAGCTGGCGGGCGCGGATGTGGTGGTGCTCGATCACCACAAGGCCGAGGGGGCGCCGCCGAGGGTGGTGGCGACGGTCAATCCGAACCGGCTGGATGACGGCTCGGGGCTGGGGATGCTGTGTGCGGCGGCCATCGCCTTCCTCACCGGGGTGGCGGTGGTGCGCGAGTTGCGGCGGCGCGGGGCGTTCGCGGGGGCGGCGGAGCCGGATCTGCGCGGGCTGCTGGATCTCGTGGCGCTGGCGACGGTGTGCGACGTGATGCCGCTGACCGGGCTCAACCGGGCGTTTGTGGCGCAGGGGCTGAAGATCATGGCGCGGCGCGAGCGGCCGGGGATCGCGGCGTTGCTGGAGGCGGCCTCGGCGAAGGAGCGGCCGGATGCGATGACGCTGGGCTTCGCGCTCGGGCCGCGGATCAATGCCGCCGGACGGATCGACGATTGCGGGCTGGGGCTGCGGCTGCTGCTCACCGACGATCCGCTGGAGGCGCGGGGGATTGCCGGCCAGCTCGACGGGGTGAACCGCCAGCGCCAGCAGGTGGAGGCGGGCATGCTCGACGCGGCACTCGCGGCGGCGGAGGCGCAGCTTGCGGCCGGGCATGCCGCCGTGCTGGTGACCGGTGAGGCTTGGCATCCTGGGGTTGTCGGTATCGTGGCCGGGCGGATCAAGGAGAAGTTCAACCGCCCGGCCTGCGTGGCGGGCATCGCGGACGGGCTGGCGAAGGGGTCGGGGCGGTCGGTGGCGGGGCTGGACCTCGGCAGCGCGATCATCGCCGCGCGCCAGCACGGCATCCTGGCGACGGGCGGCGGGCACGCGATGGCGGCGGGGTTTTCGCTGCCGGCGGCGCATGTCGCGGCGTTCCACGCCTTCCTCGATGAGCGGCTGGCGGTGGCGCGGGGCTATCGCTCGGCGGTGGATGTGGTGGTGGAGGGCAGCGTTGTGGTGGCCGGCTGCACGCTGGAACTCGCGCAGTCGATCGGCCGGCTCGCCCCCTTCGGCAATGCCAATGAGGAGCCGACTTTGGTGCTGGCGCGCACGCGGATCGTCCGCGCCGACCGGGTGGGCAAGGAGGGCAATACGATTCGCGCCTTCCTGGAGGGCGAGGGCGGCGGGGCGCGGCTGAAGGCGGTGATGTTCCGCGCCAAAGACGGCCCGGTGGCCGAAGCCCTGCTTGCCCGCGGCGGCCCGGCCCTGCACATCGCCGGGCATCTGCGCGCCGAGGAGTGGAATGGCAGCATCACGCCGGGATTCCAGATCACGGATGCCGCGGCCACTTGATTCCTTCTGCCTCGTCGCGTATCAGCCTGCCGCGCTGTCCCGTTCGTCTAGAGGCCTAGGACACTGCCCTTTCACGGCGGCGACAGGGGTTCGAATCCCCTACGGGATACCAGCGCATTTCAAGGGGTTAGGCCCGCCGGGGCGCACGGCGTAGGTGTTCAAATGAACACCTACAGGTCCAAGGCGGCCACCGTGCCGCGCAAATAGGCGGGATCGAATTTACGGTAAACGCGCCGCAGGGTGCGTTCATCCGTCGCCAAAAGGTCGGCGGCCGAGCCGAGCGGAATGCCGTCCATCGCCAGCCACGACACGACCGAATGCTTGATGTGGTGCGGCGTCGGCGTCCATTTCAGGCCGGCGTTGCTGCACAGCCGCCGCCAACTCCATCGCAACCCGGTCGGCACCGGGCCGCCGGCATATTCCACGACATAGTCGGTCTGGCGCGCCGCTTGGGCAGCGTCCATCACGGCGCGCAGGCTCGCGTTCATCGGCACGATGGCTCTGCGTTTGTCCGTGATCGGTCGGCCGGGTTCCTGAAAATCTACGGTGCCGGTGCGGAAGTCCACCTGCTCCCATGTCAACGACAGGATGGATTGCTTCCGCGCTCCGGTGAAAAGGGCCAGCGCGAGGAACACCTTGACGTGCGGGGACTTGCACGCGGCCAGCAGGGACCGCGCCTCGTCCTTGGTGAGGTAGCGATCGCGGGGCGCGCTGTCGGCCGGAGTGGCGAGGGTCGGCGGTCTTGGGAGCGCGCCGTCCTTCCATGCCAATCTAAGCGCGGCGCGCAGGACGTTGAATTCGCGCCGTAGGGTGCCGGCCGCGACCGGCTGGGGGACGTGCTTCTTGGCGCGCGGGCGGGGCTTGGTGACGCGTCCGGCGGCGTAGCGGTCCCATTCGGCTTGTGTGATCTGATCCACCCGCAGCGCCCCTAGGGCGGCGTGTAGGGGCTTCATCGCCTCGGCCTGGCGCTTGGGCGCCATGACCTTGCCCGCCCTGGCCGTGGCATAATTCGAGAGGGCTTGGCCGACCGTCAGGGCGAGGGGACGACGCTCAGCTTCGGCGTTCCAGTCCGCGAGGGCCTGTCGAGCGATTGTCGGATTCGCCGTCCCCGTTGAAACGCGGCGACGTGATCCTCCGTCGAAGTAGACGATGGCGTATCTGCCTCGGTAGAGTTCGAGGGCGGGTCCTCCTGGACGCGGGCGGGGCATAAGGATGACTCCAGATATTCTGCGATCTGCGCGTCGGACAACCTGACCGCACCGTTCAGCCTATAGCAAGCGAGCCGGCCGGATCGGATCGCACGACGCACGGATTCCGCGCAGATCGAGAGGCGCGCAGCCGCCTGCTCCGTGGTGAGAAGGAGCGTCCCGCCCCGCTCAGCCACGGCGACAAGCCTTGACATAGGTCCAGACCACCCAGGTCCAGCACACGCCCGATGCGGCCAGGACCAGGGCCAGGACGACGGACTTCCAGCCCGTCGCGCCATTGGCCAACCAAAACAGGTGCGCCGCGAAGGGCCAGCCCCCACCCATCAGCAGGACCGATAGGGCCATCGCCGGGACAGACATGGGCGGCCCGCCGGCGGCTTCGTGCTGGTCGACCAAGGCGCTGAGCCGGGCGATCTCCCGCCGCTGCTCCGCGCTATCTTCCTGGGCGCGGCCCAGGTCGAGCCATGCCTGGTTCCGCTCCGTCGCCATCTGCTCGGCCAGGGCGATTGCGCCAGGCAGGGTCTGGGCCAGGCGCTCCAGCGCGGCCCAGCGCAGGTCTTCCTGGGTGACCGCCGCCAGCGGCCAGTTGGTTTCGCCTGGGCCGTCCATCAGGCGTGACCCGGCTGGTGTGCCGCTCCAGCCATCTCCTGGGCCGCCCGCAGCATGACCTGCTCGTACTCGGCTGGGGTCAAAGGGGTCACGCCCCCGCCCACCTCAAACACCCCGGTGATCTGGCTTTGGCGGACTTCCGGGTGAATCTGCAGCGCAGCGCTGATCGCGGCACTCACCGCGGCGGCACAAGGCTCCTGGAAGAAGCCGCGGTTTGCGGCCAAGAAACGCGATGCTGCTGCTGTCGCGTATCGCGGGCCGACGATCTCCATGGTCAGCGTGATGGTGATCCGCGCATGATCGGTGTCGATTCTCGTCTCCTTCAGGCAGGCGTCGATCGTGACGAATTCAGAGATTGGCATGGGGTTCCCCGCTGGGTTTTTCGTCGGTGAAGCCTGGCAGCACGAAGGCGGCCCCAGCCGCCTCTCGCTGTGCTGCAAATGCTGCGGCTCGCCGTGCCGCCTTCATGGTCTGGGTGGCCCGGCGACCGGCATAGGCCGCGGCGAAGAGCCGGCCCGCCTCGGTCGCCACGTAGATCTCCACGCCCTTCACGATCGCGGCTCGGCGCACCGCTCCTTTGCGGAGCAGGGAGTCAACCACGCTCGCCAGGGGGGCGACCCGCTCCACCCCCGCTCCGGCCCGGATCATCCGAGTCAGCAGGGCAGCCTCGGCGCGGGTGATCGTGACCCGCGCCCCAGCCGCGAAGCGGAGCGTGATGGTGCGCCGCTGCCCCTTCATCAGAAGGGGATTTCGTCGTCGAGCGGCATGGGCGGGTCGTTCGCCCCAGCATCGGCCTGGGTCAGAGACTGGATCTCCAAGGCCCTCGCCGTGCAGGAGTCGCTCCACGACAGCCATGCCTTGGACGATCGCTCGTTGAGCTTGATCAGGGCATCGCCGTTGTCCGCGTTCAGCGCCTTGATCGTGTCCTCCGACTTGCAGAGGCTCAGGTGGTGCCGCAGCGTCTCGAGCCAGGCCCCCCACGCGATCCCACCCTTGTCGTTCTGGGGCAGAGCGACATAAAGCGCTCCGTGCTGCGCCGCGGCCGGTGCCGGCGCCGCCTGGGCCGCACCGGCGGGCGGTGGCACCGCGGCGGAGCGCTCGGCCAGGACTTCACCGGTGGTGGGGTCCACGTCCCGGATGGTCGACCCATTGGGCGAGACCTGCTGCACCGGGCCAGGCCCCGCCGCAGGGGCCGTGGTGCCGCCCTGGGCCGGCCCAGCGGCAGGGCCGGCAGTGACGCCCCGGAACGCTGCGGCAGGCCCGCCACGCCCCTGTTCGGCCGCGGAGCGGGTCTGAGCCGGACCAGCGGCGGTCGTGCCCTGTTCGACCTTGCCGTGCTCGGCCTGGGCGTCGATGACCGCCCCATGGTTCCGGCCCGCCATTTCCTCGAACGTGTAATCGGCCAGTTCGGGGAACGCGGCCCGCAGCGCGCCAGCTTCGGCGCACTTCTGCAACTGGCCCCTGGCCCGGCCCTCCCACATGTCGTTCGGCAGGGTGGACCCCTTCATGCCTCGGGTCTGGTAGGCTTCCTTCCAGAACACCTGGAACGGGAAGGCGCAGCGCTGGCCCGCCACGAGCCGATAGACCGTGACGGTGCAGTAGTCGGGATAGGTTACCTCGGCGGTCTGGTCACCGTAGGACTCTCGGCCGCTATCCCATTGCTTGACCCGGCCCTTCATCGTCTCGGTCCGGTCCGGCCCCCACTCCGGCTTGTCCATCCCGGCATAGAGTCCGGTCGCCGCCGCGTCGGCCCGGATCGAGTTGATCCCGGGCCAGATCGTGAATTCGCTCTTCTTGGTCTTCGCGTTGTACTGCGCGACCAGATGAACGGGCCGGCGGAACGGGTCGTATTTGCGCCGCGCGCAGAACTCGAGCAGGGCCAGGACCATGCCGGCGTCCGGCGCGTCAGGGTAGAGCGTGTTGACCAGGAGGCTCCACCCGGTCTGGTTCACGCCGTACGGCTCAAGGGCCGACTGGTCCGGGGCCTGGATGCGAGCCGGAACACCGGCCACGGGCGAGATCGCGTTCATGCCGCCATCCTCTTGTCGGCCTTCGGCGGATTGACCCGCAGCGAGCGGAAGCTGGTCGGATCGACCGTGAACCCGGCCCGATGCGTCACGCCCGCCTTGATGGTCCAGCCGTCCGGCAGCGTGGCTGCCTCGGAGGCACCGATCATGTGGCGCAGTTCCGCGTCCAGCGCGTCCTTCTCCTTCTCGGCCAGGGTGATCGCGGCACGGACTTCCTTCAGCCGCAGCGCGACTTCCAGGGCGCGGGTCGAACCGGACAAATCGAGGGGAACGGGCTGGGCGTCGCGATACCGGCGCTTGATCGCGTCCTGGTCGCTGGTCCGCCAGAAATCTGGGGGCGGCTCCTTCCCAGCCTCGACCATCCTCCAGAACTCGATCGCCTTGGTCTGGCACATCGCGAAGGTGTCGGGATCGAAGTCGTAGGGCAGGACCCGCGTCTCGTTTCCCGCCACCAGCGCGCCGATCACGAACCCGGCCCAGGGGAACCCGGCCAGCCGGCCGATCCCGGTCTGGATCTGGCCCTGCAGCCAGTACTTCACCGGCGCCTCGCCATCGAGCCATTCGTCGCGCCATGCCTGCCAGGACACGTTCTTGATTTCGAGGGGGCGCGGTCCCGAGCCGCGCCAGTCCGCGATGATGCGGTCCGGCGTGGCCCCGAGCCGGCTGTCGATGTCGCGCAGGTAGGCCCCGGCCAGGACTCGCGTGGCAGGCTGATCCGGCACGTCGGGGCAGCGAACCAGGAGCGGCGCGCCTTCCAGGATCATGTCTTCCGCCAGTTCCGCGGCGGTGCCGATCGCCAGTCCCTCGTTGTGGGCGATCAGGTGGGCGATGCCGTCCTCGAGGAAGCGGCCCGCATCCATGATGGCGGTGGACCGGACCGGCGCGGCGAGGCCGGTCTTCTCGACGAAGTCGCGATACTCGCTCGACCACTTCGACGCACCGAAGTGGCCGGCGATCGAGGATGCGGTCAGGTCCTGGGCGCGCAGCGCGTGCCAGCCCTCGTCGGTATAGAAGGGGATCAGCGCGGCCCGCGGCGCTGAGTGCTGTGCCGGGTCAAGCGGCGCAGCCGGGCGAACAACGTCCATGGCATGCCTTTCGGTTCAGCCGCCCGTCTGGCGGCTCACCGACATTCGCATTTAACTGCGAATTAGGCAACTGTCTTGCGTGCAAATTCGCAATCAGCAGGGGTGGCCGAGCGCCGCAGCGTTATGCTGCGGCGGGTCGCACCCATTCGACAGGGGCAGCGGCGCTGACCTGGCACCCGTCCATGACCTGGCCCGTCACGGTGACTAGCAGCCAGGACTTGCCGAACCCCCGGCGCAGATCGGCCAGAACCATTTGCTCGTCGGCCAGCGTGACGATGCAGAGTCGCCCCTCGTGTTGGGCCGGGGCGGCGACCCGGTCGCTCCGCCAATAGACCATGGCGCCACGGGCGAGCAGCGGCGTCACGTCGGTCTGGCACTCGGCCAGGTCCCACTGTGCCCCGGCCTGGCCCGGCGGGACCGGGCCGCTGTGCTTGCTGGGCCGGGCCAGGCGCACCACCGCAGACCCGCGCAGCGCAAACCGAACTACGACCTGGGTCTCCACCGGCTCTGCTTCACCCATCAAGGCGCCGATCGGCACCCCTGCCGCCGCGGCGAGTTTGTCCAGCACGGAGGTGGACATCATGTCGGTGTCGCGTTTGAGGAAGCCGTAGAGCGTACTGGAAGAAATGCCTGCCGCGGTGGCCCATGGGTGGGCCCGCAGCCCGCGCGCCTCCATCAAGGCTCTAATCGCTTGACGGCTGCGCTCAGCATTTTGCGATGTTGCATCGGTCGGTGGCACCGGAGCGGCGACGAACTTCATGGGTAGTCCCTTTTTCGCAATTTATAGCGGATTATCGTGTTGAAATTCGCAATCGACTGAGGTAAAAATATCGTATGTCAATCAACCAACCAGAGCCACACGTCCCAACCACTGCTGATGTCGAACAGGCCGTCCAGGCCGTGGTTCGCCGGGTGCAGACCTGGGCCGAGCAATTCCCGCGGAGCAAGAGCGCCATCGCTGTCGCCGCAGGTCTAGCGCCTAACACACTGGCCCGCTTCGAAAGTGCGAGTTGGACGCCATCGCTCCACACCTTGCGGCGCCTCGAGCAGCTAATCGATGGAAGGTGGGCGCCTGTCAAATCATCACCTGGGAATCGCAATCGGGTGTGAAAAGTAGTCATGTTTTGATTGGGCGCGCAAGTTATTCCTGGCTAGCGGCTTATTTATAAATAGCGGTGGATTGCGAATACGTGCATTATAAACCCTTCGTGTTGTGCGGAGGATTGGGAAATGAATACGGATGCACCGCAACAGGCGGAGCTAAGAGTTTCGGAAGAGATGCAGTTGGTGGCACTGAAAACGCTGAAGGGGGACGTGCGGGACTACCTGCTCGACCGCCAGAAGCACGATCACAACGCGCTGCCCTGGAACGTACGCGGCGAGGACGCCCAGAGTGCTGCGATTTCCCAGACCGATGCCGCGGCCGAACTGCTGGTCCGGCGGGTCGTTTCGCTCGTCATGACCCAGAACCGCCGGGCCGTAGTGGGCAAGCTGAAGAAGGCTGCGCTGGGCGACTCGATCAAGCTCGAGATTCACACGCCGGCGTCGATCGAGTTGCGCCACGAACTGCTCGACCAGGTCGGCCTGGACATCCTGCTCGTGATCGGCGGGCCGGACGAGTTCCTGGGCGATCGCGGCATGCCGAAGCCGGACCCGGACCAAGCCTCGCTGTTCAACGAGCAGCACGGCGGCGGGCCGGACGATCGTGACGACGACCCGCCCGTGTTCGACAGCACGCCGAGCGGCGGCAAAAAGTAACCTCAACCAGAACGCGGGGCGCGGCTCGGGCCGCGCCCCCAGGAGCATCACATGTCGTCACTAAATCGCGTCCAACTGATCGGCCGGCTGGGCAAAGACCCGGAGATTCGCGCCACCCAGGGCGGCGCCCGGATCGCCAACTTCTCGGTCGCTACCTCTGAGTCCTGGACCGACAAGGCGTCGGGCGAGAAGAAGGAGCGGACCGAGTGGCACAACGTGGCCGTATTTAACGAGGGGCTGGTCGGGGTCATCGAGCGGTTCGTGAAGAGGGGCGACATGATCTTTGTCGAGGGCCAACTTCAGACCCGGAAGTGGCAGGACAAGGAGGGCCAGGACCGCTACACGACGGAGGTCGTGCTTCGCCCGTTCGTCGGTCAGATCGTGCTGCTCGGGGGCCGCAAGGACGGCGGGGCTGAGCAGGGCGGCAGGGGCGGGGGGCAGACCCAGCGCGGCGGCCAGGCCCAGCAGGGCGGTTGGGACAGCCCGCCGGCTGGGAGCGGTGGTGCGGCCAGCACTGGCCGTGGCACCCCGAACGATCTCGACGACGAGATCCCGTTCTAGCCGTGCTGGTATTCGGGTTCGACATCGGGACCAAGTTCGGGTGGGCGTCCTTCTCAGGGGGCGCCCTGCTCGGTAGTGGGGCACACGACCTGTCGTTGAAGGCGGGCGAGCATCCGGGCCAGCGGTATCTCCGGCTGGCCAAGTGGCTCGATCAAGGTGCCACGGAGATGATCCGAAAAAGAGGCGCAGCTTCGTGCGACGTTTTAATCGCATACGAGGACGTGCAGAGCCACGAGCGACGCGACCGCGAATCTGGACAGCGATGGTTCGCCACAACAGCGGCGCATGTCTACGGTGGGCTGCGCGCCATCGTGGAGGGCTGGGCCGCGGCCCGGGGCTACGATGTTCTTCCTGTCGGGGTAGGGACCTGGAAGGCAGCGCTGGGATGCACCGGCGGATCTCGCGCCACCAAAGGCGACGTGATGCGGTGCGTTCGGTTGATGCAGATCAGTCCAGCAACGCAAGATGAAGCCGACGCGATAGGCGTCGCATTTTCAGCGGAGAGGACAGCAACATGGAACCGTCGCACGGCGCGGCCCGGGCCAACGACTCTGCCGAAACGATAGCGCGGGTCGGCCTGACCCGGCGCCAGCACGTCTCTCGAAGAGATCGTGGCTCATATGGGGACTAAGTCGCGAAGCTCTGCCCATCGGCTTGTCGCAGCATTGGTTGCTCGGGGCTGGATCAGGCGCGGGTCTGCCGCCCAGCATCGTTCACTGTCTGTCGTTTATTGAGACCTCCTCGCATCCCGGGTGCACCCGGAATTCATCTCGTTGTGGTTGATCCGCTGTTGGCCGGTGAGGCCGCGGCTGTGGTGCGAGACACCGGCGTGCTGGTCACAGCAATTTTTGATGCCGAGCAGAAAGCACCCAAAATCTGTCTCGTCGTGGTTGATCCGTTGTTGGCCGGTGAGGCCGCGGCTGTGGCAGCGGTGTCCCGCGCCAGAGCCGCGGGGGATACCGGCGTGCTGGTCGTAGCGATTCTTGCTGCCGAGAAGACCGGCGGTCTGTACGCAGACGGGTTCCTCGAGATAATCGCGGCGCTCGCGATCCAAAGAGCCTAGGCAGGCTCTAAGCGCGAGATCGGCAGCTTATTTCTGGGCCTGCTGAGCCGCGGCCAGCCCCGATTGAATGAGCCGACGGATCGCTTCGGCGCGCGGCGGGATATGCTTTGCGTAGCGCCGTGCATTGATCGTGGCGGCTTCCTCGCGGGTCACACGCCTGTCGGGCCAGCAGTTTCCCGGCGTGTAGGCCCATCTGAATCAGCCGACGAGCCGCTTCTGCGCGGGGCGGAAGGTCTGGTTGCACGCGGCGCCATTCATCAATCGCATCCTTCAAATCGGCGGGCATACGCAGTTCAAAACGGGAAAATTTCTTATCCATAAACCTACGAACCGTTGATACGGCATAACGTCAATAGAGTTGATAGGAACATTATCCTGCTGTAATCACCGTATTGGCCGGGTGGGGTGCTGAACCCACCCCACCCGGCCTAACCCCAGGCATGGAGCGAAAAATGCCCAGAGCTACCGACCATCGTATCACATTCCTCGCCGCAGTACTGCGCCAGGCTGCTCAGCCCAAGGTCCAGGCCCTGGCCCGTGCCATAGCGGCGGGCGACCGGGTCGCGATCGAGGCAGAGGCCGATCTGGGCCGCGTCTTCGGGCTGGCGGGCACCAAATGAGCGCCGCCATGGCCGAGCGGCGCACCGTCGCGGAGCGGCTCGCCCTGATGGGGTGTTGCGCCAGACCGGACGGCATGGAGCATCCTGTCCCGATTTGGGCCGGTGAGGAATGCGCCGCAACCGCGATCGTGATCGCGCAGGACGAGAACGACCCGAGCGTTCTGGTGGATGCCTTCTTCGATGCGCAGTGCCGCGGCGGTAAGTTCTTCGGAGGTTTCCTCGGCCTGGTGGCCCGCCAGGCGATGGCGAATAATTTCGCAATTAACTGCGAATAAGACTTGCCAGGCCGGGGCGACTCAGCCACGGTGCGACTCCATATCGGCACCATCGCTATTTGGCCTTGGCGGGACAACGGACCGCACAGCCGTACGCCGAAGTCACCATTTGGGAGCCGCTCCGCTGCGTCAGGGCCGGTCTATCCGGGGGTGGGACTACAAGCCTACAAGCCGGCCCTTGGGCCGGCGAGGAGGGCGCCGTGAACAACCACGACCCCCAGCCAGCCCTGGCCTATGTGCCGGTCAGGGCGGCCACGGTTCTCCGGGGATGAAACCCGGGCAGCGCGAGTAGGGCGAATCGAGACCCCGTCCTGCACCAGAGCGCGGCACATGCCAGCAATGGCGCCGATTTTGATGCAAATCCCGGGTAAGGCGAAATGCGCCTACGGCACAGACCGAGTCTAAGAACTCGATGGCTGAGGCGCCGGTTGAGTTGGTGGCTGAGGCGCCGACTGAGTTGAATGGGCAGAGCGAGACTATGGGGCAGCGCGCCCACTAGAGGCGCGCTGC
>CAMCJI010000100.1 GCA_945874805.1 Asaia bogorensis | reverse complement strand
GCTACATCCATTACGGCATCCGCGAGCACGGCATGGCCGCCGCCATGAACGGCATGGCGCTGCATGGGGGGCTGATCCCCTATGGCGGCACCTTCTTCGTGTTCACCGACTACATGCGCCCGGCACTGCGGCTGGCAGCCCTGATGCACCAGCGGGTGATCCATGTGCTGACGCATGACAGCATCGGCCTGGGCGAGGACGGGCCGACGCATCAGCCGGTCGAGCATCTCGCCAGCCTGCGCGCCATGCCCGGCCTATTCATGTTCCGCCCGGCGGACGTGATGGAAACCGCGGAGTGCTGGGAGCTCGCTTTGCGCCGCGCGGACGGGCCGAGCCTGATCGCCCTGTCCCGTCAGGCCCTGCCGGCCCTGCGCGCCGATGCGGGCGAAAACCGCTCCGCGCGGGGCGGCTACGTGCTGGCCGAGGCCGACGGGCCGCGCCAGGCAACGCTGATCGCCACCGGCAGCGAGGTCGCCATCGCGATGACCGCGCGCGAGCAGCTCGGCGCCGAGGGGATCAAGGCGGCCGTCGTCTCCCTGCCCTCATGGGAGCTGTTCGCCCAGCAGGATGAGGCGTATCGCGCCGAAGTGCTCGGCGGCGCCTTGCGTGTGGGTGTCGAGGCGGGCGTGTCCTTCGGCTGGGACCGCTGGCTGGGTGCTGACGGTATTTTCATCGGCATGGCCGGCTTCGGCGCCTCTGCGCCGTTCGAGGACCTATATAAGCATTTCGGCATCACCCCCGAGGCGATCGCGGGGGCGGTGAGGAAGCGGCTGGGAACAGCCTAGCGACCACAATTCCGCCGCGATCCGCCTGCATTCGCCGCTAACATCCAGTCACCAGAGGAACAGACACATGGCCGTCAAGGTTGCCATCAACGGGTTCGGACGCATCGGCCGCCTGGTGCTGCGCGCGATGGTTGAGAGCGGGCGCACCGATGTGGTGCCCGTCGCCATCAACGACCTCGGCAGCGTCGAGGCGAACGCCCATCTGTTCCGCTACGACAGCGTGCACGGCAATTTTCCCGGTGAAGTGGTCGTCGAGGGCGACAGCATCACCATCCACCACAACGGGCGCACCTGGGGCCCGATCAAGGTCTCGGCCGAGCGCGACCCGACAAAGGTGCCCTATCAGGGCGTCGATGTGGCGATGGAATGCACCGGCATCTTCACCTCGAAGGCCAAGGCCGGCGCGCTGCTGACCGCCGGTGCGCGCAAGGTGGTGATCTCCGCTCCCGGCGACGAAGTTGATGCGACCATCGTCTTCGGCGTGAACCAGCAGGTTCTGACGAAGGACATGACGATCATCTCCAACGCCTCCTGCACCACCAACTGCCTCGCCCCTATCGCCAAGGTGCTGCACGACAACTGGGGGATCGAGCGCGGCTACATGGTGACGATCCACGCCTATACCGGCGACCAGAACACGGTGGACACGCTGCACAAGGACCTGCATCGTGCCCGCGCCGCCGCCGTCTCCGCCATCCCCACCAGCACCGGTGCGGCCCGCGCCGTCGGCCTGGTGATGCCGGAACTGGCCGGCAAGCTAGACGGCACCGCCATCCGCATCCCCACCCCCAACGTCTCGCTGGTCTCGCTCGACGTGGTGCTGAAGACCACGCCGACGAAGGATGTGATCAATGCCACCTTCAAGGCCGCCAGCGAAGCCGGCCCGCTCAAGGGTATCCTCGGCTACAACACCGCGCCGCTGGTCAGCATCGACTTCAACCACAACCCCGCCTCGTCCACCTTCGACGCGACGCAGACGGCCGTCGTCGATGGCGGGCTGGTGCGGGTGATGAGCTGGTACGACAACGAGTGGGGCTTCTCCAACCGCATGTCGGACACGGCCGCCCTGTTCGGCAGCCTGTAAGCCGATGGCATTCCGCACGCTGGATGGCGTGGACGTCGCGGGCAAGCGGGTGCTTGTCCGTGCCGACCTCAACGTGCCCGTGCGGGATGGGCACATCTCCGACCTCACCCGCATCGAGCGGCTGTGCCCGACCATCCGCGAGCTGTCCGAAAAGGGCGCGCGGGTGATCGTGTGCAGCCATTTCGACCGGCCGAAGGGCAAGCGAGTGCCGGAGATGTCGCTCAAGCCGATGGCCATCGCGCTGGGCACGGTGCTCGGCCGCACGGTGCATTTTGCCGAGGACTGCATCGGCCCGGCCGCGGCCGCGGTGGTGGACTCGCTGGCGGATGGCGACATCTGCGTGCTGGAGAACACCCGCTTCCATCCCGGCGAGGAGAAGAACGACCCGGCGATGGCGCGCGAGCTTGCGGCGCTGGCCGATGTTTTCGTCAACGACGCGTTTTCCGCAGCGCATCGGGCGCATGCCAGCACCGAGGCGGTGGCGCATCTGCTGCCGGCCTATGCCGGGCGGCTGATGCAGGCGGAGCTGGAGGCGCTGTCGGCAGCCCTTGACCATCCGCAGCGGCCGCTGGCGGCCATCGTCGGCGGGGCCAAGGTCTCGACCAAGCTGGAGCTGCTGGGCAACCTCGTCACCCGCGTCGATGTGCTGGTGATCGGCGGGGCGATGGCCAATACGTTCCTGGCCGCCCAGGGCATCGGCGTCGGCAAATCCTTGCAGGAAGCCGAGATGCACGCGATGGCGCTGGATATCCTGGCCCAGGCCAAGGCCGCCGGCTGCGAGATCATCCTGCCGACCGATGCGGTGACGGCCACCGAATTCCGCGCCAACCCGCCGACGCTGACGGTGCCGGTCGCCGCGGTGCCGGCGGATGCGATGATCCTCGATGTCGGCCCCGCCAGCACCGAGGCCCTGATCGCCCGCCTGCCCGGCCTGCGCACGCTGGTCTGGAACGGCCCGCTCGGCGCGTTCGAAACCCCGCCCTTCGATGCCGCGACCGTGGCGCTGGCCAAGGCTGTCGCCGCGGCAACGGCGGCCGGCACGTTGCGCAGCGTGGCCGGCGGCGGCGATACCGTCTCCGCCCTGCGGCATGCCGGGGTGATCGAGGCGATGAGCTACGTCTCCTCCGCCGGTGGGGCGTTCCTGGAATGGATGGAAGGCAAGACCCTGCCTGGCGTGGCGGCGTTAACCGCGGCTTAACCCGATCCCGGCAGACTGCGGCGCATGATCGCGCCCGCCAGTCTCTCCGCCCTCTCCGTCCCCCCCGCCGCCGCGCCACGGCCGGCCGAGCGTGCGGCCCCCCTGGAGCAAGCCCAGGCGCGCGTCGCACCGGCCCAGGTGCCGCTGCAACAGAACACAGCCCCGCCGGGCGGCAGGCCCTTGCCGCGCGGGTCGCTGCTGGATCTCTCGGTTTAGCTCTATTGGCGGGTCAGGGCCTGCGAGGCGGGTAGGCCGGGCACCGGCTCCGCCGTGGTCCAGCCCGGCTCAATCCACATGGTGGGGATGGCGCAAAGGTCCAGGCCCCGCCGTTCCTCCGCCGCGCGGTTGGCGAACACCACCCGCAGGTCGGCGGCACAATCGCCGCGATAATCGATCTCCGCCGTCTCCGTCTCGCCGATCCGCCCGCTGGCCAACAGGTCCTCGCCCCACTGCGCGGAGTCGGCGGCGGAGATGAACACCTGCAAGATCGGCCGGGCACTGCGGTTGAGCAGAGCGACCCGCCGCAGCGGCGCCTCCGCCGTGCGCCGCGTTGTCGCCGCACTGCCGTCGAAGGTCAGGCGGCGGGCGCGGCACACGTCCTGCCCGATCCGCTCCTCCCGGCTGGCATCCTCATAGATCACCTGCACGTCGAAGCTGCAGTCGCGCATCCGGCCCAGGCGGATGCGCAGCGAGCCGCCAGGCTCCAGCGTCGCCTCACCCAACCGGTCTTCGCCCCACTGGTCGGTGGAGGAGGCGGAGATGTAGATCTCGTTGATCAACTTGTCGCTGCGGTTTTCGACAACCAGTTCGCGCTCGCCCAGCGGTGCGCGCGGCGGCCGCGGCGGTTCCGCATGGCCGGTCGACGCCAGCAGCAGCCCTGCCAACAGGGCCGCGCAAGCCAGCAAGGCCTGGGGGAGGATTACATGTTTGCGCATTGGTTGAAGCTGAAATGCGCCTGACCGGCAGCGGCTTCAACTCACAATCGCTTGCATGGCTGAAATGCGATGCCATTTCTTCGGAATGACAGAGAAACCCGAAGCCACCACCCCCCCGCCCGAGGCGAAGCCGGAACCGAAACCTCTGCCAAAGGAAATCGGCGGCGCCCCCGGCCCAGACCCCACACGCTACGGCGACTGGGCGCACAAAGGGCGGGTGACGGATTTCTGAGCGGGGGAGGCGGACTACCCGCGCCGCCGCGCCAGCGCGGCGGATACGGTGTTGTCCAGCAGGCAGGCGATCGTCATCGGGCCGACCCCGCCGGGGACAGGGGTGATCGCACCGGCGACCGCCGCCGCCTCGGCATAGGCCACGTCGCCGACGAGGCTGCCGTCGGCCAGGCGGTTGATGCCGACGTCAATCACCGTGGCCCCGGGCGCGATCCAGGCGCCGCGGACCATCCCCGGCCGCCCGGTTGCCGCCACCACCACGTCGGCGCGGCTGCATTCGGCGTCGAGGTCGCGGGTGCGCGAATGGGCGAGCGTGACGGTGGCATCCGCGGCGGTCAGCAGCGCTGCCATCGGCCGGCCAACCAATACGGACCGCCCAAGCACGATGGCCCGCGCGCCCCGCAGGCTGACCCCCGCATGGGCCAGCAACCGCATCACGCCCGCCGGTGTGCAGGGAACAAGCCCACCGCGCCCGGCTGCCAGCAGCCCGGCGTTCCAGGGGGTCAGGCCATCCACATCCTTGGCGGGGTCGATCGAATCCAGCACCGCCTCCGCGCGGATCTGTGCCGGCAGGGGCATCTGCACCAGAATCCCGTCCACCATCGGGTCGGCATTTAGTCCGGCGACGACAGCGAGCAGCGCCGCCTCGCTGGTTTCGCCCGGCAGGCGGATCGTGCGCGCGGCGATGCCGGCAGCGGCCGCCGCCCGGTCCTTGCTGCGCACATAGACGGCGCTCGCCGGGTCATCGCCCACCAGCACCACGGCAAGGCCGGGGGAGAACGGCAGGGCGGCGACGCGGGCCGCCACGTCCGCGCGCAGGGCGGCGGCGACGGCCTTGCCGTCGATGACCCGGGCCGTCACAGCGCTGCCAGCCTGGCGCCGAGGGCGGCGGGGTCGCCCTGCACCCGCAGTGTCTTCTGCCGGCTGGAGGCGCCGGTCGCCACGCTGATGCTGGCCGCCGGCACGCCCAGCAGCCCGGCGAGGGTGGCGCAGACGGCACGGTTGGCCCGCCCGTCCTCCGCCGGCTCGCTCACCCCGATGCGCAGGCGCGTGCCGTCGATATCCGGCGCCCGGCCGAGCACGCCGGGGCGGCGGGATTTCGGCTGCACCTTCACCGCCACGCTCACCCCGTCCACCGCCGCGCGCCAGTAGCCCACTAGAGGACGAGACCCTGGATGTTGCCGAAGGCGATGGCAGCATAGATCCGGGCCAGGATCGCCTGCAGCGCATAGATCGCGAAGATCAGCACGATCGGGCTCAGGTCCATATTGCCGAAGCTGGGCAGGATGTTGCGGATAGGCCGCAGCGCCGGTTCGGTGATCCGGTACAGGAAGTCCCCGATCGCCCAGACGAACCGGTTGCGCGTATCCAGTACGTTGAACGACACAAGGACGGAGAATACCGCGGCCAGGATGACGGCCCAGCGGTACAGGCTCAGGATTTCGATCAGAATATCGAAGATGATGGTGATCACGCGGTCCCCCGTGGCAGCCGCGAGAACCTACTGCATGGCAGGCCCCGCCGGAAGCACCGACTATCGCGCAAACGCGGCTTGACTTGCCCCCGCCACAAAAGCATGTTCCGCCGCCGTCGGGACGGGGCTGTAGCTCAGTTGGGAGAGCGCCTCGTTCGCAATGAGGAGGTCAGGGGTTCGATTCCCCTCAGCTCCACCACCGTCCCCGGCATCCTCCCCTACGCCGCTTTTACGTGTTCGACGAAGCCGCGCACGATCGCGCCGAGGTTTTCGGCCTGAGACGACAGCTCCGCGCTCGCCCCCTGCACGCCATGGGCGGCATGGCCGGTATCGCGCGCCATCCCCTCCACCCCGGCGATGGTGCCGCTGAGCGTGCGCGTGCCCTCCGAGGACTGCTGCAACCCGCGCGCGATCTCCTGCATCGCCGCGTTCTGCTCCTCCACCGCCGCTGCGATGGCGGTGGAGACTGATTCGACCTCGGTGATCGTGCCGGTGATGTGGCGGATCGCCTCCACCGCCTGCTGGGTCGCCGCCTGGATGGCCGCGATCTGCTGGCTGATCTCCTCCGTCGCCTTCGCCGTCTGGGTCGCCAAGCCCTTCACTTCCGAGGCGACGACCGCGAAGCCCTTGCCGGCCTCGCCCGCCCGTGCCGCCTCGATGGTGGCGTTAAGCGCCAGCAGGTTGGTCTGGCCGGCGATGGTGCTGATCAGCCCGATCACATCGCCGATGCGCCGGGCGCGCTCGGCCAGCTGCTGCACCACATCGTCCGTCCGCCGCGCCTCCTCGGCCATGCGTGAGGAGATCGAGGAGGCATGCGTCACCTGCCGGGCGATTTCGCCGTTCGAGGCGGTGAGCTCCTCGGCGGAGGCGGCCATCATCTCCACCGAATGCGAGGTCTGGTCAGACGCGGCGGTCACCGCGCCAGCCTGCTGGGTGGCGGCCTCGGCCATGCCGGTCATCTCGGTGGCGGTGCCGCTGAGCTGGCGGGCGGCGGCGGCGATGGCGGTGGTCAGCGCCTCCGCCTCCCCCTCGAATTCACGGGCGAGATCAGCCACCCGGCTGGTACGATCGGCCGAGGCATTGGCCACCGTCCCATCGAAATAGACCGAGATGGCGATATCCATGTCGAGCATGACCGCGGAGGTGATCGCATGGATCGTCGTCGTCCGCCGCGTGGCGGAGAAGCGGTGCGCCCGCACCGCCTCAGACATCAGGTGCGGCAGCACGAAGCTGTAGCCGGCGATGTACCAGCGCGGGGCCAGGCCGATGCGGGCATGCGCCTCGCCGATGCGGCGCACCCCGTCTAGGTAATCAGCATCGAAACGACCAGTGAACAGCCGCGCCCAGTGCGCCGCCTGGTGCTTGCCACTGCCGGCGATGCGCGTGGGGGTCAGGCCCTGCATCGCCGGCGCCTCGGCGAGATGCGAATAGAAGCCGTCCAGCACCTTCGGCAGCATGCGTTCAACCTGCGGCCAGAAGGCCACTAGGGCGGCGCTGCCGGCCGGAGTAATGCCGGCCATGCGCGCACGCTCGGTCAGGTCGGTTTCGGCTGAAGTCGGGTTGCGGCTCATGTGTGGCGCCTCCAGTTGCGGCACCATCAGACCATGCGCGTCGTTAATGCAGTATTTCCAAGGGAGAAATTTTTGTTGTCATGGAGCGGTAAGTATATTCGCGTAGACGTCGAGGAAACCATTGATCATGATCTGCGTGCCGATGCACAGCAGCAGAAAGGCCGAGAGCCGCGCCACCGTCCGCCGGGCAGAGGCCCCCAGCAGCGCGCCGATCCGGTCCGCCGAGCGGTAGGCGATCCAGATGATCATTGCGATCGCCACGGCGGCCGCGGACACGCCGAGGAAGAACGGCAGCACCGCCGAGGCCCCGCGCGGCCGGTCCGCCCCCAGCGCCACACAGACCGCGATCGTCCCCGGCCCGGTGGTGAACGGCAGAGTGAGAGGGAAGAACGCGATATCCTCGACCGGACCTTGCGAGCTGCCGGCCTGTTCGGTCTTGCGGGCCTCCTGGTTCTCCGGCGCGCTCAGCAGGTCCCAGGCGCGCAGCACCACCACCGCCCCGCCGGCCAGCCGCAGGGCGGCCAGCGAGATACCGAAGAAATTCAACACATAAGCGCCCCCCCACAGCGCCCCGAGCATCACCAGCAGGCAATAGAACGCCACCCGATTGGCCAGCCGCCGCCGGTCCGCCGACGAGAAGCCGCTGGCCACCTCATTGAAGATGAACGCCGCCCCGGGCGGATTGACGATGGAAAACAGCGCCGGGAAAGCGAGCAGGAAGGCCGGGATGGCACTATTCAATTCTGGCCTCGCGGGGGTTCAAGGCAAGGGTAGGGAGGCAAGTGTCTTCTTTTTTGAAAAAAAGAAGCAAAAAATTTTTGTCCATTGCTTCGCCGCCAAACCTGATAGATGTTTGAAAACTGGCAAAACCATAAAATCCGCTCGCCCCAGGAACCGATCCTGCGGCCAAAGCCGTCTCCAATGGGCAAAGTTTTTTTGCTTCTTTTTGTTCACAAAAAGAAGGCTCTTCCGCGTTGCCTACCGCGCCAGCTCCCGCTCCACCAGCGTCGCCCAGTAGCTCGCGCCGATGGGCAGGATATCGTCGTTGAAGTCGTATTTCGGATGATGCACGCCGACCGAGCCGCGGGCGCCGTCGGCCTGGCCGATGCGCACGAAGCAGCCTGGCACGGCGCGCGCCATGTAGCTGAAGTCTTCCCCGCCCATGCCGGGCGGGCGGTGGCGGATGACGTGGTCCGCCCCCAGCATCGCCACCCCCGCCGCCGCCGCCCGCTCGGTGGGCTCCGGCGCGTTGATCACCGGCGGGTAGCCGCGCTTGTAGTCGATGGTCGCGGTGGCGTCGTGGGCGGCGCAGGTGGCCTGCACGATGGCCGGCAGCAGCCGCTCGATCTCGTCCTGCACCTCCGGGCGCAGGGTGCGCACGGTGCCGCTGAGCATCGCCGAATCGGGGATGACGTTATGCGCGCTGCCGGCGTGGAACTGGGTGATCGACAGCACGGCGCTGTCCAGCGGGTCGGTCCGCCGGGCGACGACGGCCTGCAGCGCCAGCACGACGAGGCTGCCGATCACCACCGGGTCGATGGTGCGGTGCGGCCGCGCCGCGTGGCCACCCTTGCCGGCGATGGTGATGATGAACCGGTCCGACGCGGCGGAGACGGGGCCCGCGACCGCGGTGATCGTGCCGACCGGCAGGGAGGTGTCGTTATGCGCGCCGAACACCATGTCGCAAGGGAAGCGGGTGAACAGCCCCTCCTCCACCATCAGCCGCCCGCCGCCGGCGTTCTCCTCGGCCGGCTGGAAGATGAAGTGAACGGTGCCGTCGAAGTTGCGGGTCTCGGCGAGATATTTCGCCGCACCCAGCAGCATGGTCGTATGCCCGTCATGCCCGCAGGCGTGCATCCGGCCAGGATTTTGCGACTTGTGCGGAAAGTCGTTCAGCTCCTCCATCGGCAGCGCATCCATATCCGCCCGGATGCCGATGCTGCGCGCCGAGGTCCCGGCCCGCAGGGTGCCGACGAGACCGGTGCCGGCAATGCCGGTGGTGACCTCAATCCCCCAGGACCGCAGCTTTTCAGCCACGATGGCGCTGGTGCGATGCTCCTCCAGGCCGAGTTCGGGATGCATGTGGATGTCCCGGCGCCACTCGGTCAGTTCGGGGCCGAAGGCGGCGATGCGGTTGATCACGGGCATGGGTCGGGCTCCAGAATCAGAAAATCTTGCCGGGATTGAGAATGCCGGCCGGGTCCAGCGCCGCCTTCACCCGCCGCATCACATCGATCTCGGCGGGTGTGCGCGAATGGCCGAGATAGGGCTTCTTCAGGCTGCCGATGCCATGCTCGGCGGAGACAGAGCCGGCGAAGTGGCGCACCCGGGCATAGACGATGGCGTCCACCTCCTTCTTCGTCAGCACTCCCTTGGTCTGCTTGATGCACAGATGCAGGTTGCTGTCGGCGATGTGCCCGAACCAGAGGGCGCGCACGCCGGGATCGGCCACCCGCAGATGCGCCAGCGCGTCGTCCACGAAGGCCTGCATGTCGCCGATTGGGATGGAGACGTCGAAGCCCACATGTGGGTCGAAGGTGCGGTTGAACTGGTCGACGGAGTCGCGGATCGCCCACATGTCGCGGGTTTCGCGCCCGGACTGAGCCATCGCCGCGTCCTCGACCACGCCGGCCTCCAGCGCGTCCTCGATCATCCGCTGGAAGGCGGCGGTGTCGCGCTGCTGATCCGTGCCCATGCTCTCCATCAGCACGTAGATGCCATGGTTCTGGCCGACCGGCGGGCGGCAGCCGTGTTCGGTGGTGGCGAGCACATAGAACTCCGGCCACAGCACCTCGAACGCCGCGAGCGTGCCGCCGAGGTCCCGCCGGGCGCGCGCCAGCAGGTCCAGCACCGCCGCGTAGTCCGGCAGCGCGACGAAAGCGGTGCACACGCTCGCCGGCTTCGGGAACAGCCGCAGCACCAGCCGCGTGATCACCCCGAGCGTGCCCTCGCTGCCGATGAACATGTGCTTGAGATCGTAGCCCGCATTGTTCTTCAGCATCTTGTTCAGGCTGGTGATGACGGTGCCGTCGGCCAGCACGACCTCCATCCCCAGCACCAGCTCGCGCGTCATGCCGTAGCGCAGCACCCGGTTGCCGCCGGCATTGGTGGAGACATTGCCGCCGATCAGGCAGGAGCCGCGGCTGCCGATGTCCAGCGGGAACAGCAGGCCGGCCGCATCCGCCGCCTCCTGCACGCTCTGCAGCGGCACCCCCGCCTGCACCGTCATTGTGCCGGCAGCCGTATCGACCTCCTCGATGGCGCGCATCCGCGACAGCGACAGCGCGACGCAATCGGCCACCGGCGCCCCGCCGCCGGCCAGCCCCGTCAGCCCGCCCTGCGGCACCACCGGCACCCCATGCGCGCTGCACAGCCGCAGAATGGCAACGACCTCCTCCGTGCTGCGCGGAAACACGACGGCCTGCGGGCGCACATCCGCGGGCGGCTTCACCACCCAGTCGGAGAAGTGCTTCTCCTGCATGTCCGCCCCGGCATGCACGCCCTCGGCGCCGAGCACGGCCGCCAGGGCCGCGGCGAGGGACAGGTCGGGGGCGTCGTTCATGCAGGCTCTCCTGATCGATGGCCGATGGTAGCGCGGCCGGGCGCCGGCACAAGCTTGCCGCGCCCCCGCCGATGCGCGACCCTGCCGCGCACACTGAGGGAGCGCCCGCCATGCCGAAATTTCCGCTGTCCGACTCCGGCCTGGACGCCGCCGGCCTGCGCCCCGACCAGATCGCCCGCCTCATCGCCATGATCGAGGCGCATATTGCCGAGGGTCGCTACCCCGGCGCACAGATCGCCATCGCGCGGCACGGCCAGATCGCCCTCTCGCAGACCTTCGGCGAGGCCACGCTCGGCACCAAGGCCACCGACGACACACTGTGGCTGCTCTACTCCAACACCAAGGTCATCACCGCCGCCGCCACCTGGATCCTCGCCGAACAGGGCGCCTTCCGCTTCACCGACCGGATGAGCGACCACGTCCCCGACTTCGGACGCCACGGCAAGCGCGAGGTGACGATCATGCAGATCATCACCCACATGGCCGGCTACCCCAGCGCCCAGGTGAGCCAGGCCGCCTGGGAGGACCACGAGAAGCTGCGCGAGGACGTCTGCAACTTCGCGCTCGACTATACGCCGGGCACGAAACTGCACTACCACGGCCAGTCCGCGCACTGGACGCTGGCGCTGCTGATCGAAACCCTCACCGGCCAGGATTTCCGCACCTGGATCCGCGACAACCTGATCCTGCAGATGGGCCTCGGCGAGGAGATGCATCTCGGCCTGCCCCGCGGCAAGCTGGCCCGCGCGGCGGACATGCACGAGCCGTCGGCCCAGGGCCCCACCCCGATCGCCGCCAACAACAGCCCCGCCTGGCGCAAATCCGGCGCCCCCGGCGCCGGCGGCTACGCCACCGCCCGCGCGATGGCCGCCTTCTACCAGATGATGCTCGCCGGCGGCACAATCGGCGGCACCCGCATCCTCGGCCCGCGCACCCTGTCCTACGCCATCCGCAACTGGACCGGCGACGCGATCGACGCCTACGTCAACGCGCCCATGCACCGCGGCCTCGGCCCGCATCTGCGTGGCACCACGCCCACCGTGCGCGGCCTCGGCAGCTTCGCCCACCCCAACACCTTCGGCCACGGCGGCGTCGGCAGCTCCTACTGCTGGGGCGACCCGGAATCCGGCGTATCCTTCGCCTACCTGACCAACAACCGCGTGCCCGACCCGTGGCACAGCCTGCGAATGGATGCGATCAGCAACCTCGTGCATTCGGCGATTTTGTAGGAAGGGCAGGATTCTTCTTTTTGTGAACAAAAAGAAGCGAAAAAACTTCTTCCATTGGTGGGGGGCTTGCCCGCCAAACTGGCTCTGATCTTGGGCCATACTTGGCTTCGCCGGTTTGTGAACCCACTGCGTGGCACGACGGCGAAGCCAAGAATCCCCAACGCATCAAGACGACCGCCGTGAGCAACCCCAAACCCAACGAGCAAAGTTTTTTTGCTTCTTTTTGTTCACAAAAAGAAGACTCTTCCCTACCGACCCTACAGCAACCCCAAAACCCGCAACTCCGCCCGCAGCTTCTCCGGCAGTTCTTCCGCCCCCTCAGCCTCGACTTGCCCGGCGAGGTCCAGCGGCGCTGCTTCCGGTGCGAGGTAGCGCCAGCCTTGGAACGGTTTGGTCGGCCGGCCGACCACTGGCACCAGCGTCGGGTCCAGCAGGATGCCGGCGCAGCGGGAGCCGTCGTCCCAGCTGTCCTCCACCACGTCGAGGATGCGCTGGCGCACCAGCGTGGCCCCGCTGATCACCCAATAGAGCGAGCCGCCGTCGCACAACTCCTCCCGCCGTTTGGGGAAGCTGCGCGTCCAGTGGCGCAGGGGTGGTTCGGTGCGCAGCCGCTCGGCTTGCACCCGGGCCAGGTGCGCGATGTCGGTGATGCCGACGCAGAGCTTGAGCATGTGGATCATCGGCGCGGTGTCACCCGCTGTCCGGAGTCCCGGCAAGCAGCACGCGCCGGAATACCGCGAGCTGTCCGGCGCTCGTCTCGCCCCAGCCGAAGCGTTCGGCATAGGCGCGGGTGGCCGGGCGTGCGGGTGGGGCCGCGAACAGGTCGCGCACGGCCTCCGCCAGGCCTTGCGGCGTGTTCTCGCGCAGGATCAGCCCGGCTTCGCGGCTTTGCACCACCTCGGGGTTGCCGGGGATGTCGCTGGCCAGCACCGGCGTGCCGGAGGCCATCGATTCCAGCAGCACATTTGCCCAGCCCTCGCGGGTCGAGGCCAGCACGGACGCATCGGCCGCGCCATAGATCCCATATAGGGAGGCATGTGGTTGCGGCCCGAGCAGGCGCACGCGATCCCCGAGCCCGAGCGCCGCGATCTGCGCCTCCAGCCCCGGGCGGGACGGGCCATCCCCGGCGATCAGCAGGGTGAATCCGGGCAGCAGCGCCATCGCCGCGATGGTCAGGTCGTGCCGTTTGCGCGGGATCAGGCCGCCAACGGAAACCAGCGTCGGGCCGGTCAGCCCCAGGGCCGCGCGCGCCGCGTCCCGGTCGGGCGGCGGGCGGAACACATCCAACTCCACCCCGTTGCGCAGCACCGTCACCTTCTCCGGCGGCGCACCCAGCTCTACCATCCGTGCCTTCAGCCCGGCGCTGACCGAGATCATCGCCGCCGCGCCTGCCATCGCCGCCTGGATCAGCCGGCGCGGGGTGGGATAGTCCGGCAGTTCCGTCACGTCCGAGCCGCGCGCGGTCATCACCACCGGCAGGCCGAAATGCTGCCCGAGCCAGACGGCGGCCACCCCGTCGGGATAGAGGTAATGCGCGTCGATCAGGTCGAAGCGCTGCCCCGCCGCCAACAGCCGCCCGATCGCCCGCCGGGCTGCCCAATACAGCAGATACGGGGCAAGGTTCATCCCGACCTTCGGGATCGCCAGAAAGCGCGGGTGATGCACATCCAACCCGTGCCGCCGTTCGAACTGCGGCACCGCGGCCATCTTCGCCCAGTCGCCATAGCGCGGGTCGGTCGAGGGAAACCACGGCACCGGGGCCAGCACCGTGCTTGTCGCCTCCCCGGTCGCGACCAGATGGCGCAGCCGGTTCTCCACGAACACGCCGAAGTTCGGCCGCACGCTGTCAGGAAACAGCGTGGAGAAGGTCAGCAGGCGCATCGGGCGGGGATCAGCGCCCGCCGGTCAGCTCCTGGAACATCTTCGTCGCCTCGGCCCGGTCGTCGAACTCCGCCTTGCCCAGCACGATCGGGCGCAGCACCGTCACCGCTTCATCCACCTGCCCTGCCGCCTTCAACGCCGCGCCCAGGTGGAACTGCACCGTCGGGTCGTTCGGCAGCTGCAAGGCCGCCTGCCGCAGCAGCGGCAGCCCGGTTGCCGGCTCGCCGGAGGTCGCCAGAATCCAGCCCAGCGTATCCGCCACCTGCGGCGTCGGCCCGAGCAGATAGGCGCGCTGGGCCAGGGCGCGGGCGCGCGGATCGCCCTTCTGCTGATACAGCCAGGCGATGTTGTTCAGCGCGACGACGTTGTTCGGCTGCTTGCCCAGGATTTCGTTCAGCAGCGCCTCGGCAGCGTCGTTGCGGCGGGCCGCGATCTCGGCAGTGACCAGCAGCTAAATGTCTTGGTTGCTGTATTAATTGTTCCATGGGTTGGATGAACGGACCGGTCTTTCCATGATCACACCATTGCGTTTCTCGCGCCATCTCCTCGGAATCGCGCTGATCCTCTCGCTGGCAGCCTGTGGCGGCGGCGCGCCGGGCGCCTCGGGGAAGGGCCCC
>CAMCJI010000099.1 GCA_945874805.1 Asaia bogorensis | reverse complement strand
GAATCCTATCGACCCGTGATCTGGGAATCCCCTGATTTCAAGCCGTCTCCGCGACGAAGTGGCCCGACTTACGCAACAGGTCTAGTTGGTTTGATGGCTTCGCCGTCTTGCCGGATATCCGGTTCAAATACCGGCGAAGCCATAAAATCCGATTTGAGGAAGAACCAACTCTGCGAAGTCAGCCCCCAACCAATGAACAAAGTTTTTTTGCTTCTTGTTGTTCACAAAAAGAAGACCTTGCCTTCCCCTTGCCTCACCCGGCCGAAGCCTCATCGAACCCTCCCTGGCCCTTGAAGTTCGCCCAAACACGATAGGCTGCCGATGCCGGCACTTCGTCGGCGGCGATCATTTTCTGCCAGACGCCGCAGGCTTCGACGAAGCGGGGGATCGAGCCGGGGAACATTGCCAGCGTCAGGGCTTCGGCGATTTCGGGTTCGAGTACGCCGTCGGTGTAGGCCGCGGCGATCTGCCAGCGCAGTACGCCCCAGCGGGCTTTGCAGACGTGCACGGAGAGTTGCGCGAGGTGGACGAGGCGCAGCGGGGTGAGGCGGCGCACGCCTTCCAGGTAGGCTTCCTGCGGGTTCCAGGGCGCGATTTGGGCGGCCCAGTGTTTGGCGGCGAAGTCGTGCGCTTCGGCGCCGATCGCCCAGGCGGCGGCGGCGAAGGCGGCGGAGATGCCGGCGTCGTCACCGCCGGCGGCGCGGAATTTGGCGATGTGGTGGGTGGCGAGTGCTTCGTCGGTGGCGGCGAGCACGGCGAGCCAGACGAACTCGCGGTCGTGATGGCTCAGCACCCGGTCGGCCAGCGCCATGGCGGTGTAGGCGGCGTCGTAGCCGGCCAGCAGGTCGGGGAAGGCCAGCGCGAGCAGGCCGTGATGCGGCAGCAGGTAGCCGCGCTTGGCGTGCACGGCGGCGAGGCGGGATGTCAGCTCGGCTTCGGTATCGCTCATCGGGGCCTCCTCGTGACGGGGTGTCCAGGGTGCAACGGGCGGGCAAGCGAGACCAGGGGGGCGCTTGCGCGGTGGCGGGAGCGGGCGATACTCGCCGCAGGCCCAAGAGTGAAGGAATGAAGATGACGCGCGAGACCGTCCCGCAGGGAGTAGTGGCCACCGGGTTCGAGGGGGTGCGCGATGCCTTCGCCGCCGTGATGGCCGCCGAGGCCCCCGACTACGCCGCACAGCTGGCGGTGTACCGGCACGGCACGCGGGTGGTCGATCTGTGGACGGGGATGGCGGGCGACTCGCTGACGGGCGTGTTCTCATCGACCAAGGGCGCGGCCTATCTCGTGGTGGCGCTGCTGGTGCAGGACGGCGTGCTCGATCTCGACCAGCGGGTGAGCCACTACTGGCCGGAGTTTGCCGCCGAGGGGAAGGGCGATGTCACCCTGCGCGAGCTGCTGGCGCATCGCGCCGGCGTGGTGGGGGCGGATGCCGGGTTCACGCTGGAGGAGGTCGCCGATGACCGGGTGATCGCCGCCCGGCTCGCGGCCCAGCGGCCGTTCTGGCGGCCGGGTGCGGCGTTCGGCTATCATGGCCTGTCGATCGGCGCGCTGGCCGGCGAGGTGGTGTTCCGCGCCACCGGGCAGACGCTGCACCAGATCTATGAGGCGCGGGTGCGCGCGCCTCACGATCTGGATTTCTACCTCGGCCTGCCCGAGTCGCTGGAGCCGCGCTTCCTGACGACTTTGCCGATGCAGCCGACGGCCGAGCAGCAGGCGCAGTTGGACGCGATCGCCACGGGGCCGCGCAGCCTCTCCGCCATCACCTACAACCGGCATGTGCCGGGCGGGCCGGAGCTGCCGGCGCTGCCGAATCACCGGGTGGTGCGGGCGAAGGGCCCGGCCTCTGTCGGCGGGGTCGGGGCGGCGCGGGGGTTGGCCGGGATGTATGCCGTGGCGATCAGCGGCATCGCCGGCAGGCCGCCGCTGCTGACGGCGCAGACCATCGCGGATTTCGGCCAGATCCAGTCGGTCGGGCATAATCTGGTCAACCGGATGCATGCTGTGTTCGCGGTGGGCTTCCAGGCGACCGACCATGTCTATCCCGGCCTGGGGCAGGGGGCGTTCGGGCATGGCGGGGCGGCGGGGTCGCAGGCGTTTGCCGATCCGCGCAGCGGGCTGGCCTATGGCTATGCCCGCCGCCGCTACGCCTTTCCCGGCGGGGCGGGGCTGGAGAACCTGCGTCTCGTCCAGGCTGTTTGCGACGCGATGGGGGGCTGAGGATGGCCAAGATCGGGCTCGGGCTGATCGGCTGCGGCGGCATCGCCCGCTCGGCGCATCTGCCGGCGATGGCGGCGTTGCAGGAACGCGTGCAGCTGCTGGCCACGGCGGACGTGGACCTCGGCGCGGCGCAGGCGGCGGCTTCCGGCTGGGGGGCGGCGGCGTTCACCGACTACCGGCAGGTGCTGGCGCATCCCGGCGTCGAGGCGGTGGTGGTCGCCACGCCCGAGTTTCTCCACGCCGAGCAGGTGGAGGCGGCGGCGGCGGCCGGCAAGCATGTGCTGTGCGAAAAGCCGATCGCCCCCAGTCTCGCCGAGGCCGACCGGATGATCGCCGCCTGCCGTGCCGCCGGGGTGCAGCTGCTGATCGGCCACAGCCGGCGGTTCACCCGCAAGTACATGGAGGTGCGCGCGGCGATCGACCGTGGCGAGATCGGCCGGGTGCGGCTGATGCGCGAGAACGAACGCCGGATGCGAGGCCTGCCGCAGGTGTGGTGGACGCCGGCGCACTGGACCGGCAATCCGCAGATCAGCGGCGGCGCGCCGATGATGAATGCGATCCATGAGACCGACCTGATGCGCTGGTTCATCGGCCAGGAGGCCGTCAGCGTCACCGCCGAGATCAACGTCACCATCGCCGGCAATGTCGGTGTGACGGATTTCATCTCGCTGAGCGTGGCGTTTGCGGACGGCGCCATCGGCTCGGCGGAAGTGCTGAACGTCGCCCCGCCGGGGTATCCGGCTTTCCACCAGTTGGAGATCTATGGCGAGACGGGCGCGATCCGGGCGCGCGATCATGAGCTGGTCGGGCTGTCGGTGTTCTCCGACCAGGGCGCCCGCTTTCCGGACGGCTACGGCATGCTGCTGCACAACCTGCCGGCCTATGCCCGCGAACTGGCCGAGTTGCTGGATGCGGTGCAGGTCGGGCGCGACGTGATCCTGCCGGCCAGCGAGGCGCGGGCGGCGCTGGCGGTGGCGCTGGGCGCGGTGCGCTCGGCCCATTCGGGCGAGACGGTGATGTTGGGAGATCTGGCATGATCCGCGTTGGCATCATCGGCGGCGGGCGGCATGCCGAGGCCCTGCGCGCCCACGCGACTCCGCTTGGCAGCATCGTGCTGACCGCGCCGGAGCAGGCCGAGGCGCTGCTGGTCTTCGGCGACCACGCCGCCGCCGTGGCGGGCCTGCGCGCCGGCAAGACGGTGCTCTGTGCCCCTCCGGCCGCGCGCACCCAGGCCGAGCTGGCGGCCTTGGCCGAAGCCGCGCGGGCCGGCGGCGGCCGGCTGCTGCCGGGCGGCGAGATCGTCCATTCCGAGACCGGAAAGCGGGGCCTGGCCACCATCGCCGCGCCCGAATTCGGTGCCGTGAAGTCGATCTGGCTCGCTATCCGCCAGGCGCGGGGTGGGGAGGGCGACGTGGTCGAGGCGCTTGGGTGGGAGGCGCTGGACTTTGTCCTCGCAGCACTCCCCGGCGGCTTTGCCACGGTGCGGACGAATGCCGGCGCGCTGTTCGGAGCGGCGCGCGATACGGCGGTGATCCTGCTGCGCAGCGAGAGCGACGTGGTCGTCACCATCGAACTCGCCCGCTGCCTGCCCGCGACCCTCGCCCCGCCCGGCCTGGGCGAGATCGAGATCGAGGTGATGGGCGCGCAGCAATCCGTCCGCATCCAGCCGGGTGCTGACGCCGTGCAGGTCTGGCGCGACGACAGCCGCCGCCTCGCCCCCTGGCTCGACGCCCCGGTGCTGGAGATGCTGCGCCGGCTCGAGGCCGGCACGGGCGACGGGCTGGACCGGGCGGCGCGCGCGCTGGCGGTGATGGCGCGGATCAGCGCAGGCTGAGCACCCCGTCATCGCGCGGCGGCGGGGTAATCGTGCCGCGCACCGCCAGCCGCCGCGTGTGGTTATACAGATAGAGCCACGGCGGATCGTCCTGCAGCAGGCGGTAGATCTGCTCGTAGATTGCCGTGCGCGGCGCGTCCGCCACCGTGCCGCGGGCGCGGTCGATCAGCGCCTCCACCTCGGCATTGTGGAAGCCCTGCCACCAGGAGCCGGCGAAGCGGGCATCGATCTTTTCCTGCAACACGCGAAAGGCGCTCATCGGGCTGGAGTCGAACACGCACATGTCGCCGATCCGCTTCTCGCGCACGCGGTTGGCGTAGGCCACGCGGTCGGCATGCACCGTCACCGCCAGGGTCACGCCGACCTCGGCGAGTTGCCGGCCGACGGCCGCCGTCAGCGCCTGCGCCTCGTCCGGCAGGCGGGTGGGGCAATCGACCGCCAGCGTCAGCCCGCTCGCATGCCCCGCTTCCGCCAGCAGCCGCCGCGCCTCGCTTACATCCTGCCGCAGCGCCGGGGCCGCGCTGTCGTAGCCGACATGCTGCGGGCTGAGATAGCCGGAGAGCGGCCGCCCGGCCCCGCCGAGTACCTCGGCCACCAGGGCCGCGCGGTCGATGGCGAGGTTCAGCGCCCGGCGCACCCGCGCATCGGCGCAGGGGCCGTGCGCGGCATTGAACAGATAGACCATGACGGTCGGCGAGAGCGCCTCGATCACCTCCGCGCCATCGAACCGCGCGGCTCCCACGTCGGTGGCGATCTCCGCGCGGCCATCGCGCAGCGCCTGGGCACGGGCGGCCGGCGTCGGATGCGCCTCCCACCGCAGCGCCGCGTAGGGGGGCGGCGGGCCGAACGGGTTGGCCTCGGCGGTGATCCAGGCGCCGGGCGACCAGCCGGTGAAGCGGTACGGCCCGGTGCCGACCATCCGCGCGGCCAGGTTCTCGCCCGCCTCGGCCATCGCCCGCGGTGAGAGGATGTGGCCGTAGCACAGCATGTCCGCGAGATCGGCGATCGGCCGGGCCACCGTCACCCGCACCGTGCCGGCCTCCGGCAGGTCCACCGCCATGCCGGCGAGATACTGGGCATAGACGCCGGGCGCGCCGAGCGTGCCGCCGTTCGCCGGATCGGCCATGCGCAGCAGGGAGAAGCGCACGGCCGCGCCATCCACCGGATCGCCGTTGTGGAAGCGCAGCCCCTCGCGCAGGCGGAAGGTGAAGGTCCGGGCATCGTCGCTGACCGCCCAGCGTTCGGCGACCGCCGGCAGGTAGCCGCCTTGCCCGTCGCGGCGGATCAGCCCGTCGAACACCGCGTCGAACACGCTCAGCACATCGGCGGCGTCCGTGCAGGCATGCGGGTCCTCCAGCGCGATGCGGGCCTGGGCGATGGTGAGCGTCTGCGGCATGGGGCGATCCTTCGCGGTTGCTGCCATGCTCGCCGAAGTGGTGCTGCTTGTCGAAGCCCGGTAGCCTGCCCCCGCCCCACGCCAAGGACCCCCCCCGCATGTCCGTGCTCGACCGCTTCCGCCTTGATGGCCGCCGCTTCTTCATCACCGGCGGCAGCCGCGGCCTGGGGCGGGAGATGGCGCTGGCGATGGCCGGAGCCGGGGCGGACGGCATCCTGGTCGGCCGCGACGCCGACAGCCTCGCCCGCACCGCCGGCGACATCCGCGCGCTGGGCCGGCAGTGCTGGACCATCCAGGCCGATGCCGGCACCCCCGCCGGGGCCGAGCGCGCCTGCGCCGAGGGCCTTGCACTTGGCCCGATCGACATCCTGGTCAACAACATCGGCGGCCGGCGCATCAACGTGGCGTTGCAGGACCAGACGCTGGCGGACTGGCAGGCGATGATGGACCTGAACCTCACCAGCACCTTCCTCTGTACCAAGCTGATCGGCGGGGCGATGCTGGCGCGCGGCGAAGGGGGCCGCGTGATCAACACCGCCTCGATCAGCGGCCTGATCGCCAATCGCGGCATCGGCGGGCGGCATTACGAGACGGCGAAGGCGGCGGTGATCCACTTCACCCGGGCGACGGCGGCGGACTGGGCGCCGCACGGCATCACCGTCAACGCCATCCTGCCCGGCATGTTCATGACCGAGCCGAACCAGCGCTGGGCGCGGGACAACCCGGCGATGATCGCCCAGGGCAAGACGATGATCCCGATGGGCGATTTCGGCCAGCCCGAGGATCTCGGGCCGCTCGCCGTCTACCTCGCCAGCGACGCCGCCCGCTACATGACCGGGGCCGCGCTGGTGATCGATGGCGGCTATACGCTCTGGTAGGGGCTGGCGGGCCGGCTTTCTGACCCCCGCTCCCTTGACGCAGGGCACCCGATGGGCCATTTGCCTGAAACAGGACCGGTGGGGTCCGGTTAGGGTTCGGGTGCAATGCTCCGGCTGTCGAAACTGACGGACTACGCGGTTGTGGTGCTGATCCGCCTCTCGGAGGCCGATTGCGGCGCGGGGCTGGTGCAGACCTCGCCCGGCATCTCGGCGGCCACCGGCGTGCCCGAGCCGACGGTGGCCAAGGTGTTGAAGGCGTTGGCCGGTTCGGGCCTCGTCTCCTCGCAGCGCGGCGCGCGCGGAGGCTACCGGCTGCTGCGTCCGCTCAGCGCCATCACCGTGGCCGACGTGATCACCGCCATCGACGGCCCGATCGCGCTCACCGCCTGTGTCGATGGCTCCGTCTCCGCCTGTGACGTGCAGAGCTTCTGCGCGGTGAAGGGAAGATGGGACCTCGTCAACGAGGCGATCCACGGCGCGCTCGCCTCCATCACCCTCTCGCAGATGCGCGGCGCCTCCGTTCCCATCGCGTTCCGCCTGCCCGCCCAGCCCATCGCTGCCGCCGCCGAATAAACCGGGATAGTCATATGCCAGCCGTTGCCGAAACCCTCGATACCGTCGCCGCCGTCACCGGCGAGGGCTACAAATACGGGTTCTCCACCGATATCGAGATGGACCTCGCGCCGAAAGGCCTCAACGAGGACATCATCCGCCTGATCTCGGCGCGCAAGGAAGAGCCGGAATGGCTGCTCGTCTGGCGGCTGAAGGCTTATGCGGCCTGGCTCAAGATGGAAGAGCCGAACTGGGCGATGATCGGCCACCCGCCGATCGACTACCAGGACCTGCACTACTACGCCGCCCCGAAGAAGAAGCCCGGGCCGAAAAGCCTCGACGAGGTCGATCCCGAACTGCTCGCCATGTACGAGAAGCTCGGCATCCCGCTGAAGGAGCGCGCGATCCTCGCCGGCGTCGAGGGTGCGGATGAGGAGCAGCAGCGCCCGCAGGTCGCCGTCGATGCGGTGTTCGACAGCGTCTCGGTCGCGACCACCTTCCGCGCCTCGCTCGCCAAGTCTGGCGTCATCTTCTGCCCGATCAGCGAGGCCGTGCGCGACCATCCCGAACTGGTGCGCCAGTATCTCGGCACCATCGTGCCGACGACGGACAACTACTTCGCGGCGCTGAACTCGGCGGTGTTCACCGATGGCAGCTTCGTGTTCATCCCCAAGGGCGTGCGCTGCCCGATGGAGCTGTCCACCTACTTCCGCATCAACGCCCGCAACACCGGCCAGTTCGAGCGCACGCTGATCATCGCCGAGGCCGGCAGCCATGTCTCGTACCTCGAAGGCTGCACCGCCCCGCAGCGCGACGAGAACCAGCTGCACGCCGCCGTGGTGGAACTCATCGCGATGGATGATGCGACGATCAAGTATTCGACGGTGCAGAACTGGTATCCCGGCGATGCCAACGGCGTCGGCGGCATCTACAACTTCGTCACCAAGCGCGGCGCCTGCCGCGGCGCGCGCAGCAAGATATCCTGGACGCAGGTGGAGACGGGCTCAGCGATCACCTGGAAGTATCCGTCCTGCATCCTCGAGGGCGACGACAGCGTCGGCGAGTTCTACTCGGTGGCGGTGACGACGAACCATCAGCAGGCCGATACCGGCACGAAGATGATCCACCACGGCCGCAACACCCGCAGCACCATCGTCTCCAAGGGCATCAGCGCGGGTAAGTCGAACAACACCTATCGCGGCCTGGTGCGGATCATGCCGAAGGCCGACGGCGCGCGGAACCACACGCAGTGCGACAGTCTGCTGATCGGCGACCTCTGCGGCGCGCATACCGTGCCCTATATCGAAAGCCGCAACCCGACGGCGAAGCTGGAACACGAAGCCACCACCTCGAAGATTGCCGAGGATCAGCTGTTCTACTGCCGCCAGCGCGGGCTGTCGCAGGAGGACGCGGTGGGGCTGATCGTCAACGGGTTCTGCAAGGACGTGCTGAAGGAATTGCCGATGGAGTTCGCCGTGGAAGCACAGAAGCTGCTCGCGGTGAGCCTCGAAGGCTCGGTGGGTTAAGGACAGGAATATGCTTGAGATCAAGGGACTGACGGCTGGCATCGACGGCAAGGAGATCCTGCGCGGGCTCGATCTGGTCGTGCCGCAGGGTGAAGTGCACGCCATCATGGGGCCGAACGGATCGGGGAAATCGACCCTGTCCTACGTGCTCGCCGGCCGCGAGGGCTATGAGGTCACCGGCGGCACCGCGACCTTCGACGGGCATGACCTGCTGGGCATCGACCCGGAGGAGCGCGCCGCCCTCGGCCTGTTCCTCGCCTTCCAGTATCCGGTGGAACTGCCCGGCGTGAACAACGCCAACTTCCTGCGCACCGCGCTGAACGCCCAGCGCCGCGCGCGCGGCGAGGCGGAGATGGATGCGGTGCAGTTCCTCAAGCTCGCCCGGGCAGCCACGAAGAAGCTGGCAATGCCGGACGACATGCTCAAGCGCAACGTCAATGTCGGCTTCTCCGGCGGCGAGAAGAAGCGCAACGAGGTGCTGCAGATGGCCATCCTGCAACCGAAGATCGCCATCCTCGACGAGACCGACAGCGGGCTCGATATCGATGCGCTGAAGGTCGTGGCGGACGGGGTGAACGCCCTGCGCGGACCGAACTTCTCCGCCCTGGTCATCACCCATTACCAGCGCCTGCTCGATCATATCGTGCCGGACCGGGTGCACGTGCTCTCCGCCGGGCGGATCATCCGCTCCGGCGGGCCGGAACTGGCGCTGCTGCTCGAGGCGGAAGGCTATGCGGCGGTGGTGGCGGAGGCCGCATGAACGCGCTCACCCCCGCCGGCGTGATGCAGGCTGCGACTGCCGGCTTCCTTGCGCGCTACGAAGCGGCTCGCCCGGCCGATCACGCAGCCGAGCGCGATGCCGCCGCCGCCCTCGTCCGCCGCCACGGCCTGCCGGGCCGGCGCGAGGAGGCGTGGCACTACACCCGCCTGAACCGCGTGGCTGACACCGCCTTTGCCCCGGCGCTGGCTGGCCGGGCGGTGGCGTTGCCCGCGTCGGTCGCCGGTCTAGACCTGCCGCGCTTGGTGTTCGTGGACGGCGTGTTCCGCGCCGAGCTGTCCGTAATGCCGCAGGGCGTGGCAGTTGCCACCGGCGCCGCCGCGATCGGCAATCTCGCCCGACCGGAGTCGGAGAAGCTCGTCGCGGTCAACACGATGCTGGCGAGCGACGGCGCGGCACTCAGCGTTCCCGCCGGGGTCGATGCCGGCACCGTCCTGCTGGTCAGCCTGGGCGGCGAAGGCGCGGACGGACCGGCGGCCTTCCATCCCCGCCATGCCGTGTCCCTCGGCGAAGGCGCGGCACTTACCCTGATCGAGATATCGGCGGGCGTCGGCCGTTATCTGCACAACCCGGTGATGGAGGCGCGCATCGGCGCTGGTGCGACGCTGACGCATCTGCGCCTGCAGGACGAAGCGGCCGAGGCATTCCACCTCTCCACCGTCTATGCCGACGTGGCCGAAGGTGCGGTCTATGACAGCTTTGCCCTGACCCTCGGCGCCCGGTTGGCGCGGATGGAGGTGCATGCGCGCCTCGGCGGGCCGCGGGCGATGGCGCATCTCAACGCGGCGCAGTTGCTGGCGGGCTCGCAGCATGCCGATTTCACCACCGTGGTACGCCATGCCGCCCCGGCCACGCAGTCGCGCCAGACGGTGAAGAACGTGCTGACCGGCCGGTCGCGCGGGGTGTTCCAGGGCAAGATCGAAGTGGACCGCATCGCCCAAAAGACCGACGGCTACCAGATGAACCAGGCGCTGCTGCTCTCCCCCGATGCGGAGATCAACAGCAAGCCGCAGCTGGAAATCTACGCCGACGACGTGAAGTGCAGCCACGGCGCCACAGTCGGCGAACTGGATGCCGATCAGCTGTTCTACCTGCGCAGCCGCGGCGTGCCGGTCAGCGAGGCGCGGGCCATGCTGGTGCGCGCCTTCCTCGCCGAGGCGCTGGACCCGATCGTCCACGACGTCGGCCGGGGCCTGCTGGAGGCCGCGGTCGAAGGCTGGTGGGAGCGGAACCGGGCATGAGCATCACCCTGGAGCCCGGCCTTGATGTGGCCGCCATCCGCGCTCAGTTTCCGATCCTGAGCCAGACCATCCGCGGCAAGAAGCTGGTGTTTCTGGACAGCGCCGCCTCCGCCCAGAAGCCGCGCGCCGTCATCGATGCGATGGTCGGCGCGATGGAGACGCAGTACGCCAACATCCACCGCGGCCTGCACTGGATGAGCGAGCGCACGACCGAAGCCTATGAGGCCGCGCGCGATGCCACCGCGGACCTGCTCGGCGCCGCCGACCGGCACGAGATCGTGTTTGTTCGTAACTCCACCGAGGCGATCAACCTCGTCGCTCACAGCTACGGGCGCGGGATCATGAAGGCCGGGCAGGCGGTGGTGATCTCCGAGATGGAGCACCACGCCAACATCGTGCCCTGGCAGATGCTGCGCGATGCGCACGGTACCGAACTGCGCGTGGCCCGCATCACCGATGCCGGCGAGCTCGACATGGCGCATCTGGAGTCGCTGCTGGGGGACGGCAAGGTCGGGCTGGTTGCGATCACCCATATGTCCAACGTGCTGGGCACCTATACGCCGGCGGAGCGCATCGTGGCGATGGCGCATGCGCATGGGGCGAAGGTGCTGCTCGACGGGTCGCAGGCGGTGGTGCATCGCAAGATCGACGTGCAGGCGCTGGGGGCGGATTTCTATGTCTTCACCGGCCATAAGCTGTATGGCCCCACGGGTATCGGCGTGCTGTGGGCGCGCCGGGAAATTCTCGAGGCGATGCCGCCGTGGATGGGTGGGGGGGACATGATCTCGTCCGTCACGTTCGAGCGGTCCACCTGGGCGGAGGTGCCGCACAAGTTCGAGGCGGGGACGCCGGCGATCATCGAAGGTATCGGGCTGAAGGCCGCGATCGACTGGGTCCAGGCGATCGGCTACCCGGCGATTGCCGCGCATGAGGCGGCGCTGACCGAGCATGCGCTGGCCCGGATGTCGGCGATCGAAGGGGTGACGCTGATCGGCCAGGCGCAGGACCGCGGCGGCGTGATCTCCTTCGCGCTCGACCGGGCGCACGCGCATGATGTGGCGACGCTGCTCGACCGGCAGGGGATCGCGGTGCGGGCCGGGCATCACTGCGCCGAGCCGCTGATGCGCCGGCTAGGGCTGGACAGCACGGCGCGGGCGAGCTTCGGCATCTATACCACCGCCGAGGAGATCGACGTGCTGGCCGATACGCTGGAACGGGTGCGGGAGTTTTTTGCGTGATGTTCGAGGACGTCCGCGACCTGTATTCGGCGGCGATCGTCGAGCGGGGGCGCCGGCCGCGGCATATGCGGCGGCTGGAAGCCTTCGACGTGACGGCGAAGGGCGACAACCCGTTGTGCGGGGACCGGGTGCAGGTGTGGGTGAAGCTGGACGCTGGGCGGATTTCCGCCTCCGGGTTCGATGCGCGGGGCTGCGAGATCAGCAAGGCGGCGGCAGACCTGATGGTGGAAGCCGTGCAGGGGCATACGCCTGGCGATACGCGGGCGATGTTCGAGAGTTTTCGCGTGATGGCGCAGACCGGGGTTTGCCCGGCGCACCAGGCCGAGCTTGCGGCGATGCAGCCGCTGGCGGCGGTGCATGAATACAAGTCTCGCGTGAAATGCGCGACCCTGCCGTGGCACGCGTTGCTGGCGGCACTCGACGGCAAGGGGGAGACGAGCAGTGAGTAACGCAGGCACCTGGACGCCGGACGGCGAGACGCCGCCGAAGCCGAGCGAGGACGATGTGATCGCCGCCTGCTCGACGGTGTATGATCCGGAGATTCCGGTGAACATCTATGAGCTCGGCCTCGTCTATACGATCGACATCGCCGATGACGGGTTCGTCAAGGTTGAGATGTCGCTGACCGCGCCGGGCTGCCCGAGCGCGCAGGAGCTGCCGGTGCAGCTGCGCGATGCGGTGATGGCGGTGCCGGGGGTGATCGGCTGCGATGTTGATGTGGTATGGGATCCGCCGTGGGACCCCAGCCGGATGAACGACGAAGCGCGCCTTGCGCTCAACATGTTCTGAGGGAGATCGCCGATGTCTACCACCATGGCTCCCCCCCGCGTTCGCCGCGAGTTGCCGCCGTTGATGCGGCTTTCGGATGCGGCGGCCGAGCGGCTGCGCAAGCTGTATGCCTCCGGCCAGGAGGGGATGCTCCTGCGGATCAGCGTGAACACCAAGGGCTGTTCGGGCATGGCCTATGACATGAGCTGGGTGGAAGCGGCCGGACCAGGGGATGAGGTGGTGCGCGATCAGGGGTTGACGGTTCTCGTCGATCGCAAGGCCACGCTGTTCCTGATCGGCACGACGATGGACTATGAGGTGAAGGCGCTGTCGGCCGGGTTCACCTTCATCAATCCGAACGAGAAGGGCCGCTGCGGCTGCGGCGAGAGCTTTCACGTCTGAGGGGAGGTCCGCGATGGAAATCCTGGATTGCACGGCGCTGACGGCCGACCTTGCCAGCCGCAGCGAGCGGCTGGCCGAGGGGGCGGAGGCGTGGGAGGTGCTGCTGCGCGAGGCGGAGGCGGCGGTGGCCGGCGAGCCGGTGATGGCGCAGGCGGTGCGGCGCTTCATCTCCCGCCATCGCGGCTTTGCCGATGCGCTGGCCGCGCGGCTGGCGGCGAAGCTGGCGGATGACGATATCGGGTTTGACTGCCTGGCGCCGATCCTGGCCGATGTGATGGAGACCGCGCCGGCGATCGCGGCGGCGGCGGCGGAGGATCTGATGGCGGTGCGGGACCGCGACCCGGCATGCCATGACCTGCTGACCCCGTTCCTGTACTTCAAGGGCTATCACGCGTTGCAGGCGCATCGGATCGCGCATCACCTGTGGAATGAGGGGCGAGTGCATCTGGCGCGGTTTCTGCAGAGCCGGATGTCCGAAGTGTTTGCCATGGACATCCATCCGGCAGCGCGGCTGGGGCGGCGGATCATGGTGGATCACGGGACCTCGGTGGTGATCGGTGAGACGGCGGTGGTGGAGGACGATGTTTCGCTGTTGCAGGAGGTCACGCTCGGCGGGACCGGCAAGGACCATGGGGACCGGCATCCGAAGATCCGTCGTGGCGTGCTGATCGGGGCGGGGGCGAAGGTGCTCGGGAATATCGAGGTGGGCGAGGGGGCGAAGATCGGCGCGGGGTCGATCGTGTTGCATGACGTGGCGCCCTATACGACCGTGGTGGGCAATCCCGCGCGGCCGATCGGGCCGAAGAACACCTGCCTGCCGGCGCTGACGATGGACCAGATGGTGCCAGGCGACGGTTAGTTATTAGTTATGATATCGTAACGAATTGCGCGCATGTCTCCCTCCGTTATCCGGCAGCGATTTTTCGTCGGATGAGGGCGAGGTTGGGGATCGGCAGCGGGAAGTGGGGCGGTAGCGGGGCGTAGAGGGCGCGGAGTTCGGCCGCGCTCATGCTGGCGATCTGCGCGCGGGTGAAGCCGCGGGCGGGGGTCTGGCGTAGCCTTGGCGGCTTTGGTGCGCGCGGTTTGCGCGGGCGGGGCGGTAGTTTGAGGTGGGCCGGCAGGGGGATGCCGAACATCCGCGCGAGTGGGCGCAGCAGGCGGCCGGCCTGGGGGGCGGCGGCGACCAGGGCGGCGAGTTCCGCATTATTCACAATGGTTTCGACGTGGCCGTGGTGCTGGCCGGCGTGCGGGATCAGCCGGAGCAGCCAGGCTTTTTCAGTGGGAACCTTTGTCGCGGGCGGAGTCCGGGTGACGGGCGTGCGGGGGGTGGTGGGCTTTGGCCGGGGCGGGCGGAGGGTGCCGGCCTGCCAGCGGGCGATCAGCCGGTCCAGCCGGGTGAGAGTGCGGTTCAGGCGGCCCCAGACGATCAGCACGATGGGCGAGAGCCGGCGGTCCAGGCCGGCGTGGTGGGCGATGAGCGCGCAGATGGCCTTGATGGCCGGAGCGAAGCTGCGTGCGAGGGGGGAGAGGAGGGACATGGGTGGGCTATAACTAACTATGTTAGTTACGGCAAGGGGTTTTTGGTGGGTGCCTTCCTCCGCCCTATTTGTTGAGGCCGCGGCTGCGCAGGAGGTGGCGGAACTGGTGGTAGGTGAGGCCGAGGCGTTGGGCGGCTTCGCGTTGGTTTTGGTGGGATTCGGCGAGCGCGCGGCGGAGGAGGGTGGTTTCGTAGTCGGTGACG
>CAMCJI010000098.1 GCA_945874805.1 Asaia bogorensis | reverse complement strand
GGAGGCGGCGGGGCCGGGGTATCGATGAAGGCGACCAGCAGCAGGTCGCGGCCCTCACTGCGCACCGGGCGGACGTCGATGTTGAAGGTCTGGGTCTGGCCCTCGGCGCTGCGGCGGCCGCCGGGCACACTGACGTGCCGGCCGGTGTGGATCACCTCGGCGATGGCGTTGCGCAGGCGGGTCCGCGCCTCCTGGCGGGCCATCGCCGGCATGTCGAGCGAGGGATGGCCGGGGACGACCCGCAGGTAGCGGTCCGTCGGGCCGAGGGAATACAGCATCTCGCTGCGGTGATTGATCAGAATGGCAGCGGGGGCGAAAGCCTCCAGCACCAAGCGGCGGCAAAGCTCGGCCATGACCGAGGGACGCATCGGCGGCTGCTCCTTTTGCGAGGCGGTGAACGGGCGGAAGCCCTGCACGGTATCGGCGACGAGCGCGTCGCCGGGCCGGACGCGGCTGAGGTTGCGGTACAGCCGGCCAGGCTTGGAGATCACCTGGAACCGGTCATCGGCATTGCCCACCGTCTCCGCCCCGCCGAGCAGCAGCAGCCCGCCTTTGTGCAGGGCAAAATGGAACAGGGCGATGACCTTGGCCTGCGCCTCGGCCCGCAGATAGATCAGCACGTTGCGGCAGGACAGCAGGTTCATGCGTGCCAGTGGCGGGTCCAGCAGCAGGTTGTGGACGGAGAACACGACGGAGGCGCGCAGGTCGGTATTCACCCGATAGCCACCGGGGCCGGAAGTGAAATGGCGGGCCAGCCGCGCCGCCGGGACCACCGCCGCGATTGCCGCGGGGTAGAGGCCGTCACGCGCAAAGGCGATGGCGGCGGGGTCGACGTCGGTGGCGAAGATCTGCAGCGTCACCTCGCGCTGGGCGGCTCCGATCTGTTCGCGCAGCAGCATGGCGAGGGAGTAGGCCTCCTCCCCCGTGCTGCAACCGGCCACCCAGACCCGCAGGGACTGGCCGACGGGCAACGCGCGCAGCATCTCCGGGATGAGCTCCGCCTCGAGCTGCGCAAAGACCTTCTCGTCGCGGAAGAACGAGGTGACGTGGATCAGCAGATCACGCGAGAGGATCGCCGGCTCCTCGGGATCGGTGCGCAGCAAGTCGAGATAGCCCGCCGTATCCGAGGCCGGAATGGCGTGCGTGACCATCCGCCGCTCGATGCGCCGGCGCAGGGTGCCGGGCTTGTAGTAACTGAAGTCGCAGGCGGTGCGTTCATGCAGCAAGGAGATGATTTCGCCCAGGATATCGGGTTGGCGCAGCCCTTTTGCAGGCCGGTCGGCGCTGTCGGCGGCAGTGCCGTCGTCCGGCTCTGCCGGCTCGGCCTGCGTATCGCGATCCGGCATCGGGGATTTCCACATCGGTACCCGCGCGCAAATGGCGGCGGCTTGCAGGTTGTTACTAGCACGTGTGCGCCACCGCCCGGCACGAATTCAGCATGTTCGGCTCTGGGTAGTTTCCGATACTGCCAGCGCCGCACATCGCTCCCGTAGTTTGGGGAAGTGCGCAAACGGGACCTCTCCCACCGTCGCCGATCCAGGAAAACCGCATATGAGCAACCAGACATCATTCGAGCCCGGCCTCGCCGCCCTGCAGGCCGACCTCGCCTCGCTGCGCCGGGACATGGCGAGCCTGATCGAAAACCTCGGCAACGGCGCCTCGCAGGGCGCCCAGGCCGCCGCCGCCAGCGTGGACGACGGCGCGCGCCGGCTGTTCCGCACCGTCACCACGGAAGGCACCAAGGCGGGCGACGCGATCGGCCGCCAGGTTGAGGAACAGCCTGTCGCCGCCCTGCTGATCGCGGTCGCCATCGGCTGGATCGGCGGCCGCCTGATGGCGCGGTGAACCCGCTCATCGGACTCGCCTTGTCGCTGGCGCGAGCCGGCGGCATGGCGGGGGCCAGCCGCGCGCTGGCCCGCACGGCACGCCGCACGGCCGCCCTCGCCGCCGCTGGCATCGCCGGGCTGGCAGCGCTCACCTGTCTGCTGGCCGCGCTGTGGCTGCAGATCGCTCCCGAGATCGGCGCCCCGGCCGCCACGCTGGTGCTCGGCCTGCTGCTCGCCGCGATGTGCGCGGGCGCGCTGCTGCTCGCCCGCCCGGCCGCAGCCCCGCCGCCGCCCCCTCCCGCCGCCCTGGGGCTGGCGGAACTGGAGCCGCTGCTGCGCCGCTACAAGCTGCCGGTGCTGCTGGCCGCCGTGCTCGCCGGGGCCTTCGCCTCACAGTCTGGCCGCAAGAGCTAACCGCGCCGGATGTTCCAGAATGCCGGCAGGCCGCTGAGCCAGCCTGTGATGTCCGCCCGGTGCGCCACCGGGGTGAACAACTGGCCGGTGGGCAGGTAGGGCACGTCGATGAAGGCCTGGCGCTGGATATCCGCGGCCAGGCGCTTTTGCGTTGCCACGTCCGGCGCCGCCAGCCAGGCATTGCGCAGCGCCTCGATCTCCGGCGAATTCGGCCAGCCTGGCGCCGCGTCCTTGCCGTTGCCGCGCAGCCACACGTTGGAGACGGGGTTGAGCTCGTCCGCCCCGCCCCAGCCGGTGTGGAAGATGCTCCAGCCGCCCTGCTCCACCGGCTCCGGCTTGGCGCGGCGCTGCATCGCGGTCGCCCAGTCCATCGCCTGGATATCGACGTTGAAGCCGATCTCCTTCAGCAACTGGCCGGAAACCTCAGCCATCGCCTTGTAGATCGGGAAGTCGGTGGGGAGCATCACCACGGTGCGCTCGCCCTTGTAGCCGCTGGCGGCCAGAGCGCGCTTGGCGGCGGCGAGGTCGCGCTTGGAGGTCAGCGCCTCCATCCCCGCATCGGACGCCATCGGCGTGCCGGGCGTGAAATAGCCAACACCGTCGCGCCAGAGCGTGCGGTCCTCGCCGTTGGCGGCCAGCATGTATTCGGACTGGGTGAAGGCCGGCAGGATCGCGCGGCGTACCGCCACGTTGTCGAACGGGGCGTGCAGGTGGTTGAAGCGGAACTTCCCGATCAGCCCCAGCGGCTCCATGATCCGCAGGGCCACGCCGGGCGCCTTCTTCAGCGCCGGCACGAGGTCGATCAGCGGCCAGCGCAGGAAATCCACCTCGCCGCGTTGCAGCGCGTTCGATGCGGTGGCGCCGTCCGGGATGACCAGCACCTCGACGCGGTTGAAATGCGCGACCTTCGGCCCGGCGCTGCCCTCGATCGCGCCGCCGGAGCGCGGCACGTAGCCGGCAAAGCGCTCATAGGCCATGCGCGCGCCGGGCACCCGCTCGGCGGCGAGGAAGCGGAACGGGCCGGAGCCGGTGGGGTCGGTCACCTGCTTGAACGGATCTGTCTGCGCGAGGCGCTCGGGCATGATGATGCACAGCGGCGCGGAATACTTGGCCAGCGCGGCGGGAAGCTGCGGGAACGGCGCCTTCAGCCGCCATAGGATCGTCCGGTCGTCCGGGGCGGAGACCTCGTCGGTGACGTTGCGCACCGCCTGGCCGAAGCTGTCGCGCACCCACCAGCGCTGGATCGAGGCGACGCAGTCGCGCGCCAGCACCGGCGTGTCGTCGTGGAAGCGCAGGCCGGGGCGCAGCGTCATCGTCCAGCGGCGGCCGTCCTCGCTGACGACATGGCCCTCCACCATCTGGGGCTGGGGGGTCAGCGAGTCGTCCAGGCCGTAGAGCATGTCGTAGACCATCAGCGCGTGATCGCGGGTCTGCGAGGCGGTGGTCCAGATCGGGTCGAGCGAGGCGATGTCGGCCGCCGGCACGTAGCGGATGACGCTGTTCGGCTGGGCGAGCGACAGGCTTGGGGCGGCCAGGCTTGCGGTGGCGGCGGCAAGGAAATGGCGGCGGCGCATCTGGGGTCTCCTCCGGTGTTCGGCTCTACGGCCTTTGATGCGCAAGCGTAGCGCGATTCCCGGGTGGTTGGGTAGCGGTACCATGCAGGCTGGCACCTGCCTTGCCGGGGGGGCGTGGCATCGGCCGGGGTGGGCTGCTATACCCGGCCCGCGCGGCGCGTTGCGGCGCAGCAATGGAGATGATGCGCATGGCCCGGCGCCGGCAGCTGTATGAAGGCAAGGCCAAGATCCTGTTCGAGGGTCCGGAACCCGGCACGCTCGTCCAGTATTTCAAGGACGACGCGAGCGCGTTCAACGCCCAGAAGAAGGGCACGATCACCGGCAAGGGCGTGCTGAACAACCGCATCAGCGAGTATCTGATGGTGCGGCTGGGGGAAATCGGCATCCCCACCCATTTCGTCCGCCGCCTGAACATGCGCGAGCAGCTCATCCGCGAGGTGGAGATCATCCCCGTGGAAGTGGTGGTGCGCAACGTTGCCGCCGGCGGGCTCTCCACGCGCCTGGGCATCCAGGAGGGCACCCGCCTGCCCCGCTCGATCATCGAGTACTACTACAAGAATGACGCGCTCGGCGACCCGATGGTGTCCGAGGAGCACATCACCTGCTTCGGCTGGGCGGCGGTGCAGGACATGGACGATATCGTCGCGCTCACCTTGCGGATCAATGACTTCCTCACCGGCCTATTCCTCGGCGTCGGCATCACGCTGGTCGATTTCAAGATCGAGTTCGGCCGCCTGTGGGAGAACGAGGAGATGCGGATCGTGCTGGCCGACGAGATCAGCCCGGACAATTGCCGCCTGTGGGACAGCAAGACGAGCGAGAAGATGGACAAGGACCGCTTCCGCCGTGACCTCGGCAAGGTCGAGGAGGCATATCAGGAAGTCGCCCGCCGGCTGGGGATCCTGCCGGAGGCGGGCGTGCGCGACATGAAGGGACCGGAGGTTATGCAGTGAAGGCGGTTGTGACGGTGATGCTGAAGGCCGGCGTGCTGGACCCGCAGGGCAAGGCGATCGGCCAGGCGCTCGGCACCCTCGGCTTCGAGGGCGTGGGCGAAGTGCGGATGGGCAAGGTGATCGAGCTCGAACTCGCCGCCACCGACCGTGCCGCCGCGAAGGCCCAGGCCGAGGAGATGGCCCGCAAACTGCTGGCAAATCTGGTGATCGAGAGCTTCTCCGTCGAGGTCGCGTGAGATGAAGGCCGGCATTGTCGTCTTCCCCGGCATCAACCGCGAGCGCGATCTCGCCATCGCGCTGGAACGCTCGACCGGCCACAAGCCGCGGATGATCTGGCACAAGGAGACGGATGTCGCGGGGCTCGACCTGATCGCCATCCCCGGCGGCTTCAGCTACGGTGACTATCTGCGCTGCGGCGCGATGGCCGCCCAGTCCCCGGTGATGCCGGGCATCATCGCCCATGCCGCGCGCGGCGGGCATGTGCTGGGCGTGTGCAACGGCTTCCAGATCCTCACCGAGGCCGGGCTGCTGCCGGGGGCGCTGCTGCGCAATGCCGGGCTGCGCTTCCTGTCGATGGACTGCCACCTGCGGGTGGAACGCGCCGACACGGCGTTTACCGGCCATTACCAGCAGGGCGAGGTGTTCCGCGCGCCGATGGCGCATGGCGACGGCAACTACTTCGCTGATGACGCCACGCTCGACCGGCTGGAGGGCGAAGGCCGCGTCATCTTCCGCTACGCGACGGCCGCCGGCGAGATCACGAATGCCGCCAACCTCAACGGCAGCCGCCGCAACATCGCCGGCATCGCGTCTGCGAACCTGCGCGTGCTCGGCCTAATGCCGCACCCCGAGGATCTGGTGGACCCGCTGATGGGCGGCACGGACGGCAAACCGCTGTTCGACGGATTGGCCGCGGCCCTGGCCGCCTGACGAAAGACCGATCATTGACCCGAGACGTCAACCAAGCCCTCGCCCGCGAATTCGGCCTCTCGGCGGAGGAATACCAGCGCGTGCTGGACATCATGGGCCGCACGCCCTCGCTCACCGAACTCGGCGTGTTCAGCGTGATGTGGTCGGAGCACTGTTCCTACAAATCCTCGCGCGTCTGGCTTAAAACGCTTCCGACGAAAGCGCCCTGGGTGATCCATGGCCCGGGCGAGAACGCCGGCGTGGTGGATATCGGCGACGGGCTGGCGGCGATCTTCAAGATGGAGTCGCACAACCACCCCAGCTTCATCGAACCCTACCAGGGGGCCGCCACCGGCGTCGGCGGCATCCTGCGCGACGTGTTCACCATGGGTGCGCGGCCGGTCGCCAACCTCAACGCACTGCGCTTCGGCGACCCCGCCTTGCCGCGCACGAAGCGGATCGTCGATGGCGTGGTGCTCGGCATCGGCGGCTACGGCAACTGCGTCGGCGTGCCCACCGTGGGCGGCGAGATCAACTTCCACCCGGCCTACAACGGCAACCCGCTGGTCAACGCGATGACGGTGGGCATTGCGGACAAGACCAAAATCTTCCTCTCGGCCGCCGCCGGCATCGGCAATCCCGTCGTCTATGTCGGCTCCAAAACCGGGCGCGACGGCATCCACGGCGCACGATGGCCTCCGCCGAATTCGGCAAGGACTCGGAGGAGAAGCGCCCCACCGTGCAGGTCGGCGACCCCTTCGTCGAAAAGCTGCTGATCGAAGCCTGCCTCGAACTGATGGCCACTGACGCCATTGTGGCGATCCAGGACATGGGCGCGGCCGGCCTCACCTCCTCCTCGGTGGAGATGGCCGGCAAGGGCGGGGTGGGCATCGAACTCGACCTCGACCACGTGCCGCAGCGCGAGCCGGGGATGACGGCGTATGAGATGATGCTCTCCGAAAGCCAGGAGCGCATGCTGATGGTCCTCCGCCCGGACCGGCAAGACATGGCGCGCGCTATCTTCGAGAAATGGGACCTGGATTTCGCGGTGATCGGCCACCTGACCGAAACCGGCCACATCGTCGTCAAGCACAAGGGCATCGTCGAAGCCGACATCCCGCTCGACCCGCTGGCCGAGCAGGCGCCGCTCTACCACCGCCCCACAGAGGAGACGCCGAAGCGCGCCCCGCTCGGCCCCGTCGCCGACCCCGCCGGCATCCTGCCCGCGCTGCTCACCCTGATGGCCTGCCCCGACCTGTGCTCGCGCGCCTGGGTGTGGGACCAGTACGACAGCACCGTCGGCGGCCAGACCGTCAAGCGCCCCGGTGCAGCGGATGCCGCCATCGTCCGGCTCGACGGCTACACCCGTGCTTTGGCCCTGACCACCGACTGCACGCCGCGCTACGTGCTGGCCGACCCCGAGGCCGGCGGCGCCCAAGCCGTCGCCGAGGCCTGGCGCAACATCACCGCCACCGGCGCGCTGCCCCTGGCGATCACCGACAACATGAACTTCGCCAACCCCGAAAAGCCCCGCATCATGGGGCAGTTCGCGGCGAGCATCCGCGGCATGGCGGCGGCCTGCATCGCACTCGACTTCCCCGTCGTCTCCGGCAACGTCTCGCTCTACAACGAAACCGAGGGCCGCCCGATCCTGCCGACGCCGGCCATCGGCGGCCTCGGCGTGCTGGAGGATGCGGCCCAGGCCGTCGGCCTCGCCCTCGCGCCGGGCCATGACCTCGTGCTGATCGGCGCCACCGCCGGCTGGCTCGGCCAGTCGCTCTGGCTGCGCGAGATCGCCGGGCGGGAGGACGGGCCGCCGCCGCCGGTCGATCTCGCCGCCGAACGCCGCAACGGTGATTTCGTCCGCGCCCAGATCCTCGCGGGCCACGTCGCCGCCTGCCACGACCTCTCCGACGGCGGCCTGCTCTGCGCCATCGCCGACATGGCCCTCGCCGGGGATTGCGGCGCGGCGCTGACGGCCGATGGCGACCACGCCTTCTGGTTCGGCGAGGACCAGGCCCGCTACATCCTGGCCGTGGCCGACGCCCCTGCCCTGCTCACCGCCGCCGCTGGCGCCGGTATCCCCGCCCTGACCCTCGGCCGCTCTGGCGGGGGGGATTTGACACTGCCGGGGGGCGCCACCATGTCTGTTGCCGAATTGCGGGAAGCGCATGCGCGATTCTTCCCCGCCTGGATGAACGGAGCCTGACGCCATGGCCATGCACGCCGCCGAGATCGAAGCCCTGATCAAATCCGCCATGCCCGACGCCGTCGTCGTCATCGAGGACCTCGCCGGTGACGGCGACCACTACGCCGCCCGCGTGACCAGCGAGGCCTTCCGCGGCAAGTCCCGCGTGCAGCAACACCAACTCGTTTATGCCGCCCTGCGCGGCCGAATGGGGGGCGAGTTGCACGCCCTGGCCCTGACCACTTCCGCTCCCTGAAAAAAGAGGAAACGCACCATGTCCGCCAATCAGCGCATCGAGGCCGAGATCACCGAAAACCCCGTCATGCTCTACATGAAGGGCACGGCGATGTTCCCGCAATGCGGCTTCTCCGCCCGCGTGGTGCAGATCCTCAACCACGTCGGCGTGCCGTTCAAAACCGCCAACGTGCTGGAGGATGCCGAGCTGCGCGACGGCATCAAGTCCTTCTCCAACTGGCCGACGATCCCGCAGCTCTACGTCAAGGGCGAGTTCATCGGCGGCTGCGACATCGTCACCGAGATGTTCCAGTCCGGCGAGCTGACCAGCCTGCTCGCCGAAAAGGGCATCAAGACCGAAGCCTGAGCCGCGATCCGGGCGGGGCTACTGCCCCGCCCGCCACGCCCGGTATTCGGCAATCGTCGCCTCGTTCGGCGGATACAGCCCGTCGATGCCGTGGCCGGCTTCCACGCGCTGCTTGATCCAGGCCTCCATCTCCTCCTGGTCCAGCCCGGCCGCCGCGATGCCGTCGGCGATGCCGGCGGGGATGACGATAGCGCCGTCCTCATCGGCCACCACGATATCGCCGGGATAGACCAGCACCCCGCCGCAGCCGATCGGCACCTGCGTTTCCAACGCGAGCAGACCGTTGAAGCTCGGCGGTGCGGTGAAGCCGCGGCAGAAGATCGGCATCGACATCTTCGCCAGCGGCCCAGCATCCCGCATCGCCCCGTCCGCCACCACGCCGGCCACGCCGCGGGCGATCAGGCGGGCCACCAGCACATCGCCGAGCGCGCCGCCGGCCGTGCTGCCCATCATGTCGATCACCACCACCCCGCCGGCCGGCATCATCTCGATCAGTGCCTTGGTGGGGTTGTCCGGATGCAGCGTGCTGGAGAGCTTCTGCAGGTCCTCGCGCGCCGGGCCGTAGCGCAGGGTATAGGCCGGGCCGACGAAGCGGCAATTGGCGAGCGAGGCCGGCCGCGCGCCCTGCACCGTGCGGGTGCGCATACCGTATTGCTTCAGCATCTGCGAGGTCAGTGTCGCGGTGCTGACGCGGCGCAGGATGTCCAGCGTGGCGGCGGAAACGGTCATGGGATTTTCCTTCCTCAACCTTTGACGGAACCGGCAGCCAGGCCGGCGATAAGGTAGCGTTGCGACAGCCACACGGCGATCAGGATGGGCACCAGCTGCACGGTCGCCGCCGCGAACAGCACGCCCCAGTCGCTGCTCTCCACCGAGCCGATCATCTCGGCAATCGCCAGGGGGCCGGTTTTTGCCCGCGTCGTGGTGAACAGGAAGGCGAACAGGAACTCGTTCCAGGCATATACGGCGACGAAGACCCCCGTCGCCACCATGCCAGGTGCCGCCAGCCGCAGGATCACGTGGCGCAGAATGCCCAGCGTGCCCGCGCCATCCACCCGCGCCGCCTCGTCCAGCTCGCGCGGGATCTGGTCGATCGTCGCCTTCATCACCCAGGTGCCGAGCGAGGCGTAGAACGTCGCATAGAGCAGGATCAGCACCAGCCACGTGTCGTTGAGACCCAGCGCATTGGCCAGCGGAAACAGCGGCAGGCTGACCACGATCGGCGGGAACAGCCGCACCAGTATCGTGAAGAACGCCGATGCTGTCAGCCACTTCCCCCGCCAGCGGGAGTAGCCGAAGCCCGCCAGGGTGGAGACGGTGATCGCAAGCAGCGTCGCCCCGCCGGCGACGATCAGGCTGTTCAGCAGCTGCACCCGAAACCCCGGCCAACGCGCCCAGAGCCCGACATAGTTCTCGAAGGTCGGCGCCGACCACAGCGGCAGCGGCCAGGTGAACAGCTCGCGCGCCGGCCGCAGGGAGAACAGCACCACCACCGCGATCGGCAGCAGCGACCAGACACACACGGCCAGCAGCGCCATCCCCCGCAGCGCGCGCACATGCACCCGCCTACGCATTCGCGAACATCCCGCGATACGCCCGCCGCAGCCAGAACACCGACAGCGCCAGCGAGCCGAGCAGCATCAGCACCCCGATCGCCGCCGCCCCGCCGAAATCGCCGTAGCGGAAGCCGGTGACGTAGAGATACAGCGCCACCACTTCCGTCTGCCGTGCGGGCCCTCCCTGGGTCAGAAGCCAGACCTCGGAGAACATGCGGAAGGCGAAGATGATCCGAAACAGGATCGCCACCAGGATCGAGGGCATCAGGATCGGCAGGGTGATCCGCCGGAACTCCGTCCAGGGCCCGGCCCCGTCGATGCGCGCGGCCTCATACAGCTCCGCCGGAATCGCCAGCAATCCTGTGTAGAGCAGGATAAATGTGAACGGCAGGTGCATCCACACATTGATGATCCCCACCAGCCCCAGCGCGTGCGAGGGCCGGATCGCCCAGTCGAGTGGCGGCAGGCCGAGCCAATCCAGCGCATGCGTCAGCGGCCCGATATCCGGCTCCATCAGGTAGCTCCAGACCATGACGGCCACGACCTCGCTGACCGCATAGGGGGCGAGCACCACCGCGATCATCGCCCGGCGCATCGGCACTCCGCCAGCGAACAGCACGGCGATGGCCAGCGCCAGCACCAGCTCGCCGTAAACAACGATGTTGACGACGATCAGCGTGTTCCACAGCGCCCGCCAGAAATACGGATCGCTCAGCACCGTCTCGTAATTGCGCAGCCCCACCCAGACCGGCGCCTGGCCGTAGCTCGACTGCGTCAGGCTGAGCCACATCACATAGAGCGACGGCAGGCCGATCACCCCGATCAGCAGCAGTTGCGCCGGTGCCACCAGCAGCCAGGGCGTCGCTGAGCGCTTCATGCCACGCGATACCGCGCCACCGTGTCCCAGTTGATGGCAATGCCCAACCCCGGCGCCTGCGGGATCACCGCCGCACCATCCTCCAGCTGGCCGACCGGCGTTGTGGTGAGTTCATCGCGCAGGGGATTGGGATAGAGCATGTATTCCAGCATCAGCACGTTCGGTGCGGCGGCGGCCAGTTGCAGGCTGGCGGCCAGGCACACGCCCCCGGACCAGCCGACATGCGGGCAGTATTCGACGTGGAAGGCATGCGCGAGATCATAGATCCGCCGTGTCTCGCTGATCCCGCCGGACCGCGCCACATCCGGCTGGATCACGCCCACCAGCCGCTCGGCGATCAGGTCGCGGGACTGGGCGACGGTGAAATCCTGCTCGCCCGCCGCCAACCGCACATCGAGATGCCGGCGCAGATGGCGGTAGCCGGGAATATCCTCGGCGGCGATCGGCTCCTCGAACCACAGGTAATCCTGCTCCTCCAGCACCCGCCCGACGCGCACGGCGTCGTCGAGCGAATAGACCGCATTCGAGTCGACGCTCAGGCTCACATCCGGCCCGGCGATCGACCGCACGAGACGGATGCGCGCGGCGGCCTGGGCCACCGGATTGCCGATCTTCACCTTGATGCTGCGCAGCCCGGCGGCGAGGAAGGCCTCCGTATCAGCCCGCGCCACCGCATCCTCCAGCCAGTTCACCGAGGAGCCGTAGGCGGTGATATGCGTCCGCCCGGTACTGCCGAGCAGTCGGTGCACCGGCAGGCCGGCGACGTGCCCGGCGATATCCCACAGCGCGATATCCACCCCCGCGATCGCCTCCATCAGCATGCCGCCGGACCGGCCGCTGAGGCTTTTGCGCATCCGCTCGAAATGCCGCTGGATATCCAGCGGGTTGGTGCCGATGAGCAGCGGGGCCAGCAGATGCTCCACCACCCCGGCATAGGCGGTCGGCGCGAATCGGCCGAGGCACTCGCCATAGCCGGTGATGCCCGCATCGGTGCGGATTTCCACCAGCACGATCGACATGGCGGCGAAATCCTGCGCGCCGGTGCGTTGCGGCACCGCGATGCGGCAGGTCAGCGGGTGGGCGATCACGTCGGTGATCGCCAGATCGGCACGCGACATTCAGGCTTCCTGTCGATGTTGAGCCAGGCGCGCGCCGCCATAGGCGAACAGCCCGGGCGCCCCGCCTGAATGGATGAACACCACGCCGCCCTCCCGCCAGCGCCCGGCGCGCGCGTGCGCGGCAAGCCCGGCCATCGCCTTGCCGGTATAGACGGGGTCGAGGATCAGCGCCTCGGTCCGGGCCGCAAGGTCCATCGCCGCCAGCGTCGCCACGTCGGCTATGCCGTAGCCGGGGCCCATGAACCCCTCCTCCAGCTCGACGTCGGACGCGGTGACATGGGTGGAGAGGCCAAGCAGCTCGCTTGCCTCCTCCGCCCGGCGGAGGATCAGCGGGTGCAGAAATTCTGCCGGGCTCTGCGCGCAGATGCCGAGGATCGGGATATCCGCGCCGGCCGCCCGCAACCCCAGCGCCAGCCCCGCCGCCGAGAGGCCGGAACTCGCAACCATGCAGATGCCATCGGGCCGGATGCCCAGCGCACCGAACTGCGCCAGCAGCTCCTCGGCCATCGGCACATAGGCCGCCGCCCCCCGTGCCGCCGCCGCACCCGCCATGTGCAGCAGATGCGGCCGCCGCCCCGCCGCCCGCAGCCGCGCGACGATGCCCGCCAGCGTCGCGGCGATCTCGGCCGAATAGGGGTCGAGGATCGGGGTGAAGCTGATCTCCGCCCCTAGCAGCCGGTCGAGCAGCAGGTTGCCGCTGTCCTCCAGGTTGGACGGCCCGCGCAGCAGCAGATGCACATCCAGCCCCAGCTTCGCCCCCGCCGCCGCCACGGTGCGGCAGAAGTTGGACTGCGCGGCGGCGGTGGCGACGATGCAGTCCGCCCCCTCGCCGAGGGCAGCCGCCATCAACGCCTCCAGCTGCCGCGTCTTGTTGCCGCCGAGTGCCAGGCCGCTGAGGTCCTCGCGCTTGATCCACACCTCGCTGCCCAGCGCCGCCGAGAGCCGGGGGGCGGCTTCCAGCGGCGTCGGGAAGCTGCCCAGCACCACCCGCGGCAGGCTCGCCGCCAGCCCCTCCGGCGGGCGGAGCGCCATCACGTCAGCCCACCAGCGGCTGCACGCGCCGGGTGACCTCATCCATCGCCGCCTGCGGCTCCTTCATGCCCAGCACGGCCGCCTGCATCTGCTCGACGAAGATGTCCGCCGCCTTCGCCGCATTGTCGAACGCGGGCAGCGGTATGCGCGCGTAGCGCAGCACCGAGGCCTCCACCGCCGAGTACGGCAACCGCGCCTGCACCTGCGGGTCGGCATAGGTCGAGGCGCGGATCGGCCCGTTGCCGTTGATCGCCGCCTTGGTGGTGTTGGCCTTGCTGGCGAGATCGGCGATCAGGCTCCAGGCGGCCTCCTTCTTCTGGCTGTTCTTCGGCATCACCATCGACCAGAACTCGGTCTTCACCGGTGCCACCTCGAACTGCGATTTCAGTGCTGCGGTCATCGGCACCGGTGCCACCTTGAAGGCGCCGGGGAACTTCGACTTCGTCGGGTCGTTGTAGAACTGCGTGCGGCTCAGCCCGTTGATCGTCATCGCCGCCCGGCCGGTGGCCATCCAGGTGTTGACGTCCTCGTCCTTCACCGTGGTGAAGCTGCGCGGCAGCACGCCGGCCTTGTAGAAGTCGCGCAGCAGGGTGATCGCGCGCACCATCGGCGCCTCGTTGGCGACGACCTTCATCTCCGCATTGATGAAGTCGCCGTTGAAGGTCCGCGCCACGTCCACGATGTTCGGATAGCTGTCGCCGGAGATGCAAAATCCGTTCACTTGGCTCCCGTCGGCGCGCCGGTAGGTCATCTTTTGCGCGATCTCGACGAACTCCTCCATCGTCGTCGGCGGCCCGGCGACCCCCCGCTCGGCGAACAGCTCGGCGTTGTAGTGCAGGCCGGAGGTGGAGTGGCGGAACGGGATGCCGAGCGTCTTGCCGTCAAACACCATGGCGCGGCGCAGGCCGGGGAAGATGTCCTCGAAGTCCTCGACCGGCTGCTTGGCCATCCAGGGATCGAGCGGCTCGAACAGCCCGGAAATCCGCGGCACGGCGCGGGCGTTGACCAGGAAGGCGATGTCGATGCTGGTCTTGTCCAGGCTCGCCTCGCGGAACATCCGCTCATGCAAGGCGTTGGTCTCCAGCGTCACCCAGGTGACGTTGATGCCGGTGCGCTGGCGCCAGGCCTCGGTGATGTCGCCCGCACGGCTGCCTTTGCTGACGTTGAGCATCACCGGATGGGCGAGGATGGTAAGCTCCGTCACCCCCTGCGCGCGTGCCTGTGCTGCCAGGGTGCTGCCGGCGATACCGGCGAGCAGGGTTCTGCGGTGGATCATGGCATCCCTCCTATTTTTGCCGAGTGTGTGCCGAATTCGCCCGCGCATCCATCGCAAATCAGTACGGCCTGCGCCATGATCGCAAAAAATCGAGGGCGCCATGCATTATCCCGACCCCCAGCTCAGCCGCTTCGACCCCCTGCCTCGCATCATCGCGCTGGACGATTTCGACCGCGGCTTCTGCGGCTGGACACAGCTGGTCGGCAACTACGAGTCGACGCTGGACGCCATGCTGCCCGGCTACGCCCAGCACACGGCCG
>CAMCJI010000097.1 GCA_945874805.1 Asaia bogorensis | reverse complement strand
CCCCGGCGCAGAGCCTGGCGAGCAGCCTGGGGGTGTGGACGGCGGCCTACGAGGCTGATCCGGTACTGGCCGCACATGGGGCCCAGCGCATCCAGCGCGCGGGCACGGCACTGGCCAAGCGCGCCTCCGTCGAGGGGTGGGACCCACATGCGGCCGCGTTCCGTCCGGCGTTCTTCCATCACGGGCTGTTGCTGGATGCCATCCGCGACTCGGTGGCAGCGCCGGTGCTGGCGGCGGCGGCCGAGGCGCTGAAGCCGCACGGCCAGCTCGTCATCGTGGAGACGGTGGCACCCGAGCCGCTGGACCCGGCCGACGCCGCGGTGCGGGCCTGGTGCGCGCTGGAAGGGCGCGAGCCGGTGCTGCCGGCACCCGATGCGCTGACCCGCGCCCTCGGCCGGCTGGGCTTCGACGTTCGAGTCGTCGAGGATACGTCCGCACGGCATATGAAGCTCGGCGTGCTCGGCTGGAAGGCGCTGCTGCGGCGCCTGGCCGAGGAGCGGCCAAGCCCGGCGCGGGCGGCGGCCATGGTGACGGAAGCGGAGATGTGGACCCGGCGGATGCGCCTGATGCATGCCGGCACGATCCGGCTGATGCGCTGGCATGCCATCCATCGGGGCGTGCCAGGGCGATAGAACGGGGTGCGCGGCTTGACTTCGTGCTGGCCGGTCTGTATCCGCCCCTCTCCGCTCCGCAATTGGGTTTACCGCCATGAAGATCCGCAACAGCCTGAAGTCGGCCAAAGTTCGCGACAAGAACTGCCGTGTCGTGCGCCGCCATGGCCGCGTCTATGTGATCAACAAGAAGAATCCCCGGATGAAGGCCCGCCAGGGCTGATCCCGGCCGGCGGGCTCGCCCGCCGTATGCGATGTCTGCGTTGAAGCGCCCCGCGGCCTTGTCGCGGGGCGCTTCGCGTTGGATACATGCGGATGGAGGACTGTCCGATGCTTGCCCAGCCAGAACCGAAAGCCGATGTGTTGGCGCGTCGCGATGCGATCGTTGCCGGGTTGCGCGAACTGCTGCCGCCGACCGGGGTGATCGCCGAGCCGCTGCGGCTGAAGCCGTACGAGACCGATGGCCTGTCGGCTTATCGCGAGGTGCCGCTGGTCGTCGTGCTGCCGGAGACGACCGAGCAGGTCGCCGCGGTGATGGCGTTCTGCCATGCCGAGGGGGTGCGCGTGGTGCCGCGCGGGGCGGGCACGTCGCTGTCCGGCGGGGCGCTGCCGATGGTCGATGCGGTCGTGCTCGGGCTGATGCGGATGAACCGCATCCTGGAGATCGACTATCCCGACCGGCTGGCGGTGGTGCAGGCGGGAGTGACGAACATCGGCATCACCCAGGCGGTGGCGGGGCAGGGGTTCTTCTATGCGCCCGATCCGTCCAGCCAGCTTGCCTGCATGATCGGCGGCAATGTGAACATGAACTCCGGCGGGGCGCATTGCCTGCGCTACGGGGTGACGGCGAACAATCTGCTCGGCCTCAAGGTCGTAACCGTCGAAGGCGAGATCATTGAGATCGGCGGCGCGCATCTGGATGCCGCCGGCTATGACTGGCTGGGGCTGCTGACCGGCAGCGAGGGGCAGCTGGCGATCGTCACCGAGGTGACCGTGCGCATCCTGCGCGGGCCGGAAGGGGCGCGGGCGATGCTGGCGGCGTTCCGGGCCAATGAGGTCGCCGGCGCCTGCGTCGATGCGATCATCGGCAGCGGCATCATCCCGGTGGCGCTGGAGTTCATGGACCGGCCGGCGATCCATGCCTGCGAGGCGTTTGCCCATGCGGGCTACCCGCTCGATGCCGAGGCGCTGCTGATCATCGAGGTGGAGGGCAGCGTCGCCGAGCAGGATGAGTTGCTCGATCGGATCAAGGAGATCTGCAACCGCTTCGACCCGATCAGCTTGAAGGTCAGCCAGTCCGCCGAGGAGTCGCTGGCGATCTGGAAGGGCCGCAAGGGGGCGTTCGGCGCGGTGGGTCGGATCAGCCCAGATTACCTGTGCATGGACGGCACGATCCCCACCTCGCGCCTGGCGGACGTGCTTGGTCGGATTGCGGCGATGTCGGCGGAGTATGGTTTGCAGGTGGCCAACATCTTCCACGCCGGGGACGGCAACCTGCATCCGCTGATCATGTTCGACGCGAATGACCCTGCGAGCTTCCACAAGGCCGAGGCGTTCGGGGCGGATATCCTGCGGCTCTGCGTGGAGGTCGGCGGCTGCCTGACCGGAGAGCACGGGGTGGGGGTGGAAAAGCGCGACCTGATGGGCGTGCAGTTCAGCGAGATCGAACTGGACCAGCAGCGGCGAGTGAAAAGCGCCTTCGATCCCGGCTGGCTGCTCAATCCGAACAAGGTGTTTCCGCTCAAGGGACTGTCGGCGGCGGCATGAGCACGATGATCGCTCCGACGGATGAGGCCGGCGTTGTCGAGGCGATCGCGGCGGCGCGGGCCGACCGCGCGCCCCTGCTCATCTGTGGCAATGGCAGCAAGCTCGGCATGCTGCGCCCGGTGCAGGCGGCGCAGACGCTGTCCACCACCGGGCTGACCGGCATCACTCTGCACGCGCCGCAGGAGCTCGTGATCTCGGCGCGAGCGGGCACGCGGATGGATGTGCTGGCGGCAGCGGTGGCCGCACACGGCCAGCATTTGATCGCCGAGCCGCCCGATCTGTCGGCGCTGCTGGGCAGTGCGGCGGCGCCGACGCTTGGGGGGGCGGTGGCGGCCAATCTCTCGGGTCCGCGGCGCGTGGCCTGGGGGGCGATGCGCGACCACGTGCTGGGCGTGCGGGCGGTGAACGGCATGGCGGAGACGATCCGCTCGGGCGGGCGGGTGCTGAAGAACGTCACCGGGCTCGACCTGTGCAAGCTGCTGGCGGGCAGCCAGGGGACGCTGGCGGTGCTGACCGAGGTGACCCTGAAGGTGCTGCCGGTGCCGGAGCGGCGGGCGACGCTGGTGTTCAAGGGGCTGGGCCCCGCGCGGGCGGTGGCCGCATTGTCGGCGGCGCTGGGCTCGCCCTTTGCGGTGTCGGGTGCAGCGCATCTGCCGGCGGCGGCGGCCGCACGGGTGCCGGCGCTGGCCTGGCTCGGCGGGGACGTGACGCTGGTGCGGCTGGAGGATTTCGCCTCGTCCGTGCTGTATCGCAAGAACCGGCTGCGGGCCGATCTGGCGGAATTCGGCGCCTGCGAGATGCAGGACGATGCGGCGAGCCAGGCGGTCTGGGCGGCGGTGCGCGACGTGCTGCCCTTCGCCGGCGGGGCGGAGGCGGTGTGGCGCGTCTCGGTGCGTCCCTCGGCCGGGGCCGCGGTGGCCGCGGCGGTGGAAGCGGCGGGCTGCGCGTGGTTCATGGACTGGGGCGGCGGGCTGATCTGGGTGGCCGGTCCGCCGGGCGAGGCTGCTCATGCGGCGGTGACGTCCGCCGCGCGGGCCACTGGCGGCACCTGGATGCTGATGCGCGCGCCTGATGCCCTGCGCAGCGCGGTGGACGTGGTGCCGCCCGAGCCGCCGGCGCTGGCGCGCATCACCGCGAGGGTGAAGGCGGCCTTTGACCCGGACGCGATCCTCAATCCCGGCCGCATCTTCGCGGGGACCTGAATGCAAACGAATTTCACCGCGGACCAGCTTCGCGACCCCGCCATCGCCGCCTCGAATCAGGTGCTGCGCACCTGCGTGCATTGCGGCTTCTGCACCGCGACATGCCCGACCTTCGTGCTGCTGGGCGATGAGTTGGACAGCCCGCGCGGGCGGATCTACCTCATCAAGGACATGCTGGAATCCGGCCGCCCCGCCAGTGAGGAGGTGGTGCGGCATGTCGATCGCTGCCTATCCTGCCTGTCGTGCATGACGACCTGCCCGTCGGGAGTGAACTACATGCATCTGGTCGATCATGCGCGGGTGCGTATCGAGGAGACCTATCGGCGGCCCTGGCATGACCGCTGGATGCGCGCGGTGCTGGGGGCGGTGCTGCCGCGCCCGGCGCTGATGCGGGCAGCATTGATGGGGGCGGCGCTGGTGCGGCCGCTGCGGGGGCTGCTGACGGGTAAGGCAATGCCGGTGCGCAGGCTGCGGGCGCTGCTGGAACTCGCCCCGGCGGCGGGGCCGCCACCGCTGACGACGCTGCGGGTGCAAGGGGTGCATGCGCCGGTCGGGCCGCGGCGGGCGCGTGTGGCCCTGCTCGCCGGCTGTGCTCAGCAGGTGCTCGACCCCGCGATCAACGCTGCGACCATCCGGCTGCTGACGCGGCTGGGGGTGGAGGTGGTGGTGCCGCCATCGGCCGGGTGCTGCGGGGCGCTGACGCATCATATGGGCCAGCACGACCCGGCGATGGCGAGTGCGCGGGCGAATATCGACGCCTGGCAGGGGCTTGGGGAACTCGATGCGGTGATCGTCAACGCCTCGGGCTGCGGCACGACGGTGAAGGATTACGGCTTCATGTTCCGCAGCGAGCCGGGCGACTGGCCGGCCCGCGCGGCGGCTATCTCGGCGAAGGCGGCAGATATCACGGAGTTCCTGGTGCGGCTCGGCTACCAGCCCACCCGGCCGGCGCCGGCGCTGACGGTCGCCTACCACGCCGCCTGCTCCCTGCAGCACGGCCAGAAGATCACCGCCGCGCCGAAGGACCTGCTGCGCACCGCCCGGTTCCGCGTGGTGGAGCCGGCGGAGTCGCATCTGTGCTGCGGTTCGGCTGGCACCTACAATATCATGCAGCCGGAAATCGCGGCGAACCTGCGGGCGCGCAAGCTGGCGAACCTCGCCGCGACCAAGCCCGACCTGATCGCCGCCGGCAATATCGGCTGCATCACCCAGCTCTCGGGCGGCGTGCCGGTGGTGCACACGGTGGAGCTGCTCGACTGGATGGCCGGCGGGCCGCGGCCGCCATCCCTTCCGGCTTCGGGATGAGTTGGGATACCGTAACCCCCTATCATCGCGGCTTCCGCGAGTTTGCGGAGGCCTATGACGCCTTCGGCTTCGAGGACATCCACCAGGGCGCGCTGCCGTTCCTGCAGGCATCGCCCGGGCTGGTGCTGGATGTCGGCGCCGGCAGCGGCCGGGATGCCGCCTGGTTCGCGCAGCGCGGCTGGGAGGTCGTGGCGGTCGAACCCGCGGCGGCCCTGCGCGGCGAGGCAATGCGGCGGCATCCCTCGCCGCTGATCCGCTGGGTGGACGACCGGTTGCCGGCGCTGGCCAATGTCCACCGCCTCGGCCTTGGCTTCGACCTCATCTGGGTCAGCGCCGTCTGGATGCATATGCCCCCGGAGGATCGGCCACGGGCGATGCGCAAGCTCGCCACGCTGCTGAAGCCCGGCGGGCGGATGATGCTGACGCTGCGCCACGGTCCGGCTCCCGAGGACCGGCCGATGTGGCCGGTGGATGCGCATGAGGTCGAGCGCCTCGGCCTTGATCACGGTCTTGCCCTGCGGGTTGCCACGGAGCGGGCGGAGGATCGCGGCGGGCGCAGCGACGTGCGCTGGCAGACCGTCATCCTGGACCTGCCGGACGACGGCGCCGGGGCGCTGCCGCTGCTGCGGGGCGTGATCCTCAACCAGGAGAAGTCGTCCACCTACAAGCTCGCCTTGCTGCGCTGCATCGCCCGGATCGCGGACGCCTCGCCGAACGTGGCGCGGGAGGCCGAGGGAGGGGTCGAGCTGCCGCTGGGCCTGATCGCGCTGTACTGGCTGCGGATGTACAAGCCCCTGCTCGCGCGCCATCTGCCGCAGGGCCAGGGGCCGGGGCTGGGTTTCGTGAAGGCCGCCTTCCATGCGCTTTCCGGTGTCGCGCCCTACGACCTCCGCCCGGGGATGGCCTTTGCTGCCGCAGAGGGCGCGGCGCTGCGGCGCGCATTGGGGGATGCGGCGCGGGTGATTGCCGATATGCCGGCGACACATCTGACGTTTGCCGACAACCGGCCAGTCTTCCCGACCGCCTATGGCCGGGTGCCGCGTGCCGCCGGTTCCCAGGTCGTCGATCTCGAATTGCTCTGGGCGTACGGCACCACCCGTGTGCCGCTTGGCATCTGGCAGGCGCTGCGGCGCATGGCCGCCTGGATCGAGCCGATGTTGATCGCCGAATGGGTGCGTATGATCCAGGCCTATGCTGCCCGCGCGGGTGCGGATGTGAGCGCGGATTCGGTGCACTCGGCCCTTCGCTGGCTGGAGCCGGAGCGGGATACCGGCTTCGTCCGCCAGATCGCCCAGCGCCGGCTTGTGTCGGGGGAGCCGCTCGCTTGCGTGTGGTCGGGCAGGACCCTGCGCGTTGATGCGGTGGACATCGACCACTGTCTGCCATGGTCGGCTTGGCCCTGCGGCGATCTTTGGAACCTGCTGCCAGCCTCCCCGAGCGTCAATCGCCACAACAAACGCGATCTGATCGTAGGAGCGGCAGCCCTGGCGGAGGCGCGGCCCCGCATTCAGGCGTGGTGGGAAGCGGCCTATCTGCATGGCGATACCGCCGTGCGCGACCGCTTCGCCGAGGAGGCCCGTACCTCCTTGCCGATCGCGCAGGACAGGATGCCCGATCTTGATGAGCTCTTCGCGGCCCTGGACTTCCGGCGCCTGCGGTTAAGGCAGGAGACGCAGGTGATGGAATGGGCGGGGCTGCGCGCCTAGGTTCCCGCTTGCCCAGCACGGCCGCGCGCGGCACTCTAAGCCATGCGCGTCACGATGATCCTCGCCGCCCTGTTGTTCGCCGCCCCCGCGGCTGCGCAGCCGCGCCCACCCGCTGGTCCGACCCGCGCCGATCCAAAGCAGGCGGAGACGGAGGCGATGCTGGATGCGTTGCGCAAGGCGCCGTCCGAGCAGGCTTCCGCGATGATCGAGGGGAAGCTGCGGCAGGCGTGGGTGAATGCGGCGGGGCCGGCGGCGGCCATCCTCATCGGGCGGGGGGTGCGCAACCTCAACAACAACGCCGAAGCCGATGCGCTCGATGATTTCGAGGCGGCGTTGACGCTGGAGCCGAATTTCACCGAAGGCTTCGCCCGCCGCGCCGCTGCCCGGGTGGCTTTGGGTGAGTATCGCGCGGCGCTCGTGGATATCCAGGAGGCGCTGAAGCGCGAGCCGCGGCATTTCGGGGCGTTGAAGATCCTCTCCCGCCTCGCCGAACAGCGCGGCGACCTTGAAGGCGCGTTGAAGGCCTGGGAGAAGGTGCTGGAGATCGCGCCGCGCACCAGCGGGGCGGCCGAACGGATGCTTGAACTGCGCCAGAAACTGGAGGGCGAGGGGACCTGATCCCCGCCTGATCCCCGGAGACCGACATGACCGAGACCGCCGCCGCCTGGCTGCACACGCAGCAGCAGGCGCAGACTGATTTCCTTGCAGCCCTGGTGCGTACTCCCTCCGACAACCCGGCCGGTGATTGTGCTGGCCCGGCCGAGGCGGCGGCGCTGCTGCTGGAAGGGCTTGGCTTCACCGTCGAACGCCACCCCGTGCCGCCGGCGCTGTGCCGGGAGCATGGCATGGTCTCGGCCACCAATCTGATCGTCCGGCACCGCTTCGGCCCCGGCCCGACCATCGCGCTGAACGCCCATGGCGACGTGGTGCCGCCGGGCGAGGGGTGGAGTGCCGATCCCTACGGCGCGGAAATCCGCGACGGCTGGATGATCGGGCGCGGGGCGGCCGTCTCGAAGTCCGATATCTGCACCTATGCGTTCGCGCTGAAGGCGTTGCAGCAATCCGGCCTCGCGCATGGCACCGTCGAACTGCACATCACCTGGGACGAGGAGAGCGGCGGCGAGATCGGGCCGGGGCTGCTGATGGCCTCCGGCCTGTCCAAGCCGGATATCGCGCTGGGCGCCGGGTTCTCCTATCAGGTGGTGGAGGCGCATAACGGCTGCCTGCATCTGGAGGTCGAGGTCACCGGCCGCTCCGCCCATGCAGCCAAGCCATGGACGGGGATCGACGCGCTGGAAGCGGCGACCTCCATCCTCAACACGCTCTACGCCTGGCGCAACGGGCTGGCCGCGCGCGAATCCAAGGTGCCGGGCATCGGCGCGCCGCAACTGACGATCGGGCTGATCAGCGGCGGCATCAACACCAACGTGGTACCCGACCGCGTCACCTTCCGGATGGACCGGCGCATCGTGCCGGAGGAGAATCCGGTCAGCGTGGAACGCGAGCTGCGCGGCGTCATCGCCGGGGCTGCGGCCGCTTATGAGGCGAAGGTGGAGGTGCGGCGCATCCTGCTCGCAACCCCGCTGACGCCGACGCCGGCGGGTGCCCGGCTGGTCGAGATCCTCTGCCGCCATGCCAGCCGCGTACTGGCCACCGAGGTCGTCGCCGGCGGGGTGCCGCTGTACACCGACGCCCGGCACTATGCCGCCGCCGGGGTGCCGGTGGTACTCTACGGCGCCGGGCCGCGCAGCATCGAGGAGGCCAACGCCCATCGGGCCGATGAGCGGGTCAAGCTCTCCGACCTGTTCGCGGCGACCGAAGTGGTGACGGCGGCGCTGGCGGAATACCTGACACCTTGAGTCGGAATTGACATCGCACGGCCGCGCCTCCATTTCTGCGGCAACATGAAACGGAGCATCAGATGAGCGATACGATCAAGGTTCTGGCCATTTCCGGCAGCCTGCGGAAGGCCTCCTTCAATCGCATGGCGCTGGCCGCCGCAGCCGGGCTGGCTCCCGAAGGAATGACCGTCGAGACCTGCGAAATCAACGACCTGCCGTTCTATGACGGCGACGTGGAGGCTGCCGGGATGCCGGCCAGCGTGGAAGCGTTCCGCGAAAAGGTGCGCGCGGCCGACGCGCTGCTGATCGTCACGCCGGAATACAACGCCTCGATCTCCGGCGTGCTGAAGAACGCGATCGACTGGGGAAGCCGCCCGCCGCGCCAGCCGTTTGACGGCAAGCCCATCGCCATCATGTCCGCCAGCCCTGGTGCGCTGGGCGGCATCCGCGCCCAGCTCCACCTTCGCCAGATCCTCGGCAATCTCAACGGTCTGGTGCTGGTCCAGCCGCAGGTGCTGATCGGCAATGCCGGCCAGCGCTTCAATGCCGAGGGCGAGCTGACCGACGAACCCACCCGCGACTTCGTCCGCACCCTGATGACCGCCCTCAAGACCTGGACGCTCAAGCTGCGGGGCTGACCGCGGGGGGCGTGCCCCCCGCTTTGCCTGCCTCGCCGGGCCTCAGACCCCGGCGATGTTGCCCAGCAGCCGCACATGGCTGCGCGCGCCCTTGTGGAAGCAGCGGACTTCGAACTTCTCGTTCGGGCTATGCACCTGGTCGTCGTCCAGGCCGAAGCCGATGAGCAGGCAGTCCAGGCCGAGTTCCTTCTGGATGGTCTCAACCACCGGGATCGAGCCGCCGCAGCCGGCCATCACCGGCTGGCGGCCGTATTCGCTGGCCAGGGCGGAGACGGCGGCGCGCATGTAGGGGGTGTCGGTGGACATCTCCAGGCCGGGGGAGAGGCCGAAGGTGGTGAATTCCAGCTTGGCGTCCACCGGCACGCGGGCCTGCATGAACTGCTTGAACCCCGCCTCGACGGCGGCCGGGTCCTGGCCGGGGACGAGCCGGAAGGAGACCTTGGCGGAGGCCTGGGCGGCGATCACCGTCTTGGTGCCCGGGCCGGAATAGCCACCCCAGATGCCGCAGATGTCGGCCGTGGGCCGTGCCCAGAGCCGTTCCAGCCCGCCGCGACCCTGTTCGCCGACCGGCGTGGTCAGGCCGATATCGCCGAGGAAGCTCGCCTCGTCGAAGCCGAGCGAGGCCCACTGGTTGGCCTTGCCGGACGAGATGTCCTGCACACAGTCATAGAAGCCGGGCACCTGGATCCGGCCGGTATCGTCATGCAACTGGCCGAGGGCGGCGGTGAGCGCGTTGATCGGGTTCAGGGCGGAGCCGCCATAGATGCCGGAATGCAGGTCGCGGCTGGCGGCCTTCAGGGTGACTTCCATGTAGGTCATGCCGCGCAGGCTCGTGGAGACCGCCGGGGTGTCGATGTCCCACATGCCGGTGTCGGAGATGACGCAGATGTCGGCGCGGAGTTCGTCGCGGTTGGCCTTCACGAAGGGCTTGAAGTTGGCACTGCCCGTCTCCTCCTCGCCTTCCAGCACAACGGTGATGCGGCAGGGCAGCCCGCCCGTGCTTTCATGCCAGGCGCGGAAGGCGGCGAGGATCATGCTGACCTGGCCTTTGTCGTCCACGGCGCCGCGGGCATAGACCCGGTCGCCATGCGGGCCGGGAACGATGGTCGGCTCGAAGGGCGGGGTCTTCCACAGCTCGATCGGGTCTGCGGGCTGGACGTCATAATGGCCGTAATAGAGCAGGTGAGGGGCGTTCCCACCCGGCCCAGGGTGGTGGCCGACGACGGCGGGGTGGCCGCCGGTCTCGCGCAAGCTGGCGACGAAGCCGAGGCTTTCGAGGTCGCGGCGGGCGAACTCGGCGGCGCGACGGGTGTCCGCGTCATGCGCGGGGTCGGCGGCGATGGAGGGGATGCGCAGCCAGTCCATCCAGCGCGCCTGGGCGGCGCCGATGGTGGCGTCGAGCCTGGCGAGAACGGTGTTGGTAGTGGTCACGTCATTTCTCCTTCTTGGCGGGCTGCTGCCCGTAGCTGCGGTAGCGCGCCTGGGCGGCGGCCATCTCTTCGGCGGTGAGCAGGCGTGGCTCGCCGGCGGCGCGGGCGATCAGGTATTGCCGCGCTAGTGTTTCCAACAGGATCGCCGTGCGCAAGGCGTCCTCGGCATCGCTGCCGTGGCAGATCATGCCGTGATTGGCGAGCAGGCAGGCCGTGCGGCCGGCGATGGCGGCCACGGCGACGGCGGCGAGGGCAGGGGTGCCGAAGGTCTCGTAGGGGGCGATGCGCACGTCCTCCCCGCCGAAATTCGCCACAGCGTAGTGAAAGGCCGGCAGCGGCAGGCCGAGGCAGGCGAGCGCGGTCGCGTGGTCGGAATGGGTGTGGACGATGGCGCGGGCCTCGGGCGCCGCCCGGTAGATCGCGGCATGCATCTCCCACTCGGAGGAGGGGTGGAGCCGGCCCTCGACGCGGCCATCCAGCGTCATTGCCACCAGCGCCTTGGGCGAGACGTCGGCGCCGGTGACGCCGGTGGGGGTGATGATCATGCCCTTCGGCGTGCGCGCGCTGACGTTGCCCGCCGTGCCGGCGTTCATCCCGCGTTCGGACAGGCTGCGATAGACCCCGGCGATCTGGCGGCGCTGGGTGCTCACAGATCGCCGGCCGGCACGATGCCGGGCCGCGGATCGATCGGCACCATCCGGTCCAGGCCCGACAGCCGCTCGTAGAGGGCGGCCGCCTGCAGAGCGAGTGCTTCGCCGCGGGCGGGGGCGATGATCTGCAGGCCGACGGGGCGGCCATGCCTGTCGAAGCCGCAGGGCAGGGAGACGGCGGGGCAGGTGGTCAGGGTGATCGCCGAGGTGATCGCCGAGCCGGCGATGTAGTTGGTCAGCTTCACGCCATCGACCTCGGTGCGGGCGCGCAGGGCCACATCCCAGGCGGGGGTCGCGGCGCCAGGGGTGACCAGCACGTCGTAGCGTTCGAAGAAGGTGACGAAGCGGCGATACAGCGCCGCCCGCTCGCGCTCGGCCCAGGCGAGGCGGCTCGGGGTCTGGCTGAGGCCGTGCTCAGTGTTCCAGATGATGTCCGGCTTGAAGGCGGCGCGATTGGCTTCGATTTGCAGTTCGCGGTCTACCACGAACTGCTGGGCGCGGAGGGCGAGGAACACATCCTCGACCGGGCCGAGTTCGGGATGCGCCTCCTCCACCGTGCAGCCGGCCTGTTCGAACAGGCGGACGGCGGCGGTGCAGATCTCCCGCGTCTCGCGCTCGACCGGCAGGCGGCCGCCGTAATTGGCGGTGAAGGCGATACGCAGCGGGCCTTTCGCGCGCGCCACCGCATCCGAGAAGCTTTCGCCCGGCGCGTCGAAGGTCAGCGGGTCGCGCGGGTCGTGGCCGGCCATTGTGTCCAGGAACAATGCGAGGTCGGCGACGTTGCGGGCCATCGGGCCCTGGACGGACAAAGGCGAGTAAAGGTTGGTCGAGCTGCCCCGCGTCACCCGGCCGGGCGAGGGCCGGAGCCCGACCACCGAGCACAGCGTCGCAGGCCCGCGCAGCGAGCCGCCGTGGTCCGAGCCCTGCGCCAGCCAGGCCTGGCCGGTGGCCAGTGCCACCGCGCCACCACCGGTGGAGCCGCCGCAGGTCAGCGCGGTGTTCCAGGGGTTCAGCGTGCGGCCGAACACTTCGTTGAAGGTGTTGCCGCCGGCGCCGAACTCGGGTGTGTTCGACTTGCCGATGACGATGCCGCCCAGCCGCTCGATCCGCTGCACCAGGGGGTGGGAGGCAGTGGGCACGTGGTCGCGATAGAGCGGCGAGCCGTAGGTGGTGCGCACGCCGGCGACGTCCATCAGGTCCTTGATGACCACCGGCAGGCCGGCGAGCCAGCCGCGCTGGCCCTCCGCCTCCCGCCGCTGGCCGGCCATCAGGGCCTGGGCGTGCTCGCGCGCCCGGTCGAGACAGAGGGTTGGCAGGGCGTTGACCGCGCCATCCGTCTCGGCGATGCGCGCCGCCGCGGCGTCGATCAACTCGAGCGGCGAGACGCTGCCGGAGCGCAGGGCCGCCACGGCGGCGGTGGCGGAAAGCCGGGTCAACGCGTCGGACATGGCAACACTCCCTTGATGGGTCGCGATTATAACCACCCTGGCGCGCCTGTCGCGGGTTGGCGGCGGGCGGGGTGGGCGCTAGGGTGCGCCGGCACGCGAGTGGGGCTTGATGGCATGGCGCAACGGTTGAAGCGCAGGGCGGTCCTGGCGGGCATGGCGGGTGGCGCATTGGTGCGCCCCGCAGGCGCGAGCGCCGCGCATGTGCTGCATTTCATTCCAGAAACGGGGCTGGTCAATCCCGACCCCGTGGCACTTCCCTCGGCCGTCGGGCGGGTGCACGGCATGATGGTGTGGGACCTGCTGTATGGCATGACCACCGCCGGCGAGGCGCAGCCGCAAATGGCGGCCGGCCACGAGGTTTCCGCCGAGGGGCTGGTCTGGCGCTTCACCCTGCGCGAGGGGCTGTTCTTCCACGATGGCAGCCGGGTGCTGGCGGCCGACTGTGTCGCCTCCATCCGCCGCTGGGGGGCGCGGCGCGCCTTCGGCCGCCGGCTGCTCGACAGTACCGAGGCGATCACGGCGGAGGACGACCGGCGGTTTTCGATCCGCCTGTTCCGCCCGTTTCCGCTGATGCTGACAGCGCTGGCGAGCGACCTGTGTTTCGTCATGCCCGAGCGGCTGGCGGCAACCGATCCCACGGTGGCGGTGGCGGAGATCATCGGCAGCGGGCCGTATCGCTTTCTGCCGGATGCCTTTGTGCCCGGCAGCCGCGCCGCCTATGCCCGGTTCGCCCGCTATGACCCGATCCCCGGCGCGGTCGATTTCACCGCCGGGCCGAAGCGGGCACTGGTGGAGCGGGTGGAATGGGCGGCCTATGCCGATCCCGCCGCCGCGGTGGCCGCGATGCTGCGCGGCGAGGCCGACTGGTGGGACAATCCGCCGGTGGACATGCTGGGCGCGCTGCGCGAGGGGGCGGGGCTGCGGGTGGTGACGAACACGCTGGGCGGCGTGACCCCGCTGTTGGCCATCAACCACCTCAACCCGCCATTCAGCAATCGCCGGCTGATGCGCGCGATCCTGCCTGCGTTGGACCAGCAGGTGTTCATGACCGCCGCCCTGGCCAGCGAGCCGCAGCAGGCCAGGACCGGCGTCGGCTTCTTTCCGCCTGGTAGTCCCTATGCCGGCACGTTCGGGCTGGAGGCGCTGACCGGCCCGCGCGACATCGAACTCTCCCGCCGGCTGGTGCAGGAGAGCGGCTATGGCGGGGAGACGGTGTTGCTGATGTCCCCGACGGATATCCCCGCCCTGCGCGCGCTGACCGAGGTGGCGAGCGATCTGTTCCAGAGCATCGGCCTGATCGTCGAGACGGTGGGGATGGAGTGGTCCACCCTGTTGCAGCGCCGCAACAGCCGTGCGATCCCCGAGCAGGGCGGCTGGAGCGCCTTTGCCCCCACCTTCCCCAGCCTTGCCCTGGCCTCACCGGCGACGCATCTGCCGCTGCGCGGCATCGGCACGGCTGGCTGGTTCGGTTGGCCGACCAGCCGCCGGCTGGAGGCCCTGCGCGACGCTTGGTTCGACGCGACGAGCCAGCGCGCGCGTGTGCGCATCTGCGAGGAGATGCAGAAGATCGCCATGGCCGAGGTGCCCTATATTCCGCTCGGCCACTGGCATGGCGCCGCGGCCCTGCGACGGGAAATCGCCGGCGTCGGCCGGGCGCCTTATCCGCTGTTCTGGGGCGTGAAGAAAAGCTAGAGCAATACCCGATCGAACTGCTTCGTTCGATCGGAAGATTTGCGATCTCAATCAAGAGGTTAGAGCGGAGGACGTACGCCCTTCAGCACGGCTTCCGCTCTTGCGGCGCAGCACCAGCAGGGCTGCCAGCCCGATCGCCAGCAGCAGCATCGACGCCGGCTCCGGCACGATGGCAGGCTCGATGGGGCCGCTCAGTTCGATCAGGCCCGTATCGTCCACGCCGGGGGCGGCGGGCGTGCCGGGGCCTAGCCCGGAGACCGGCGTATTCACCGGCGCGCCACCAACGCCGCCCTCGCCGCTAGGGCTGAAAAGACCGAGGCCGGATGCCGAAAGCATCGCCGCCGTACCCAGGCCGATCCCGCCGCTGGCCGCAATGGCGGAGATGTTGCCCATGCCCGTGGAGACGACCTCGCCGGTGTCGCCGACGTCGGCGCTCGTCCGCAGCACGCCCTCCTCGTCATCATCATCGCCGCCGA
>CAMCJI010000096.1 GCA_945874805.1 Asaia bogorensis | reverse complement strand
CTTCATCAACAATACGAAGTATCACGGGCCGTTCACCAAGAACGTAAAGAACATCCGGTTCTGCCCGATCGGCGATGCGCAGGATTTACGCTGGATCGAGATGGAGGCCTAGAGCCTGTCCGATAATTCTACTCTGGTGGCCATCCGACGGCGATTTTCTGTGCTCCGGTGCTCACGGCCAGTAGGCCGCTCCGCTCCGGTGCTCGAAAATCCCCGCCGGCTGACTCACCAGAGCGAACTCTCGAACAGGCTCTAGCCGCGATGCGGCTGCTTGCCCTGGCGTTTCGGCGACTGCTGTGGATGCCGCCCACGCTGCTTGGGCTTACGCTGATCGTTTTCACGATCTCGCACATCATCCCCGCCGATCCGGCGCGGGTGATGGCGGGAGAGAACGCGGCGCCGGCGCAGGTGGAGGCGCTGCGCAAGAAGTTCGGGCTCGATCTGCCGCTGCCGCAGCAGTTCGGGCGGTATGTGGGCGACGTCGTCTCCGGCGAGATGGGGATGAGCCTGTATTCGCAGCGGCCGGTGGCAGATGACCTGATCTCGCGCCTGCCGGCGACGTTCGAACTGGCGTTGGCGGCAATTTTCGTGGCGGTGCTGATCGGGCTGCCGCTCGGGGTGGTCTCGGCGCTGTATCGCAACTCGCTGCTGGACCAGGCGGTGCGGCTGATCACCATTGCCGGGCTGGCGATGGCGGCGTTCTGGCTGGCGATCCTGTTGCAGCTGCTGTTCAGCATGAAGCTGGGAATCACGCCGGTGCAGGGGCGGATCAACGGGTGGGGGCCGGACGCGATCACCGGGTTCTTCACGATCGATGCGGTGCTGCGGGGGGATTGGGAGACGTTGGGGCAGGCGTTGCGGTATCTGGCGCTGCCGACCTTCACGCTCGCGATACCGGCGGCGGCGACGATTGTGCGGTTTACCCGCGCCGGTGTGCTGAACGTGATGTCGTCGAACTTCGTGTTCTATCAGGCGGCGATGGGGCTGCCGCGGCGGGTGGTGATATGGAAGTATATCCTGCGCAGCGCGCTGATCGGCACGGTCACGCAGATCGGGCTGGTGTTCGGCAATCTGCTGGCGGGTGCTGTGGTGGTGGAGACCGTGTTCTCCTGGCCGGGGCTGGGGCAGTTTGCCTATAACTCGATCCTGCAATCGGACTATAACGCGATCATGGGCTTTACCTTGTTTACCGGCAGCGTGTTCATCGGGGTCAATTTGCTGGTGGATATTGTGCAGGCGACCTTGGACCCGCGCGGGCGATGAGTTTCTTTCGCCGCCTGCTGCGCGACAGGGCCTTGCTGGTGGGGGTGGTGATCGTCACCCTGCTGGTGCTGGCGGCCGTGTTTGCCACGCCGCTTTCGACGTTTCCCGAGCATGTGCGGGGCTTCGACCCGACGCATCGTCTGAAGCCGCCGGACGGGACGTTCTATCTCGGCACCGACCGGATGGGGGCGGATATCTGGTCTCGGCTGTTGTTCGGGGCGCGGCTGACCATCCTGATCGCGGTGCTGGCGACGACCGTGGCGGTGCTGATCGGGGTGCCGATGGGGCTGGTGGCGGGCTACTATCGCGGCTGGGTTAGCGAATTGCTGATGCGGGTCTCCGACGTGTTTCTCGCCGTGCCGCAGATCGTGCTGGCGATTGCGATTGCGCAGACCCTGGGCCCGGCGATCCAGAATGTGATCCTTGCCTTGTCCGCGACATACTGGCCGTTCTGGGCGCGGCTGGTTTATGCGGAGACGCGCAGCCAGCGCAACGAAATCTATATCGAGGCGGCGATCGCCATGGGTGCCTCGCCGTTCCGGGTGATGGTGCTGCATATCCTGCCGAACATTCTCAGCTCCATCATCGTGCGCACGACGATCGGCATGGGGGCGACGATCCTGGCCGCCGCGTCGCTGGGGTTCCTCGGCCTCGGGGCGCCACCGCCGGCGCCAGAATGGGGGCGGATGATCGCGGAAAGCCGCGAGTTCCTGCCGCAGGCCTGGTGGTATGCGACGGCACCGGGCATCGCCATCCTGCTGGTGGTGATGGGGTTCAATCTGTTGGGGGATGGGCTGCGCGACGTGCTTGACCCGCGTATCCGGCGGGGGGGAGATGGAAAGTAATCTGCTGGAGGTCAGCGAACTTTCCGTCTCGTTCGGGACGGAGAATGGGGTGGCGCGGGTGCTTGACCGGGCCAGCCTGTCGATCCGGCGAGGCGAGATCATGGGGCTGGTGGGGGAGAGCGGCTGCGGCAAGACGACGCTGGCGCGTGCCATCCTCGGCGTGCTTCCGGGGAATGCGCGGGTGGATCAGGGGGGAATGCGTTTTGCGGGCGAGGACCTGATCGCGCTTGACCCCGCCGAGGCGGGCAGCCGCATTCGCGGGCGGGCGATCACCTTCATTCCGCAGGACCCCTATGGCAGCTTCTCGCCGCTGTTCACCGTCGGCGACCAGATCGCCGAGCTTATGCGCTGGAAATCGCCGGAGACCGGGGCAGGGGGTGCGCGCCGGCGGGCGGATCACGCGCGCACACTGGCGATGCTGCGGGCGGTGCAGTTGCCGGACCCTGAGCGGCTGCTGCGCAAGTATCCGCATGAGCTCTCCGGCGGGCAGCGGCAGCGGGTGATGATCGCCATGGCGCTGCTGCCGGAACCGCGGCTGGTGATCGCCGATGAGCCCACGACCGCGCTGGACGTGACGATCCAGGCGCAGATCCTCAAGCTGCTGCGCAATCTGGCAACGCAGACCGGCGCCTCCGTGCTGTTCACCACGCACGACCTCGGCACCGCCTGGGAAATCTGCGACCGGATCACCGTGATGTATGCCGGGCAGGAGGCGGAAACCGCCGAAGTTGCCGGGTTCTTCGCCAGCCCCGCACACCCCTACACGCGGCTGCTGCTGGACAGCCTGCCGACCCAAGGCTCGGCTTTGCGCGGCATCCCCGGCGAAGTGCCCAGCCCGTTCACACCGCCGCCGGGCTGCCGGTTTCATCCACGCTGCCCGCGGGCTTCGGCGGCTTGCAGCTTGTCGCATCCGGCAGCGGTGGCGCCGGCGCCGGGGCATAGCGTGCGGTGCCATCATCCGCATGAGGTGGTCGGGTGAGCGGATTGGGGAAGGGTAGGGAAGAGTCTTCTTTTTTTGGAAAAAAAGAAGCAGAAAAACTTTCTTCTGTTGGGTTGGGTCTGTCACTGGTCGGTGGTTTCTTGCGGGCGGGGGATTTTATGGCTTCGCCGACTTTGGAACCATTGATCCGGCTTGGCGGCGAAGCAAAAAAAATGGTCCACGGTAACCATCCACTTTGCTGTCAAAGCCGAAACCAAATGAGAAAAGTTTTTTTGCTTCTTTTTGTTCACAAAAAGAAGGCGCTTTACTTCGAATTTCTGGGATTTAAGGCGTGGGTCCTCGGGACAAGCCCGAGGATGACGTTGGGGGGGCACGGGGTGAGGTCGGGGGTGGCGGCATGAGCGACGTACCGATCCTCGAACTCACCGGGCTGGAGCGGTATTTTCCGATCCGCAATGATTTTGGCTGGCGGACGGGGTGGTTGCGGGCGTTGGATGGGGTTTCGCTGGCTGTGCGGCGGGGGGAGATTCTGGGGGTTGTGGGGGAGTCGGGGTGTGGGAAGTCCACGCTTGGCAAGACCATTGCCGGGATTCATCCGCCTTCGGCCGGGTCTGTGCGGTTCGAGGGGCATGAGATTGCGACGTTGAGCCCATCGGCGGGGCGGGCGGTGCGGCGGAATTTGCAGTATTGTTATCAGGATCCGGGGGCGTCGCTTGATCCGCGCTGGAAGATCGGGCGGGCGCTGGATGAGCCGTTGGTGGTGCATACGCAGCTTTCGGCGGCGGAGCGGATGGTGCGGGTGCGCGAGGTTTTGGCGGCGGTGGGGTTGCCGGAGCGGCATCTGGATTTGTATCCGCATGAGATCAGCGGTGGGCAGCAGCGGCGGGTGGGGCTGGCGCGGGTTTTGATGCTGCGGCCGAGTCTGGTGATTTTGGATGAGCCGACGTCCGGGCTGGATGTGTCCGTCCAGGCGACGGTGCTGAATTTGTTTGCCGCGCTGCGCGAGGCGTTCGACCTTACTTATCTGTTCATCAGCCATGACCTGTCGGTGGTGCGGCTGTTCAGCCATCGGATTGCGGTGATGTATCTCGGCCGGGTGGTGGAGATCGGGGCGACGGAGCAGGTGTTTGCCGATCCGCGGCATCCCTACACGCGCTCGCTGCTGTCGGCGGTGCCGGAGATCGGCGGGCGGCGGGTGACGGATACGTTCGCGCTGGAGGGCGAGCCGCCCAGCCCCGGCAATCTGCCGCCGGGGTGCCGGTTTGCGCCGCGCTGCAAGCGGGCGGATGCGCGGTGCCGGGCGGAAGACCCGGCAGCGCGGGCATTGGATGACGGCCGGCTTGTTGCCTGTCATTACGCTGAGGAGAGCGCGACATGACCAACAAGCTTGCGATCGTGACCGGCGGTGCCCGCGGGATCGGGCGGGGGTGTGCGACGGCGCTGGCGAAGAAGGGGCTCGATATCGCGCTGGTCGATCTGCTGGTGCCGGAGATGGAGCGGACCCAGGCGGAGATGCAGGCGCTGGGGGTGGCGTGCCGCATCTATCAGGCGGACGTGGCCTCCTTCGCGCGGGCGGCGGAGGTGGTGGCCGCGGTGCATGCGGATTTCGGGCGGATCGACGTGCTGGTGAACAATGCCGGGCGGGGCAACCCGAAGGGGATCACCGAGATCACCGAGGAGGAGTTCGACCGGACGATCGCGGTGAATTTGAAGAGCTGCTTCAACTACATCCATGCCGCGGTGCCGCACATGCTGGCCGGCGGGGGCGGGCGGATCATCTCCATGTCGTCGCTGAACGCGCATTCGGGGGGGGTGACGTCCGCGGTGTCGAAGTTCTCCTACGCGGCGGCGAAGGCGGGGATTTTGGGGATGACGCGGGCGCTGGCGAAGGAACTGGGGCCGAGCATTGCGATCAACGCGATCTGCCCCGGGGTGATCGAGACGGAGCTGGGCAATGTGCTGACCAAGGCGCGCGGGCCGGAACTGATGAAGGGCATCGCGCTGGGCCGCCTGGGCACGCCGCAGGATGTGGGGGAGCTGGTGTGCTTCCTGGCGACGGTGGAACCGAACTTCATCACCGGCCAGGACTTCGTGATCGACGGGTTCCAGTGGGTGGTGTGATGGTGGGGTAGGAAGGCCAGGGGCAAAGCCCCCGGCCTTGCCTGCCTTACCCGAGCGCCGCGGCTTTGCGGGCGGTGGCTTCTTCGACGCTGGCGACGCCGCCGTGTTTGGCGGACCAGGCGACGGGGTTTTCGAGGAACTTGCGGACTTCGCTGAGGGCGGATTCGGTGAAATACGGGCGTTCGCGGCAGGCTTCCAGCACGTCCCACCAGGTGCAGAGGTGGTGGAGTTTGAGGTTCATGGCGGCCATGGTTTCGAAGCTGCCGGGGAAGACGCCGTAGAAGAAGACGACGAAGGTGTGGTCGCAGATGGCGCCGGCGTCGCGCAGGGCGCGGGCGAACTGGATTTTGCTGCCGCCGTCGGTGGTGAGGTCTTCGACGAGGAGGGTGTTTTTACCTTCGGGCACGTCGCCTTCGATGAGGGCGTTGCGGCCGAAGCCTTTCGGCTTCTTGCGCACGTAGGCCATTGGTGCTGCCATGCGCTCGGCGATCCAGGCGGCGAAGGGGATGCCGGCGGTTTCCCCGCCAGCGACGGCTTCGATCGACTCGTAGCCGATGTGGCGGCCGATCTTTTCGACGGCGAGGTCGCAGATTTTCGTGCGGGCGCGGGGGAAGTAGATGATGCGCCGGCAATCGATGTAGACGGGTGATTTCCAGCCCGAGGTGAAGGTGTATGGCTCTTCGGGGCGGAAATTGACGGCTTTTATTTCCAGCAGGATGCGCGCGGTGGTGAGAGCCGCGTCGCGGTCCCAGTCGGTCATGTGCAGCTTGTCCATTCCGGCGATTCCCGCGGTTGTGTTGGGGCTTTGTAGTTTTAGGGCGGGTTTGCGGCAATGACCGAGCTTCGCAAGCCTGCCGAGACGGCCGAGGAGCAGGCGGCGTTGCCGCATGCGCGGGTGTGGGTGCTGGATGATCCGCGGCCGGGGACCTCGGCGCAGGCGATCGGGATTGCCGAGCGGCTAGGGGTGCCGTTCCGGCGGATTCCGCTGGCGTGGAGCCGGATGGCGCATGTGGCGGGGCTGGTGCCGGGGGGGTCTCTGCTGGGCCTTTCGGAGCCGGCGCGGCGTTCGGCGATGCTGGAGGGGGTGGAGCGGCCGGCGCTGGTGATTTCGGCGGGGCGGCGGTCCGCCGCGGTGGCGTTGTGGATGAAGCACAAGCATGGCTGCCGGCTGGTGCATTGCATGTCGCCTGGGGCTGCGGGGTGGCTGGGGGCGGGGGATTTCGATCTGCTGGTGATTCCCGAGCATGACCGGCCGGCGCCGGCGGCGAATGTGTTTGCCGTGCTGGGGGCGCCGCATCGGCTGTCGCCGTTGCTGTTGAGCCAGGCGGAGATGGCGTGGCGGGAGCGGCTTTCGCATATGCCGCATCCGCGGATTGCGCTGCTGGTGGGCGGGCCGATCCGGGCGGTGGGGATGCCGCCGGGGCTGGCGCATGACCTCGGGCGGCGGGTGGCGCGGCTGGCGGCGGCGCGGGGCGGGTCGGTGCTGGCGACGACGTCCCGGCGGACGGGGGCTGAGGCGACGGAGGCTTTGGCGGCGGGGTTGGCGCCGTGTTTGAACCTGATGTACCGCTGGGGGGAGCCGGGGGAGAACCCGTACCGGGGGTATCTGGGCAGTGCGGATGCGATCATCGCCACGGCGGATTCGGTTTCCATGCTGAGCGAGGCGTGCACGACGGAGGCGCCGGTTTATGCGGCGGTGCCGGAGATGGCGGGGCGGCGGCACCGGCGAATGCTTGCCTCGCTGGTGGCGGCGGGCCAGATACGGATGTTCGGCAATGGGATCGCAGCCTGGTCGCGGCCGAAGCTGGATGAGGCGGGGCGGGTGGCGAACGAGATTCGGCGTCGGTTTTCGATTGAGTAGGGAACGTTAATGAATAAGAACTATAAGATTGCGGTCATTCCGGGCGATGGCATCGGCAAGGAGACCACGCCCGAGGGGCTGCGCGTGCTGGATGCCGCCGCACGGCGGTTCGGGTTTTCGTTGACGCTGGATCATATCGACTGGTCCTGCGAGACGTGGAAGCAGACCGGCGCGATGATGCCGGGCGACGGGATGGATCGCTTGAAGGAGAGCGACTCGATCTTCCTCGGCGCGGTCGGCTGGCCGGGGGTGCCGGATCATGTGAGCCTGTGGGGGCTGCTGATCCCGATCCGGCGGGGCTTCGACCAGTATGCCAACGTGCGGCCGTGCCGGCTGATGCCGGGTGCGGTGACGCCGCTGGCGGGGCGGACGGAGAAGGATATCGATTTCTACGTGGTGCGCGAGAACACCGAGGGCGAGTATTCCAACGTCGGGGGGCGGAGTTTCGAGGGGACGGACCGGGAGTTCGTCAGCCAGTTGACGGTGATGACGCGGACGGGCGTGGATCGCATCCTGAAATATGCGTTCGAACTGGCGATGACTCGGCCGCGCAGGAAGGTGACGTCGGCGACGAAGTCGAACGGCATCACGTTTACCATGCCGTACTGGGATGAGCGGTTCGCGCTGATGGCGAAGGACTATCCGGGGGTTTCGACGGATCAGTACCATATCGACATCCTGTGTGCGCATTTCGTGCAGCATCCGGATTGGTTCGATGTGGTGGTGGGGTCGAACCTGTTCGGCGATATCCTCAGCGATCTCGGGCCGGCGGTGGCGGGGTCGATCGGGATTGCTGCGAGTGCGAACATCAATCCGGAGCGGGTGTTTCCCTCGATGTTCGAGCCGGTGCACGGCTCGGCGCCGGATATTGCCGGGCGGTTCATCTGCAACCCGATCGGGCAGATCTGGTCGGGCGCGATGATGCTGGAGCATATCGGCGAGGTGGCGGCCGGACGGGCGATCGTCGCGGCGATCGAGACGCTGCTGCGCGATGGTGGGCCGCGCACGCGCGACATGGGCGGGCAGTCCGGCACCGAGGAAGTGGGCAAGGCGATCGCGGAGATCGTCGCGGCGGGCTGAGACGCCGTCCCCCGTGCGGGGGTTTTGCTGGTTGTGGTTCCCCCCCGCGGCCCGGTAGAATGTTGCGCAGCCGGTTTTCCGGCAGACATTCGCAGGTGACGGGAAGGGGGACTTTTGGCGCGCGGGGCAGTACTGGCGGTGCTGGTGGCCTTGGGGTGTGCCCTGGCAGCGTTTGCCGGGGCACAGTCGCCGCGTGCCGTGAGCCTGGCGGAGCTGGCCTGGCGGGTGGATTGCGGGGCGGTCAGTCTCGTCCAGCGTGGCAACCGGCAGGAGTTCGTCGGGCTGGCGGCGGAGGAGACGGTGGGCGAATTGCGGCAAGCCTATTTCGCCATGCCGGTGGGCAGCCGGCCGGTGTGGAATGTGGCGCTGTTCCCCTCGCATCCCGATTATTGCCGGGCAGTGGAACTGGCGCGGACCTCGCCCTCGCTCGATCCGGCCGGGTTCACCGTGGCGCTGCGGCTGCTGCCGGGGCGGACGGAGGTGCGGTCTGGCGATCCGCTGACGTTTCAGGTGCGGGCGACGACTCCCGGGTATCTGTATCTCGACCTGCTGACCCGCACGAATGACGCGCAGAGCCGGGCGGTACTGGAGCATCTGATCCCGCGCGAGGACCCGGTGAACAGCAACCTCAACCAGCGGCTGACCTATTCCGGGCAGCCGGTGCCGTTCACGGTGCTGTCTCCCGGCGGCGGATTCCATGGCTGGAGCGCCTATCTGCCGGATGATGTGCCGCGCTCGGTCGATCTGGCGATCGCGATCTGGGTGACGCGCCGGCCGCTCGATCTCGTGCGGGAGGGCGATGTCGAGTCGGACACGACGGCCTATCTGCGCAGCCTGCAGCCTGCAGGCGGCGGTGGCGGCGGCGCGGCGGGAGCGGGAGGTGTTCGTGCGGGTGGTGACCATCCCGATCGTGCCGGCGCCGCCCTGACAGGTGCAGGCTGGCGATTGCGGCGCCGCAGCAGAGGTCTTATACTTCCGTTATTGCGAGAGATTCGCATTCAGGAGAGGTCATGGGCCGCGATTTCAGCCATATCGCCCGCAACTGCGAACGCGCGGTGGTGACCGCCTACCGCGATCTGCGCGCGCATGGGCAGGCCGACATGCCGGCGTTCCAGGCCTGCACGACGCTGTACCGCATCCACCATCCGGAGGCCTCGCTGACCGAGGCGCGGCTGCTGGTGAGCGAGTGGATCGACCATCATCTCGTGCGCGAGGACCGCGCGCCGACGGCCGGCTGCGCCTGCGACTAGAGCAGTCCGGCGCAGCGGATGGCATGGCCACCCAGTGCGCCGGCCGGAAGTTAAACGTCCGTGGTCGAGATTCAGGCCTTCGCCGCGCGGGCGATGGCTTCGTTGATCAGCACGCGGGCTTCGTCCACGCCGCCCCAGCCGATCAGCTTGACCCACTTGCCGGGTTCCAGGTCCTTGTAGTGCTCGAAGAAGTGCTGGATCTGCTCGAGCGTGATCTGCGGCAGGTCGGTGTAGGTGTGGACGTGCAGGTAGCGCTTGGTCAGCTTGGGTGAGGGGACGGCGATGATCTTTTCGTCGCCGCCGCCGTCGTCCTCCATTTTCAGCACGCCGACGGGGCGGACATTGATGACCGCGCCGGGCACGATCGGGCGGGTATTGGCCACCAGCACGTCGATCGGGTCCCCATCGAGCGAGAGGGTGTGCGGCACGAAGCCGTAGTTGCCGGGATAGCGCATGGGGGTGTGCAGGAAGCGGTCGACGAAGAGGGTGCCGGCCTCCTTGTGCATCTCATACTTGATCGGCTCGCCGCCGATCGGCACCTCGACGATCACGTTGACGTCTTCGGGGGGGTTGTTGCCGATGGGTATGGCGTCGATGCGCATCAGGAGGCTCCGGTTGGTGCTATGCAGACATCGGCCTTAGCACCAACCTTGCTGCGATGCAGCAGGAAATCTCAGCGCCAGCCGCCGCCGCGACCGCCGCCATGCGGCCGGCCACCGCGATAGCCGCCGCCGCGGCCGCCGTGGTGGCGCGGGCCGCTGTCCTGGCTGGCGAGGAAGAGCAGGCCGCCGACGGCAGCGAGGCCGGCCGTCAGCGCCACGGTGGCCCCGGGGTCGAACTGACCGTCGGGCGTGGCGCAGGCGCTGGTGGCCAGAGCGGCAGAAAGGGCGAGGGCGGGGAGCAGGCGCATGGTTTTCAACCTCCGATGCCAAGCACTGTGCCCCCGCGTCATGGTGGCGCGATGGCGCAATGGTGGCGGGATCGGGGCAGGTTGCCGGGCGGGGCGGGAGGTGCGATAGCGCCTCTCCCGCCGCAACAGGTGCCGCCGATGGATGAAACGCCCGCCACTCCCTATGCGCGCATCGGCGGCGAGGTGGGGCTGCGGCGCTTCACCAGGCGGTTCTACGAATTGATGGATACGCTGCCCGAGGCGACGGCCTGCCGGGCCATCCATCCGGCGAGTCTCGCGGGCAGCGAGGAGAAGCTGTTCTTATATCTCACGGGCTGGCTTGGCGGGCCGCCGCTGTATGTCTCGCGCTACGGCCCGCCGATGCTGCGCAGACGGCATCTGCATGTGCCGATCGCCAGCCCCGAGATCGAGGGCTGGCTCGCCTGTTTCCACCAGGCCTGGGCGGAGACGGTGGACGATGCGGCACTTGCAGCGCTGCTGGTGCCGCAGATCGAAGCGCTGGCCCGGCATATGGACAACCGCACGCCGCGCTGAGCTACCTGCGGATGACCGCGCGGTAGGCGTGCCAGGTGGCATGGCCGATCAGCGGCAGCGTGATGGCGAGGCCGATATAGCCGGCCGCGAGCCCGGCGGCGGTGAACAGCACGACAAGTCCTCCCCAGACGGCCATGGCGCGCGGGTTCAGCACGACGGCGACGGCGCTGGTGACTACCGCCTCCAGCACGCCCACCTTGCGGTCCAGCAGCAGCGGTAGCGAAAAGGCGCCGAAGGTGAAGGCCAGGGCCGCCATCACCGCGCCGACGACGGAGCCGATGGCCAGGAAGGTGAGGCCGCCGCTGGTGAACAGCGTGGCGTTCAGCATCGCCTGCGGGTCCAGCGTGGTGGAGGGGAAGGAGACGGCGAAGATCATCGCGGCAAAGCGCATCCAGACGATCAGGAAGACGACCTGCAACAGCCCCAGGCTCAGCAGCGAGCCGGTGTTGGCGCGCCAGGCGGTGAGGGCGGCCGAGAAGGCGGCGGGGCGGCCGGCTTCGAGGTCGCGGCTGGTTGCGTAGAAGCCGACGGTCAAGGCGGGGCCGACCAGCAGGAAGCCGACGACGAGCGGGCCGATCAGGTAGATCAGGTCTGCCACGACGAGGCCGAAGGTGAGCAGGAAGCCGGCGGCGACGAAGATGAGGCCGTGGGCGAGGCTGACCATCCCGGCGGACCGGAAGTCCCGCCAGCCGGCAGTGAGCCAGCGGAACGGTTGGTCGGTGCCGACCTCGTTCACGCGGTCGGCGAAGGGCAGGGGGGAACGCAGGGCGGGGGTGTCTTGAGGGGACATGGTTTGCTCCCGTGTTTTTGGCGGAGACCGCGGCGGCCCAGCCGGGCCTTCCGCGAGCTTAAGCCTGATGCCAACGCAAAGAAACCGGGTTCTGGCCGGGCAGCGATGCGCTATCACCGGATGCACCCACGCAAGCGAGCCTGTGATGAGCAGCCCATCCTTTCCCGACTATCCTGATCTCTGCGGTTGGAACGCCCTGCTTGCCCCGCGCCGGCCAAGGCCTGCGGCAAGCGGCCGGATGGCGGTGAAGTATGCGGTCGTCGGCGCCGGCTATACCGGGCTTGCCGCCGCACGCCGGCTGGCGGAGCTGGAGCCAGCGGCCGAGATCGTTGTGCTGGAGGCAACGACGGTCGGGGAGGGGTCGTCGGCCCGCAATTCCGGCTTCGTGAGCCCGCGCGACATTCCGGCCGGAACCTCCGCCGGTGAGATCCAGCGCACGGAGGCGCTGAACCGCTTCGGCGAGGAAGGCTTCGACTGGCTCTGTGCGCTGATGACGCGCCACGGCATCGACTGCGACCTGCGTTTGACCGGCCGGATCAAGGCGGCGGCGACGCAGGCCGGGGCGGCAGGTGTGCGCAGCCTGCGCGACGCCGTACGCGAACTGGGGGTGGCGCATGCTTACCTCGATGCCGACGAGATGCAGGCCCGCATCGGCAGCCGCTACTATCAGTGCGGGCTGTATACGGGGGAGGGGTATCTGCTGCAGCCAGCCGCCCTCATCCGCGGCCTGGCGGACGCGCTGCCGGCGACCGTCCGGCTTTGCGAGAACAGCCCTGTCCGGGCGATGCACAGGGACGGGGCGTGGCGATTGGCGACGGGCGATGCAGAGATCACCGCGGATGTCGTCATCATGGCGACCAACGCCGCGGTGAAACACTTCGGTTATCTGCGCGACAGGTTGGTGACGATCTATACCTACGCCGCCATCACCGAGGCGATGTCGCCCGATGACGTCGCCCAGCTGGGCGCGATGCCGGAGTGGGGGCTGCTGCCGGCGCATCGCCTGGGCACGACCGTGCGGCGTGTCGGCACCGACCGGCTGATGGTCCGATCGCTCTACGCCTATGAGGGCGGCCTCCGGCCGGAGCGGGTGCAGGCTGCCCTGCGCGGGTGTTTCCACCGGCGCTATCCGGCCCTGGGGCATGTCGGGCTTGAGTATGTATGGGGTGGCACGACAGCGCTGACGATGAACGGCGCACCCTTTTGGGGGCGGATCGACGAGAGGCTTTTCACCTCGGCCGGATGCAACGGGGCGGGCATCGTCAAGGGCACGGTGCTGGGCAAGCGCCTCGCGGAGCTGATTGCGGGCCAGGGCGGGGGCGAGGCGGTCCACGAAACCTACGGCACGGCGAACTGGGTTGCTCCGGAACCGATCCGCACCATCGGCTTCCGCCTTGTCTCCGCACTGGAGCGGCGCAAGGCCGGGCTGGAGATGTAGTGCCGGGCTGGCGGATGGGGTGTCTGCCATCGTTTAATCCATATAACTCCATAATCGTCTTAATTTCCTCAGGATATCAGAGAGTTTTTCTGATCTCATGTCTATATCAGTCTACCCGAGACCCATTGCATCTTACCTATCGTTGGGGGTAGAAATGGGGGTAGCGACCTTGGGGGTAGACGCGATGGGCAAGCTTTCAGCAGTTATGGTCAAGGCGCTGAAGTTCCCGGCGGGCAAGAGCCGCCCGGTCCGCTTCGGGGACGGCGATGGCCTGTATTTGCAATTGGCGCCCGGCGACACCAAGAGTTGGCTTCTGCGCTACACGCTGAACGGCAAAGCCCGTGAGATGGGGCTGGGCCCCGCGGGCGAACCGCCCGACGGTGTCCCCCTTGCGAGAGCGCGGGTCTTGGCAGCGGAAGCCCGATCCAAATTGCGTGTTGGTGTTGACCCGATTGCCGAGCGCCAGTCAGACCGGCAATCAAAGCTGCGCGCTGAGATCGAGGCGATGGACCGGACATTCGAAGCGGCAGCAATGGCTTTGGTGGAAAGTAAACGTAGTGGATGGCGCAGCCCGAAGCACGCTGCGCAATGGCTGACCACGCTCAAGACGCATGCGTTCCCGATGATTGGCTCCATGCCGGTTTCGGACATTGGAACCGACGAGGTACTGCGCGTCCTCCGTCCCCTCTGGACGCGCATACCTGAAACCGCATCACGTCTTCGCCAACGGATCGAGGCGGTGCTGGATGCCGCGCGTGTGAAAGGCTGGCGCACGGGGGAAAACCCGGCGCGGTGGAAAGGGCATCTAGCAGGCGAGTTACCCCAGCCACGCAAGGTTAAGCGGGTCGAACATCGGCCAGCGTTGCCGTGGCAGCAGATAGGCGCTTTCATGGAGGCGTTGACGACGCACGAGGGCATTTCAGCGCTTGCGTTACGGTTTGCAATCTTGACCGCCGCCAGAACGGGTGAGGTACGCGGTATGACGTGGCGCGAGGTCGACTTGGATGACAAGGTTTGGGCGGTTCCGCCTGCCCGCATGAAGGCCCAACGACTGCACCGCGTTCCCCTGTCATCCGCGGCGCTAGCCGTGTTGCAAGAAGTCCGGCCGCTGATGCGCAAGGTCGACGATTTGGTGTTCCCAAGTGCCCGGAAGAGTAGCCCGTTAAGCGATATGTCCCTAAGCATGCTGGTTCGCGGGATGGCTTACGACGGGTTAGCCCAGGGGGCACAACCACGCTGGCGCGACGCGGAGGGGCGAGCGGTCGTCCCGCATGGTTTCCGCAGTAGCTTCCGTGACTGGGCCGGGGAGACGCGCCCAGAGGGTCGTGAGGTCGTCGAAGCGGCCTTGTCTCATAGCATCAAGGACAAGGTCGAGGCGTCTTACGCAAGATCAGACTTGCTGGAAAAGCGGCGTGGGTTGATGGACGCTTGGGGGAAGTTGTGCGGATGAACTGCAAGCGGGACTACTCGAATCGGACGGGATGAGGGATGCTGAACGTTGGAATTTTGGGTCATCCCCGAGAACTGATATGGTTAAACAACGACAAATCGAGCCTGAGACCCTGAGCGCACGAGCGCCCCCGGATTGGGTTGTGCTCAGCAAGACCCCGGCATGGGTGGAAACGATCTTTGGCTTCCGGCCGACGGCTTTTTGGTTGAATGATTTATTTGAGACAATCCGAGGGGGCAGGACGCACAATAGACCTGTTGCGTAAGTCGGGCCACTTCGTCGCGGAGACGGCTTGAAATCAGGGGATTCCCAGATCACGGGTCGA
>CAMCJI010000095.1 GCA_945874805.1 Asaia bogorensis | reverse complement strand
CCTGACTACTTATATTCGCCGGTCCAGGGTCGCTGACCCTGGTGGGGGTCGAGGGGGCAAAGCCCCCCGCCTTGCCTTCCTTCCCGCAGCCCCGCCGCCGTCAGTCCTCGATGGACGAGTAGGCGAGCACGCGCAGTTCTTTGCGGATGGGGTAGGTGCTGCTGGGCATAAGTTGGGTCATCATGATGACGGCGAGGTCTTCTTGCGGGTCGCACCAGAAGCCGGTGCTGGCCGCGCCACCCCAAGCGAATTCGCCTTCGCTGCCGAGGATCTGGGCGCGGGCGGGGTCGAGCATCACCGAGAAGCCGAGGCCGAAGCCGATGCCTTCGTAGTTGCTTTCGGAGAAGCGGGGCATGCCCATGCTGGCCATGTCGCCGCCGAGGTGGTTGGCCGTCATCAGTTCGACGGTTTTGACGCCGAGCAGCCGTTCGCCGTCCAGTGCGCCGCCGTTGAGCATCATCCGGCAGAAGCGCAGGTAGTCGGGGGTGGTGGAGATCAGCCCGCCGCCGCCGGAGGCGACTTTGGGCGGGGTGAGGAAGCGGCTGGTCTTCGGGTCGTCGAACAGGTGCAGCCCGCCCTTGGGGTGCGGCACGTAGTTGGCGGCGAAGCGGTCGCGCTTGGCTTCGGGCACGAAGAAGTCGGTGTCCGTCATGCCCAGGGGGGCGATGACGCGGCTGCGCAGGAAGTCTTCGAAAGGCTGGCCGGCGTGGACTTCGATCAGCCGGCCGAGCACGTCGGTGGCGATCGAGTAGTTCCAGGCCTGGCCGGGCTGGGCGATCAGCGGCATGGCGGCCGCCTTGGCGACGACTTCGGCGAGCGAGGTCTCGGTCGTCTGGAAATCGACGCCGGAGTCGCGGTACATCGCATCGACCGGATGCGCGTCCATGAAGCCGTAGGTGAGGCCGGAGGTATGGGTCAGCAGGTCGCGGTAGGTGATGCCGCGTTCGGCCGGCACCGTCATCGGCGCGGCGCGGCTGCCGGCGACGTAGACGCGCTGGTTGGCGAATTCCGGCAGCACACGGCTGATCGGATCGTCGAGCTGGAAGCGGCCTTCCTCGTAGAGCATCATGATGCCCACCGAGACGAGCGGCTTGGTCATCGAATAGATGCGCAGCAGCGTATCGGCCGTCATCGGCGTGCCGGCGGCGATGTCGCGCTTGCCGGTGGCGCCGAAATAGACGGTCTCCCCGCGCCGGTGCACCAGTACGGACATGCCGGGCAGGCGCCCGCTGTCCACCCAACGCTGCATCCAGCCGTCGATCCGCGCGAGGCGGCTGGCCGACATGCCGGAGCTGTCGGGGGTGGCGGTGATCATGTCCATAGGCGGCACTCCTGCTTTGGCCGGATTCTCTACCGCCGCCGCAGCAGCGTCAAACCATCGCCTATCGGCAACAGGCAGATATCCACACGCGCGTCTGCGTGAAGTTTCGCGTTCAGCTTGCGAAGGGCCACCGTGTCCGCGCTGTGGTCCGCTTCGTCGAGCACCGCGCCAGACCACAGCACGTTGTCCACGCCGATGACGCCGCCGGGGCGGACGAGCACGAGGCAGCGTTCCAGGTAAGCGTCGTAGGCCGGTTTGTCGGCATCGATGAAGGCGAAGTCGAAGCTGTCGGCCTGGCCCTCGGCGATCAGTGAGTCGAGCGTTGCCACGCCGGGGCCGATCCGCAGGTCGATCTTGTGCGCAACCCCGGCCTCCGCCCAGAAGGGTTTGCCGACATCGGTGTAGTCCGTGCTGATGTCGCAGGCGATCAGCGTGCCGTCGGCCGGCAGCGCCTGGGCGACGGACAGGGCGGAGTAGCCGGTGAAGGTGCCGATCTCCAGCGCCCGCTTTGCTCCGAGCACGCCGATGAGGAAGGCCATGAACTGCCCCTGGTCCGCGCCGATCTGCATGCCGGCCCCCCGCCGGCCGCGCGTGGCCTCGCGCAGGCCGTGCTGGGCGGGGGTCATACGCGTGCCGAAGTCGCGGACGTACTGGTCGAGCGCGTCGTTCATCTGCAGGTAGCGGGCCATCGCTAAACTCCCATCGCCGACGAAATCCACTGCGCCCAGGCGAGTGTCGCCGCATCCTCGCCGCGCCGACCGACGATCTGCAGGCCGAGCGGCAGGCCGGTCGGTCCCTTCGCCACCGGAATGGTGAGGCAGGGCACGTGCAGGCAGGTCCAGAGGAAGTTGAACACCGGGTCGCCGGTCCAGGCCAGCCCGGCCGGCGCCTCGCCTGTTGCCGCGGGGGTGATCAGCACGTCCAACCCCTCGGTCGCGGCGGGGAAGCCGGCCTGCAGGCGGGCGAAGACGCCGAGTGCCGCATCCAGCGCCGCCGGGCCCTGCGCGCGGCCCCATTCGAGGCGCTCGCGCAGCACGTCGCTGATGCCCTCCGGCCGAGTCGTCAGCTCCCACGCCATGTTCGCGGCACTCTCGCCGTTCATCACGACCGGGTGCGCGATGCTCATCTCGGCATAATCAGCCGGCAGGTCGCGCACCTCCACATGCGCGCCGCAGCGGGCGAGGATGCCGGCGGCGTCCTCCAGCAGGGCGTGGGTCGCGGCATCGGCACTTGCCCATTGCGGGGAGCGGCAGAGGCCGATCCGCGGGGCGCGGCTTGGCTTGGCTTCCGGGTTGCCCATGTCCCGCCCGCTCGCCGCCGTGGTCAGCAGGGCGGCGCCGGCGATGTCGCGGGTGATGGTGCCGATCGTATCCAGGTTGTCCGACATCAGCTTCATCCCCAGCCGCGGGATGGTACCGAAGCTCGGCTTGAAGCCCACCGCGCCGCAGAACGCCGCCGGGCGGACGATGCTGCCTGCCGTCTGCGTGCCGAAAGCGAGCGGGAAGAACCCCGCCCCGACCCCCGCCGCCGAGCCGCTGGAGGAGCCGCCGGGCGTATGCGCGGGATTGGCCGGGTTGGCGGTGGGGCCAGGCTGGCGGGTCGCGAACTCGGTCGTGACCGTTTTGCCGATCACCACGCCACCGGCCGCCCGCGTCCAGGCCACGGCCGCCGCATCGGCGAAGGGGCGGTGCCCACGCCAGATCTGGGAGCCATATTCACTAGCAAGATCAGCGGTATCCAGAACGTCCTTCACGCCCACCGGCAGCCCGGCCAGCAGCCCGGCCGGCGCGTGCCGCGCGCTCCGGCGGGCGTGCTCCGCATCGAAGCTGGCGAACACCCGCAGCCGCGGCTCGCCGGCGGCGATGCGGTCGAGATAGGCTTCCATGAGCGCCACGGGTGTGAGGCTGCCGGCGCGCAGGGCGGCAAGCGCCTGGCTGGTGGAGAGGCTGGCGGGGTCGGGCATGGGGGCACTCCTGATATCTCGTACAGAAGGGTGGCGCGCCGCGCGGCGCAGGTCCATCCTTCCGTGATGACCGCTGCCCCTGACTCGCGCCGGATCACCGTGGGCCACGCCCCGGACGGCGCGCTCACCTATCTGGTGGACATGCCTCCCGAGGCGATGCCCGCCGCGACCCCGCGCGACCTCGCCGCCGCCTGGGATGCCGCGCGCAGCGCCGCCCTGGCCGAGCGCTGGGGGGCCGCGCGCCTGCTGCGCTTTCGCACCCGCGAGGGCGGGCATATCGACCTCGCGCTGACGGACGCCGATGCCGGCTGTTGGGCGGGAGCGGTGGATGCGATGGCCGGCCTGCACACGCTGCCTGGCATGGCGCTCTGCCTGCGCCTGCTGGCGCTGATCGACCTGCTCGCCACCGCCACCTGGGCGCGCGGCATGCTGCGCCTTCAACGCGACGGGGCGGAGCTGGAGCCGGCCCTGCTGCACGCCGCCGCCACCCTGCCGCTCGGGCCGGATGCCCGCTTCGACCCCGCGCGCGTGCGGGTGGCCCTGGCAAACAGGTTGCCAGCCCCCGCCGCTGCCGCCACCCTGACGCCGAGATTAGCCTACGGAGCCACCGCATGACCCCATTTCTTCGCCTCGCCCCGGCCTTGCTGCTGGTGCTGCTTGCCGGCTGCGGCGAGGGCCAGCGCGGCGGTGGCGCCAGCACCGCGGCCTGCCGGGCGCGGGCCGATGACGTCTACAACCGGCAGAACCGGGCCGACGTCTACCGGGCCGACCAGTATGCGGTCGGGCGCGACGCGCCGTTCGGTGGCGGCGGGCATGTCAACGCGCCGTCGCTCTCCGCCCGCTTCGCCCGCGAGCAACTGGTCGACAACTGTCTCGCCGCCCGCCCGGGCCCTGCCGGGCCGAGCACCGACGCCCCGCCGGCCAAGCCCTGACGGGGAGGGGCCTCTTCCCCGGTGGCCAGCTTTTCGACGATCCAGCGGGTTCTCGCCCAGCGCAACATGCGCATCTTCTACGGCGGCTCGGTCGCGGCCTGGACGGGGCTGTGGATTCAGAAGGTCGGCGTGGACTGGCTGGCCTGGGAACTGACGCACTCGCCGCTGTGGGTCGGCGTGCTGGCCTTCTGCAACCTCGCCCCCTCGGTGATCGTCTCCCCCTTCGCCGGCGCCTGGGCGGACCGGATGGACCGGGTGATGCTGACGCGGGTGACGCAGTGGATCACCGTCGGGCATTCGCTGCTTCTGGCGCTGCTGACCTTCACCGGGCTGATCCGGGTGGAGTACATCGCAGCACTTGAGGTGGTCCTCGGCAGCGCCCAGGCCTTCGCCCAGCCGGCGCGCCAGGCGCTGGTGCCCGGCATGGTGCCGCGCGAGGACCTGCCGGGGGCGGTGGCGATGAACTCGCTCACCTATAATCTGGCCCGCTCGATCGGGCCGGGTATCGGCGGGGTGGTGGTGGCGCTGTTCGGCGTGGTGCCGGCGATGCTGTGCAATGCGGTCGCCTATGTCTATGCCAGCACGACGATGAAGCGCCTCGTCATCGACCCGCGCCACATCCGCGGCCACGCGCCCACCGGCAGCGTGCTGCGCGAGGTGATGGACGGTTTCCGCTACGTCGCCCGCCATCCCGGCATGGCGCCGCTGTTCCTGTTCGCGCTCGCCATCGGCGTGCTGGTGCGCCCGGTGCAGGAGATGCTGCCCCCCTTCGTCGATCTGCTGTTCCATCGCGGGGCGGATGGGCTGGCCATCATCTCCTCGGTCACCGGCATGGCCGCCCTGGTCGGCGGCCTGCTGGTGGCGATGCGAGGCCGGCTTTCGGGCCTCGCGCGGCTGGCGGTGCTCAGCGCCTTCGTGATGACCATCGGCACCGCCGGCTTCGTCGCCACCGATAGTTTCATGTTCGCCGTGCTGTGTTCCGCGGTGATCGGCGGGGTGACGACGATGCACGGCATCTCCGCGCAGACGCTGATCCAGACCGGCACGTCGAGCCAGATGATCGGCCGCGTGATCAGCCTGTGGAGCATGTTCGGCCGCGCCGCCCCCGCTTTGGGCGCGCTGATCTACGGTCTGGCGAGCGAGTTCGCCGGCCTGCGCTGGCCCGTTCTGGCCGGCTGCGCGCTGGCGGTGCTGGCCTGCGCCTGGGCGGCCACGCGGGTGAGCCGCATGAGCAGCGCGCTGGAGCGCCCGCCCGCGCCCTGATCCGTTTTCAGCGCGGCCGGGATGCTCTAGAAACCCCCTGCTGCATCCGCAAACTGGGGACACCATGAGCAAGATCATCCGCACCGAGCCGAACAAGATCCTGTCTAAGGCCGTGGAATACCACGGCTTCGTCTATGTGCAGGGCTGCACGGCAAAGGACACCAGCAAGGACGTGAAGGGCCAGACCAAGGAAATCCTGGACCAGATCGACGCCATTCTGGAAACGCACGGCACCGACAAGACCCGCCTGCTGCAGGCGCAGATCTGGGTGAAGGACATCCGCGACCGCGACGCGATGAACGAGGAATGGGTGAAGTGGCTGCCGGAAGGCATGGCCCCGGCCCGCGCCTGCGTCGCCGCCGACATGGCCGACCCGCGCCTGCTGGTCGAGATCATGGTTACCGCCTGCAAGTAACCTGACCGCGAATCGGTGGGGCGGCTCCGGCAACGGGCCGCCCCCCGATGAGCCGTCCGGCCAACCGACATTTCTTAACCTCTGAAAAACAGCGAAAAAATACGTGATCGCCGGCTCCGGAACCCTACTGTGGCATATGAGCAACAGTTGAGGGATATATTCGCAACACTTTCGTTGCTTATCGAGCTTGTGAGACATGGTTCCTAATTTTTGCCGCCTGATGGCCCCTCCTTCGACAAAATTGCATGACTGAACTGCGGAGGACGCTTTAGCGGGTTGCCACCTTGGTAAACAGCTTGTTACCGGGTTGGCATGTTCGATGAACCAAAAAGGGGGGCGAGCATGCTCACACGCTTCAAGACCCGTATCGCCGGCCGTCACGTTTTGTTTCTGGGCTCCGTCCTGGCTGCAACACTCTGCCTCGCCCCCGCCGCGGACGCCTCCCGCCCCACCACCGCCCCCACCGACCAATCCGCCAAGCAGCGGCCCGGTGCGAAGCCGGCTGTCGTCGCCGCCAGCGCCGGCGCGGGCAGCAAGCTGGCCGCACCGGCCGCCGGCCGCAAAGCCGTCGCCGTGGTGGCCAAGACCAACGGCAAGAACCTGAAGAACGTGAAGAATGCCAAGGTCAGCTACGCGGCCTCGCCCGGCATCTCCTGCGTGCCCTTCGCCCGGGCCGCCTCCGGGATCACCGTGAAGGGCAATGCCGCCGACTGGTGGCATTCCGCATCCGGCGTCTATGAGCGCGGCGCCCAGCCGGAACCCGGCAGCGTGCTGAACTTCCGCGCCACCGGCGGCATGCGCCTGGGCCACGTCGCCGTGGTCACCCACGTCGTGCATTCCCGCGAAGTGGTGATCGACCACGCGAACTGGGCCGGCCCCGGCGCCCGCAAAGGCGTCGTCGCCCGCGGCATCCCGGTGATCGACGTCTCCGACGCCAACGACTGGTCGCGCGTCAAGGTCGCTCGTGGCCGCGGCGCCGATTTCGGCAAGGACTACCCGACCTACGGCTTCATCTATGACCGCCCGGATCGCGGCACGATGCTCGCCAACACCATGGCGACCCCGAAGGTCCGCTTCGAGGAAGTGGCCGAAGCGCGCAGCAGCAGCGTCACCCGCATCGACGCACCCTACCGCTCGGTGCGTTAACCCAGCACGCCGGCGGCACCCAAAGCCGCCCCGGCGGCGAGGAACCACAGCGGGTTGAACCGCGAAACCGTCAGGCCGAAGGCGGTGGCCAGCGTCACCAGCCCCGCGCCGATGCTGGTTGCCGCCGTCATGCACAGCAGCACCGCCGCGGCCATCACCAGCCCCACCGTCACCGGCATCACCCCCGCCTGGATCTGCGCGCGCAACGGTCGGTCGCGGAAGCGGTGCCACACGCTCGAGAGCGTGTAGGCCAGCACCGCCGGCGGGCCGATCAGCGCGAAGGTCGCCACCAGCGCGCCCGCCAGGCCGGCCACATGCCAGCCGATCAGGCTGGAGATCAGCATGTTCGGCCCCGGAGCCGCCTGCGCCAGCGCGAACAGCGCGACGAACTGCGCGTCGCTCATCCAGCCATGCACATCCACCACCTGCCGGTGCAGATCGGGGATGACGGAGTTCACCCCGCCGATCGCCAGCAGCGACAATTGCGCGAACACCAGCGCCAGCGCCCCCAGCTCCCCCATCACCGCGCACCCCGGTGCAGCAGGACGGACAGCGGCACCAGCACCAGCATCGAGCCCAGCAGCGGCAGGCGCAGCACGGCGATGGCGGTGAAGGCCAGCCCCGCCACCAGCAGCCCGCGCCATCGCAGGCCCATCGGCGCGGAGATCTTGAGCGCGGTTGCCAGCACCAGCCCGGCCGCCGCCGCCCCCAGCCCGGTGAAGGCCCGCGCCACCACCGGCTCGCCGGCATAGTGGCTGTAGAGCACGCCCAGGCTCAGCACGATCGCCATCGGCGCCGCCAGCACCCCTGCCAGGCAGCTCGCCGCCCCGCCGAGCCCGCCGAAGCGCGCCCCCAGGCACACCGCATAGTTGATGATGTTCGGCCCCGGCAGGAACTGGCAGAGGGAGAACAGCTCGGTGAACTCCGCCGGCGTCTGCCAGCGCCGCTGCTCCACCACCATCCGCCGCACCCACGGCAAGGTGCCGCCGAAGCCCCAGATGCACGCACCGGTGAAGGCGAGGAACAGGACGAGGTTGGCAGGTGGCGCAGGGCGATCGGGCATGCCGGCAGTCTAGGGTCGCTCCATCGCCGGCGTCGATCTACCCCGGCAGGATCAGGCCGGACGCCTCGGCCCGCCCCCGCGTTTCCTCGATGCTCCGCATCACCCGCAGGGCCGCATCCAGCGCGCGCCGCCCGGCGGCCGCATCCACCAGCACCGGCGCGCCGTCGAGCACGCTGGCGGCGAACGCCTGGTGCTCGGCCGCCAGCGCGTCATGCTCCTCCCACGTCGCCTCCTCCATCCGCGCGCCATCGAGCTGCGGCACCGGCACGCCGCCTTCGCGCCCGATCATCACCAGCTTGCGCGCGCCGAAATCGACGGAGATCGAGCCCTCCTGGCCGAACAGCCGCATCTTCCGCTCGGTCCTGAGCGAGACCCGGCTGGCCACGATCGTCGCCACGCAGCCATTGGCGAACATGAGCCGCGCATTGGCGATATCCGCATGCCCGCTCGCCACCGCAGCACCCACCGCCTGCACCTCGATGATTTCGCTATCCACCAGCGAAAGCACGAAATCGAGGTCGTGGATCATCAGGTCCAGCACCACCGACACATCGGTGCCGCGCGGCTTGAACGGCGCGATGCGGATGCACTCGATATAAAGCGGCCGGCGCATCCGCGCAGCGATCGCCCGATGCTCGGCGGTGAAGCGCAGCAGATGCCCCACCTGCAACACCAGCCCCCCGGCCGCCGCCGCCGCGGCCAGCCCGTCCGCCTGTTCGAGCGTATCGGCGATCGGCTTTTCGACCAGCACATGCTTGCCGGCCGCCAGTGCCGCCCCGGCCAGTTCGAAATGCGCCCGCGCGGGGGCGGCCACCACCACCGCCTCGCTCGCCGCGAGCAGTTCCGGCCAAGTCAGCGCCGGCACGCCCAGTTCGGCTGCCACCGCGCCGGCGCGGGCGGGATCGGCGTCATAGATGCCGGCTAGGGTGGAGCGCGCCCCCGCCGCCACCTTCTGCGCGTGGAAGCGGCCGAAATGTCCGGCCCCGGCGATGCCGATGCTGAGTGTCCGGCTGGTCATGCGCGCGTCCTGCGGTAATGATACGCCCCGCTCTAGCCTCCCGACCGGGGTGCTGCAACCGTCAGGAGACGCCGATGCCGCCGCCTTGGGTCATCATCCTCAACGGCGTTGGCAGCGTCGGCAAAACCAGCACAGCCCGCGCCTTGCAGGCCGCATCCGCCACCCCGCTGCTGCACGTCTCGATGGATGCCTTCCTCGACATGCTGCCGCCCCGCCTGCTCGACCACCCCGACGGCCTGCAATTCGATCGGGGCATGGAGGACGGCCACCCCAGCATCGCCATCCGCAGCGGGCCGGTGCTGGCCCGCGCCATGGCCGGCATGCGCGCCGCCATCGCTGGTCTTGCCGGTGCCGGCAACCACCTGATCATCGACGACGTGATCACCAACCCGGCAGCCTTCGGCGAATACCGCGCCCTGCTGGCCGCCACCCGCCTGCGCTGGGTCGGCCTGTTCGCCCCGCTCGATGTGCTGGAGGCCCGCGAGCGCGCCCGCGGCGACCGGGAGATCGGCCTGGCCCGCTGGCAACTGCCCCGCCTGCACGCCGGCATCACCTACGATCTGAGCCTGGATATGGCCGCCCTGACCCCCGAAGCGGCGGCCGAACGCATCCGCGCGGCCTTCAGCCTGTAGTGGCCATGCGGTTACGGGTTGCGCCGGAGGGGTGTTCTGGTCATTCTCCGCCGCCGCTCACGCCCGCCCCCCGGCCGGGCGCCAGCGGTGTTGGAGTCGAGTCCCCCGCATGATGTATTTCAGCCGCCTGAAGGTGACGCTCATCCTTGTCGCCTGTCTGCTCGGCTTCCTGTTCTGCGCGCCCAATCTCGGGCCGGCGCCGGCGAGCTGGATGCCGTGGCGCCAGATCCATCTCGGCCTCGACCTGCGCGGCGGCAGCTATCTGCTGCTCGAGGTCGATATGGCCACCGTCATCAAGGAGCGGCTGGACAGCCTGGGCGACGGCGCCCGCCAGTCCCTGCGCCGCGCCGGCGTCAACCAGTTCGTCGTCGCAGTGCAGGCCCCGCAGAACCGCCTGGTCGTCCGCCTCGGGGACCCGGCGAACGCCGAGAAGGCGACCACCGCCCTGCGCGAGCTCGCCGCCGCCAACCTCTCCCCCGGCAGCCGCCCGGACATGGAGGTCGCCACCATCGCGGACGGCCAGATCGCTCTCACCTTGCTGCCCCAGGCGCTGAAGGAGCGCGCGACCAGCGCCGTTCAGCAATCTATCGAAATCGTCCGCCGCCGCGTCGATGAGACCGGCATCGTCGAGCCGCTGATCTCCCGCCAGGGCGACAGCCGCATCATCGTCCAGCTTCCCGGCGTGGAAGATCCCAACCGGATCAAGACCCTGCTCGGCAAAACCGCGAAGATGACCTTCCGGATGACCGACGAGACCGCCAACGTCCTCGCCCCCGCCCCGCCCCCCGGCGTGGATTTCCTGTTCGAGGAAGGCAAGGGCGGCCGCAAGATCGCCGTGCGCCGCCGGATCGACGTCGATGGCGGCAACCTCACCGATGCCCGCGCCGGCCAGAACAGCCAGACCGGCGAATGGGTGGTGAACTTCACCTTCGATGCCATCGGCACCCGCAAATTCGCCGATATCAGCCGCGCCAATGTCGGCAAGCCCTTCGCCATCGTGCTGGACGACAAGGTGATCTCCGCCCCGGTCATCCGCGAGCCGATCACCGGCGGCCGCGGCCAGATCAGCGGCAGTTTCGACGCGAAATCCGCCACCGAACTCGCCGTCCTCCTGCGCGCCGGCGCCTTGCCGGCCCCCCTCACGGTGGTCGAGGAACGCTCCGTCGGCCCCGAACTGGGCGCGGACGCGATCGAGGCCGGGGCCATCGCGCTGGCCGTCGGCTTCGTCCTGGTGATGGCCTACATGGCCATTTTCTACGGCCTGTTCGGCTGGTTCGCCAATATCGCTTTGCTGATGAACCTCGTCCTGATGCTCGCCGTGCTCTCCGTGCTGGAGGCAACCCTGACCCTGCCCGGCATGGCCGGCATGCTGCTCACCCTCGGCATGGCGGTGGACTACAACATCCTCGTCAACGAACGCATCCGCGAGGAGGTGCAGAACGGCCGATCGCCGCTGAACGCGATGGAGGCAGGCTTCCAGCGCGCCTATTCCACCATCGTGGACAGTTCCGCGACGGGCCTGCTCAGCCACGTCATGCTGTTCGCCTTCGGCGACGGCCCGGTGAAGGGCTTTGCCGTGACGATCACCGTCGGCATCGCCACCAGCCTGTTCACCGCTATCATGCTCGCCCGCCTGTTCATGGTGCAGTGGTACCTGCGCGGCCGGCCTTCGGCGTTGCCGGTTTAGGACCACGCGCATGTTCATCCGCCCCCTCTACCGCCTCGTCCCCGACGGCACGCGCATCCAGTTCATGCGCGGCCGCTATGCCGGGCTGATCGTTTCGGCCGTCCTCTCGCTCGCCTCGATCGGCCTGTTCTTCTATCCGGGCCTGACGCTGGGCATCGACTTCAAGGGCGGCGTGGTGATGGAGGCGCGCACCAACGGCGACGCCGACATCCCGAAGATCCGTGCCGCCATCTCCGCCCAGGGCGTGCGCGAGGCCGGCGTGCAGCGCTTCGGCGATGCCTCCAGCGTCGCCATCCGCCTCGATGCCCAGCCGACCGAGCAGGCCAACCAGCAGATGGTGGTCAAGGTCCGCGCCGCCCTCGAAGCCGCCCAGCCCGGCAGCCGCATCGTCCGTACGGACGCGGTGGGCGCCACCGTTTCCGGCGAGCTGTTCCAGAAGGGGATGCTGGCACTCGGCCTCAGCCTTCTGATGATCCTGGCCTATATCTGGTTCCGCTTCGAATGGCAGTTCGCCGTCGGCGCGGTCGCCACCCTCGTGCTCGACCTCACCAAGGCGGTCGGCTTCCTGGTCATCACCGGTCTGGAATTCGACCTCGTGATGGTCGGCGCGATCCTGACCATCCTCGGCTTCTCCACCAACGACAAGGTGGTGGTGTATGACCGGATGCGCGAAAACCTGCGCAAATACAAAAGCATGCCGCTGCGCGAGCTGATCGACCTGTCGATCAACGAGACGCTGAACCGCACGCTCGGCACCTCGATGACCGTACTGCTCGCCAGCATTCCGCTGGCCATCATCGGCGGGCACACGCTCTCGGCCTTCGCCATCACCATGCTGTTCGGCATCGTCGTCGGCACGTCGAGCTCGGTCTTCATCGCCGCCCCGATCCTGCTGTTCCTCGGCGAAAACCGCCTGCGCCGGGACATGGCGCCGCCGTCGGCCACGCCGGGGAAATCGCCCGCCGAGGCCGGCTGACCATGCGGCGGCGCCTGCTGCTCGGCGCTGCCCTTGCCCTGCCGGCCCTCCGCGCCCAAGCCGCCCGCAGGCTGGACCTGATCGTCGGCGCCCGCCCGGGCACCCCGGTCGATACCGCCGCCCGCGCCTTTGCCCCCTTCCTCGAACGCCATCTGCCGCAAACCCGCCTGCGCGTCGTCTCAGTGCCGGGCGAGGCCGGCGCTGCCGCCCTGCGCACCCTGGCCGGCGCAGGGGAGGGCGCTCTGGGCTGGCTCGCCACGCCGACGCTGATGGCGCGCATGATCGAACGCCCGCCGCTCCGCCCGCTGCTGGCGGGCCTCGTGCTCGTCGGCGCGGTGCAGAAGGAGCCGATCGCCTTCGTCGCCGGCCCCGGCGGCCCGCCGGACGTGCTGCGCCTGATGCTGGCCGGGGATGCCCGCGCCGCCCCCCTGGCCACCCCCGCCGCCGGCAGCCCCGCGCATCTCGCCGCCCTGCGCCTGCAGGCGATGTCGGGTCATCGGCTGGACATCATCGCCTTCCCCACCGCCACCGCGGCGCGGCTGGCGGCCCTTGCCGGCAATGTCGGGCTGGCCGCCCTCGGCCTGACGGACGCGATCGCCCAGCTGCGCGCCGGCCAGCTCGGCGGCATCGCGGTCGCCTCCCGCCAGCGCGAGCCGGCCTGGGCCGAGTTGCCGCCGCTCGCCGATTCCGGCGTGGCGCTCGCCGCCTCGATCTGGCGCGGCCTCGCCGCCCCCGCCGGCACGTCGCAGGCGCTACTGGCCGATCTCCGCGGTGCCCTGCGCGCGGTCGTCGCCGACCCCGAGTTCCGCGATCACGCGAGCGCCACCGGCTTTATCGCCAGCACTCTCGATGGCTCCGCCTGGCAAACCCAGGCCGACCGCGAAGGCGCCGTCCTCGCCGCCCTCTGGGCCGACTCCCCCTGGCGCAGCGAGGGGCACGGGTAGCCGCCCCGAGCGTGATGACCGTAGGCCGAATGGCCGAAGGTCTGAATCACGCGGTAAAACAAAGACCTAAAGCGTCAGCCCGCCATCCACCACGATCGTCTGCCCGGTCACCATGCTCGCCCCGAAGCCGAGGAACACGATCACTTCGGCCAGGTCATCGGTCTCGCAGCGCCGCTTCAGCGCGGCCTTGTCGATCGAATCCTGCAACCGCTCCGGCCCCCACTGGATCTGCCAGGAGGAATTCACCGCCCCCGGCGCGATGGCATTCACCCGCACCTCCGGCGCCAGCCCGCGCGCGAGGTTCTTCGTCATGCTCACCACCGCCGCCTTCGTCGCCCCATAGGCCAGCGAACTGCCGGCACTGTGCAGCCCGGCGATCGAGGCGGTTGAGACGATCGCGCCGTGGCTCTCCTTCAGATAGGGTGCTGCCGCCTTCGAACAGCGGAACACGCCGAGCAGGTTCACCTGGATCAGCGTCTCCCACAGATCCTCGGTGATCAGGTCGAGCCGGGCAGGGGGCACCACCTCGGTCACCCCCGGCGTGCCGGCATTGTTCACCAGCAGATCGAGCCGGCCGAGCCGCCGATAGGCCGCATCGACCATCGCCTCGCATTCCCCGGCCACGCCCACATTGCCCGGCGCCTCCACGGCGCTCAGGCCCTCCTGGCGCAGATTGGCCACCGCCTCCGGCCCGCGCGCATCGCCGGCGAGGAAGTTGATCGCCACCGCGCAGCCGTTGCGCGCCAGCATCGTGGCCGTCGCCAACCCGATGCCGGACGCCGCCCCGGTGATCAGCGCCGCCTTGCCCGACAGGTCGTAGCGGAGCTTGTTGGCCGCGGAAAGATTGGTCATTCGCCCTCCATATGGCCGATTTCGCGCAGCGCGCGCTTCAGGGCCAGCAATTTGCGGTCACGCTCCTGGAACAGTTCGTCCGGGCTGCGTCCGCCCCAATCGAAGTAGCCCTTTCCCGACATCACCCCGGTCCGCCCCTCCGCCACCAGCGCATCGACGGTGGGGCTGTTTCCTTTAACTTCAGGCGGATGGTACATCTTGTTGCGCAGCGCATCCTGCGTCAGCAGCAGCCCGGTGAAATCCGCCTTCGCCATATGGCCGAGGATGGGGATGCGCAGCGCCAGGCCGTGGATCACCGCGTCGTCCACGTCCTGCGCCGTGGCATAGCCCTCGTCGATCAGCATGTTCACTTCCAGGCTGATCGCCGACTGGATGCGGTTGGCGATATAGCCGGGGATGAAGCGCTTCATCACCACCGGCACCTTGCCCATCGCCTCGACGATCGCGCGCACCTGCTCGATCACCGCCGGATCGGTCTGCGCGTTGCCCACCACGTCGCACAGATCGACCAGATACGGCGGCGTGTACCAATGCGCGATGAGCGCCCGGGGCAGCCGCCGCGCCGGGATCAGCGGAAAAACGTCGAGATAGGAGGTGTTGGA
>CAMCJI010000094.1 GCA_945874805.1 Asaia bogorensis | reverse complement strand
GCTTCGCCTGGTTGGGAAGAAATCGACGGCTGGCCAAGGATTTCGAGGCCACAATCGCCTCGGCAACTGCCTTCCTCTACGCAGCATCAGCCATGCTGTTGATCAGACGCCTCGGTCGTTCCACATGAGTTCAGAGTCAGACTCTAAGGGCGAGCGCCTCGTGGACGCCCTCAGCACCATAGCAACGTGATGACACGCGGCGTATGTCTGCGAAGTTAAGAGTCACCCTGCTCGTACGACCCGAACAATCTCCGACCTAGCCGATCCTCCCTACAAAATAAACCGGCTCAAATCCGCCTTCCCCGCCAACGGCGCCACCTTCTCGCGCACATAGGCGGCATCTACCACCACCGCCTGCCCGCTGCGGTCGCTGGCGGAGAAGCTGATCTCCTCCAGCAGCCGCTCCAGCACCGTATGCAGCCGCCGCGCCCCGATGTTCTCCACCCGGTCGTTGATGTCGGCCGCGAGATCGGCCAGCGCGTCCACCGCGTCATCGGCGAAGCTCAGGTCCAGCCCCTCGGTGCCGATCAGCGCGCGGTACTGCTTCAGCAGCGAGTGCTCCGGCTCCGTCAGAATCCGCCGCAGGTCGTCGCGGCTGAGCGGTGACAGCTCGACGCGGATCGGCAGCCGCCCCTGCAATTCCGGCAACAGGTCGGACGGCTTGGAGAGGTGGAACGCGCCCGAGGCGATGAAAAGAATATGGTCCGTCTTCACCGGCCCATGCTTGGTCGCAACCGTCGTGCCTTCGATGAGCGGCAACAGGTCGCGCTGCACCCCCTCGCGGCTCACATCGCCGCCCCGCACCCCGCCCTCGCTGCTGCGGGCGATCTTGTCGATCTCGTCGAGAAACACGATGCCGTTCGCCTCGGCATGCGCCACCGCATCGCGGGTCAGCGCCTCGCCATCGAGCAGCTTGTCCGCCTCCTCGCGCTGCAGCCCGGCGCGGGCGGCGGCAACCGTGAGGCGGCGCGTCGCGGTGCGCCCGCCCATCATGCCCTTCATCATCTCGCCGAGGTTGATCATCTGCCCCGGCGGCATGCCGGGCATGTCGAATTGGCCGATCGGGCTGCCGCCAGTGTCGGCCATGACGATCTCGATCTCCTTGTCCTCGAAATCGCCATTGCGCAGCATGCGGCGGAACTTGTTGCGCGTGTCCGCCGCCGCCTGCTCGCCCACCAAAGCGGTGACGATGCGTTCCTCCGCCGCGGCTTCGGCCTTCGCCTGCACCTCGCGCCGGCGCAGGTCGCGCAGCTGGGTGATCGCGGCTTCGACGAGATCGCGCACGATGCTCTCCACATCGCGGCCGACATAGCCGACCTCGGTGAACTTCGTCGCTTCCACCTTCAGGAACGGCGCCTGCGCCAGCCTGGCCAGCCGCCTGGCGATCTCTGTCTTGCCGCAACCGGTCGGCCCGATCATCAGGATGTTCTTCGGCACGACCTCCTCGCGCATCCCCTCGGGCAGCTGCTGCCGGCGCCAGCGGTTGCGCAAGGCGATCGCCACCGCCCGCTTGGCATCCCCCTGCCCGACGATGAACCGGTCAAGCTCCGAGACAATCTCACGCGGCGAAAAACTGGGAGAGTCCATGCGTCTGTTCCTCAAGCCTAACCGGCAAACATCTGTTCAAAAGAGAACAAGGAAGGGTCTTCCTTTTGTGAACAAAAAGAAGCAAAAAAACTTTATCCGATGGTCTCGAGGATCACATTGCCGTTCGTGTACACGCATACTTCTGCGGCGATGCGCATCGACCGGCGCGCGATCTCCTCGGCGCCCAGCTCCTCCACCGTCATCAGCGCCCGCGCGGCCGACAAGGCGAAATTCCCGCCGCTGCCAATGCCGATCACCCCGTCCTCCGGCTCCAGCACATCGCCATTGCCGGTCAGCGTGAAGCTGCGCGTCGCATCGGCCACCGCCATCATCGCCTCCAGCCGGCGCAGATAGCGATCGGTCCGCCAATCCTTCGCCAGCTCCACGCAGGCGCGCTCCAGCTGATTGGGAAACCGCTCCAGCTTTGCCTCCAGGCGTTCCAGCAGGGTGAAGGCATCCGCCGTCGCCCCGGCAAACCCCGCCAGCACCACACCGCCGCCAATCCGGCGCACCTTGCGCGCATTGCCCTTGATGACGGTGTTGCCCAGGCTCACCTGGCCATCGCCGGCCATGGCGACCACGCCGCCGCGCCGGACACAAAGGATGGTGGTGCCGTGCCAGCCCACCGGGTCGTGAGGGGATATGTGTTGCATGCCGCCGAAATGGCCCGCCCGAGGCGCCGCGACAAGCCCACCGCCGCGCAAGCAGATCGGATAAGGCCTGCTGCCGCAGGCCTTGCGTGCATAAATCCGCCAGATGGCTCATTTGTCATCAACCTCTTCGGGGTTATGCTCCTCCGGCCAAACTGGAGGGATGCCTGACATGAAAAACCTGCTGTTCGCCGCGGCCCTGGCACTCGCCGCCGCCGCTCCCCTGGCCACCCCGGCCGAGGCCTACACCGTCAAGGGCATGGGCAAGTGCTCAGGCTGGGTTGGCGGCGAGGATGACCGTTTCTGGCTGCTCGGCTTCATCTCTGGCTACAACTACGCCAAGGATGCCAACGCCGGGCGGGGTGACACCGCCGAGACGATCTATCGCTGGGTCACCCGCTACTGCAAGGAAAAGCCCAGCGACGACCTTGCCGATGCGATCACCGCCTACCTGCGCTCGAACTGACGATCGTGCGGCCGGGGGGCATGTTCCCCCCGGCCCCCGGTTTTGCTACACGCCGCTCCATGACCCGCAGCACAACCCTCGCGCGCAAAACATCCGAGACGGACATCACCCTCACCCTCGACCTCGACGGGTCGGGTAAGGCTGACATCGCCACCGGCATCGGCTTCCTCGACCATATGCTGACCGCGCTGGCCCGCCACGCCATGCTCGACCTCACCGTCCGCGCCACCGGCGACCTGCATATCGATTTCCACCACACCACGGAGGACGTCGGCATCGTCCTCGGCCAGGCCCTCGTCCGCGCCTTGGGCGACAAGCGCGGCATCGCCCGCTTCGGCCAGGCCCTCGTGCCGATGGACGAGGCCCTCGCCGAAGCCGCGATCGACCTCTCCGGCCGCCCCTTCCTCGCCTGGTCCGTTACCTTCACCCGCGACAAGGTCGGCGAGATGGACACCGAACTGTTCGAGGAGTTCTTCCGCGCCTTCGCCATGAACGCGCTGATGACCCTGCACATCACCCAAAAAGCCGGCACCAACGCCCACCACATCGCCGAAGCCTGTTTCAAGGCCACCGCCCGCGCCCTGCGCATGGCTGTCGCGGCCGACCCGCGCGCCGCCGGCGTCATCCCCTCCACCAAGGGCGCGCTGTGAAGATCTACACCGTCCACCTCGATGAGGACGCACCGCCCGTCCTGGTGCGCGAGGGCTTCGCCTGGGGCGCGCTGATCTTCGGCCCGCTCTGGCTCGCCGCCCACCGCGCCTGGCTGCCGGCCGCCCTCTCCCTGTTGCCGATCGTCGCCTGCGCCTTCCTCCCCGGCCGGCTCGGCGCCGCGGCCGCGATCCTGCTGGCCATCGCCTTCGGCCTGTTCGGCCACGACCTCCGCCGCTGGGCGCTGAGCCTGCGCGGGCGTCACGCCGTCCACGTCATCGCCGCCCCCTCAGAGGAGGCCGCCTTCATCCGCCTGCTCGCCGCCCGCCCCGATCTCGCGGCACAGGCTGCCCCATGAGGGTCGCAGTCGTCGATTACGGCAGCGGCAACCTCGCCTCCGCCGCACGCGCGCTCGCCCGGGCAGCAGAAAACGCCGGCATCCCCGCCGAGGTCGCCATCACTGCCGACCCCGCTGCCGTGCGCGCGGCCGACCGCATCGTCCTGCCCGGCCAGGGCGCCTTCGCCGAATGCGCCCGCGGCCTCGCCGCCGTCCCCGGCCTGCGTGAGGCGGTGCTGGCCCGCACCGACGAGGGTGCCCCCTTCCTCGGCATCTGCGTCGGCATGCAGCTGATGGCCGCCCGCGGCCTGGAGCACGAGGTCACCGAAGGCTTCGGCTGGATCACCGGGGACATCGCCGCCATGACCCCCCCCGCCGCCCTGCGCCTGCCGCAGATGGGCTGGAACGAGCTGTCCTTCACCCCCGGCAGCCACCCTCTGCTTGACGGGCTGCAGCCCGGCGACCACGCCTATTTCGTCCATTCGTACGCGCTGGCCGGCGGCACCGAAGCCGAGACGCTGGCCACCACCGACTATGGCGGCCCCGTCGTCGCCATGGTCGCTTCCGGCAACCGCGCCGGCACGCAGTTCCACGTGGAGAAAAGCCAGGACGTGGGCCTGCGCATCCTGGCGAATTTCCTGAACTGGACGCCGCGATGATCGACTTCCCCGCCGGCACCCTGCCGCTCGACGAAAACCCCGGCCAGCACGAGCTGACCGTCGAGCGCGCCACCGCCTTCAACGACGAGGACCTCGCCGCCCTCTGCGAAGCAGCGGACGCCGCCATCATCGGCGGCGGCGGCTTCGGCTGGGTCAACCCCCCCGGCCGCCAGGCGCTGGAACGCTACTTCAAGGGCGTGCTGCTGGTGCCCGAGCGCGAGCTCTTCGTCGCAAGGCTCGACGGCATGCCCGTCGGCTCCGCCCAGCTCGTCCGCCCGCCGCGCAACAACGAGGCCCAGGCTTTCGCCGCCAGCCTGATGCACGCCTTCATCGCCCCCTACGCCCGCGGCGTCGGCCTCGCCCGCATGCTCACCATCCGCGTCGAGGAAGCCGCCCGCGCCATGGGCTACCACGTCCTCAACCTGGACGTCCGGGAGACTCAGCAGGCCGCCATCGCCCTCTACGAATCCCTCGGCTACATCCGCTGGGGCACCCACCCCGCCTACGCCCGTATCGACGGCGAGACGGTGAAGGGCAGCTTCTTCTACAAGCTTCTCCAGCAGGATGCGCGGATCGGCTGATGATCCTGTTCCCCGCGATCGACATCAAGGACGGCAATTGCGTGCGGCTACGCAAGGGCGACATGAACGACGCCACCGTCTACGGCACCGACCCCGCCGCCCAGGCCCGCGCCTGGCAGGATGCCGGCTGCGCTTGGCTGCATGTCGTCGATCTGAATGGCGCTTTCGATGGCCGCGCCGTCAACGCCGATGCCGTCGCCGCCATCCTCGGCGCCGCGACGGTCCCGGTCCAGCTCGGCGGCGGCATCCGCGACCGCGCGGGGATCGAGCGCTGGCTCGCCGCGGGCGTCGCCCGCGTCATCATGGGCAGTGCGGCGGCAAAGAACCCGGACCTCGTGCGCGAAGCCTGCCGCGCATACCCCAACCAGATCGTCGTCGGCATCGACGCGCGGGGCGGCATGGTCGCCACCGAAGGCTGGGCGGAGACCTCCAGCCTCGCCGCCGCCACCCTTGCCCGCATGTTCGAAGACGCGGGGGCGGCGGCCATCGTCTACACCGACATCGGCCGCGACGGCATGCTCGGCGGCCTCGACCTCGAAGGCACGGTGGCGCTGGCCGCCGGCATCTCCACCCCGGTCATCGCCTCGGGCGGCGTCGGCAGCCTCGATGACCTCACGGCCCTGCGAATCGCCGCAGCCCAGGTGCCCGGCCGCATCGCCGGCGCCATCGTCGGCAAGGCGCTATATGACGGCCGGGTGTCGGTGGCGGATGCGATCGCCGCCCTCGCTGCCTAATTCTTAGCCGGATATATAGACAAGTTTGTGACAGGTCGATCTCACTGCTGCAACGGTGACCCGCTCCGTGCATTACCTGCTTGCGTCGCCCCCGCGGCCACGCGCACACACTCCGACCCTGCGTAAACTCCGAGGCCCCCGTTGCTCAAACTGCGTGTGATCCCCTGCCTGGACGTGAAGGACGGCCGCGTCGTCAAGGGCGTGAACTTCGTCGCCCTGCGCGATGCCGGCGACCCTGTCGAGCAGGCCGCCGTCTATGACGCCGCCGGCGCGGACGAGCTGACCTTCCTCGACATCACCGCCAGCCATGAAAACCGCGACACCATCCTCGATGTCGTCAGCCGCACCGCCGCCCGCGTCTTCCTGCCGCTGACCGTCGGCGGCGGCATCCGCTCCACGGAGGACATGCGCCGCCTGCTGCTCGCCGGCGCCGACAAGTGCAGCATCAACTCCGCTGCCGTCGCCCGCCCCGAGCTCGTGCGCGAAGGCGCCCTGCGCTTCGGCAGCCAGTGCATCGTCGTTGCGGTGGACGCCAAGGCCGCCGGCCCCGGCCAGTGGCACGTCTACACCCACGGCGGCCGGCACGACACCGGGATCGACGCGGTGGCCTGGTGCCGCCAGGTCGCCGAACTCGGCGCCGGCGAAATCCTGCTCACCAGCATGGACCGCGACGGCACCGGCCAGGGCTTCGACACCGACCTGCTGCGCGCCGTCTGCGCCGCCGTGCGCATTCCCGTCGTCGCCTCCGGCGGCGTCGGCACGCTCGACCACTTCGTCGCCGGCGCACGCACCGGGGCGACCGGGCTGCTGGCCGCCAGCGTCTTCCATTTCGGCACCTTCACCATCGCCCAGGTGAAGGGCGCGCTGGCCGAGGCAGGCCTGCCCGTTCGCCTTCCCCGTCCGATCGCCGCCTAGGAGCCCGAGATGGCCAAATCCGCGAAGAAGCCGGCCACCAAGAAGGTCGGCGCCAAAAAGCTGACCGCCAAGAAGGCTGACTCCAAAAAGGCCGAGACGAAAAAGCCCGCCACGAAGAAGTCTCCTGTGCAGGCCCCCGGCGCGAAGAAGCAGGCCCGCAAAGCAGCCCGCATCGTGCAGCCCGGCACCTCCGCCTTCCTGCCGTTGGAGCCGCTCGCCGCCCGCCCGGCCCCGCCGCTGGCCATCGGCGCCGGCCCGGCCGTGCTCGACCGGCTCTGGGCCGTGGTGGATGCCCGCCGCAACGCCGACCCCGCCACCAGCCATTCCGCCCGTCTGCTGTCGCGCGGTATGGGCAAGGTCGCGCAGAAATTCGGCGAGGAGGCGGTGGAATGCCTCATCGAAGCCGTCGCCGGCAACAAGGACGCGACGATCGCCGAAAGTGCGGACGTGCTCTACCACCTGCTGGTTCTGTGGGCCGCCGCCGGCGTGAAGCCCGAACAGGTCTGGGCCGAACTCACCCGCCGCGAAGGCGTCTCCGGCATCGCCGAGAAGGCCGCCCGCGCCCTGCCCTTGACCCTGCAGGCCGCAACCTCGAAGATCCCCTAGCGAGACGGAAGGAAGCATCTTCTTTTTTTCCCAAAAAAAGAAGACCCTTCCTGCACTTACCTCCCCCGGAAAGACCGCCTATGCCCGTCAAAGGCCTCGGCCCCTACGACCCCAACAACATCTTCGCCCGCATCCTGCGCGGCGAGATCCCGTGCCGGAAAGTCCATGAGGACGAGTGGTCCCTGGCTTTCCACGACATCGCCCCGCAGGCCCCCCTGCATGTGCTCGTCATCCCCAAGGGCGCCTACGTCTCCTTCGCCGACTTCGCCGCGAAGGCGTCCGAGGCGGAGATCGCCGGCTTCATCCGCACCGTCGGCCAGGTGGCCCGCGAGCTCGGCCTGGACGCGCCCGGCTACCGGCTGCTCGCCAACATGGGCGAGGATGCCGGCCAGGAGGTGCCGCATCTGCACGTCCACCTGTTCGGCGGCCGCCGCATGGGCCCCATGCTGACCCAACCCGGCTGACCCGCCCCCTGATTTGACATCCCCGCCGTTCGGCCGCACCGTCCGCCCATCCGAGGGGTGTCCCGAAAGGGGCTGAGATGCCGGTAACGGCGAACCCTAGAACCTGATCCGGGTCATGCCGGCGTAGGGACGGGGCATCACCGACGCACGACATGTCCCTCCTCCCGCGCCGCATCCCATCGCGAGGAGAACCGCCATGAACGTGCAAACCAAGCCCGAATCCGTCACCACCGGCCCCATCGCCGGCAGCCGCAAGATCTACGCCCGCCCCGAAGGCCACCCCGACATCGCCGTCCCCTTCCGCGAGATCGACCTCCACCCGACCGCCAACGAACCCCCCTTCCGCGTCTATGACAGCTCCGGCCCCTACACGGACGCGCACGCCCAGATCGACCTGCACGCCGGTCTGCCCCCCATCCGCACCCCCTGGCTCGCCCGCCGCGGCCTCACCGCCATCGCGCCGCGCGCGGTAAAACCCGAGGACAACGGCAACACCCCCGCCGACAAGCTCGTCGCCCCCTGCCCCGCCGAGCGCACCATCCTCGCCGGCAGTGGCATGGTGACCCAGTACGAATTCGCCCGCGCCGGCATCATCACCGAGGAGATGATCTACGTCGCCCACCGCGAAAATCTCGGCCGCGCCGAAGCCCACCCGGGCGCTGCCGACCGCATCGCCGACGGCGAAAGCTTCGGCGCCGCCATCCCCGATTTCGTCACCCCCGAATTCGTCCGCAGCGAGATCGCCGCCGGTCGCGCCATCATCCCCGCCAACATCAACCACCCCGAGCTGGAGCCGGTGATCATCGGCCGCAACTTCCTGGTCAAGATCAACGCCAACATCGGCAACTCCGCCGTCACCTCCTCCGCCGCCGAGGAAGTCGAAAAACTCGTCTGGGCCATCCGCTGGGGGGCGGACACGGTGATGGACCTCTCCACCGGCCGCAACATCCACAACATCCGCAGCTGGATCATGCGCAACTCGCCGGTCCCCATCGGCACCGTCCCGCTCTACCAGGCTCTCGAAAAGGTCGGCGGCGACCCCGACAAGCTGACCTGGGAAATCTTCCGCGACACCCTGATCGAGCAGGCCGAACAGGGCGTGGACTACTTCACCATCCACGCCGGCGTCCGCCTCGCCCACGTCCCGCTGACCGCCAAGCGCGTCACCGGCATCGTCTCCCGCGGCGGCTCCATCATGGCCCGCTGGTGCCTCTCCCACCACAAGGAGAGCTTCCTCTACGAACGCTTCGACGAAATCTGCGACATCATGCGCGCCTATGACGTCTCCTTCTCCCTCGGCGACGGCCTCCGCCCCGGCAGCAATGCGGACGCCAATGACGCCGCCCAGTTCGCCGAACTCGAAACCCTCGGCGAACTCACCAAAATCGCCTGGGCCAAAGGCTGCCAGGTCATGATCGAAGGCCCCGGCCACGTGCCGATGCACAAGATCAAGATCAACATGGACAAGCAGCTGCGCGAATGCGGCGAAGCCCCCTTCTACACCCTCGGCCCCCTGACGACGGACATCGCCCCCGGCTACGACCACATCACCTCTGCCATCGGTGCGGCCATGATCGGCTGGTTCGGCACCGCCATGCTCTGCTACGTCACCCCCAAGGAGCACCTCGGCCTGCCCAACCGCGACGATGTGAAAACCGGCGTCATCACCTACCGCATCGCCGCCCACGCCGCCGACCTCGCCAAAGGCCACCCCGCCGCCCAACTCCGCGACGACGCCATCAGCCGCGCCCGCTTCGAATTCCGCTGGGAAGACCAGTTCAACCTCGGCCTGGACCCGGACACGGCACGGCAGTTCCACGACGAAACCCTCCCCAAAGAAGCCCACAAAGTCGCCCACTTCTGCTCCATGTGCGGCCCCAAATTCTGCTCGATGAAAATCACCCAAGACATCCGCGCCGAAGTCCTGCGCCAGAACGGCATGACCGAAATGAGCGAAACCTTCCGCGAAAAAGGCGGCGCACTCTACGTGAAGGAGTAAACCCACCCCGGGGGGCCGCGCGCCCCCCGGCCACGCCTCCGTCATCGCGAGCGCAGCGTCGCGATCCACGCTTTTTTTCCTCACTACGACAAGAAGGCAAGCACGTTCTTTTTTGCAAAAAAGAACCAAAAAACTTTCACCCGCAAGTCAAACTCAAGCCTCGCCGATATTCTTGTATATCCGCAGCATCTCGATATCGAACGCCGCCACCAGCCCGGCCGCCTCCTCCGCCGGCAACCACCGCGACATCGAGCGGAACCGCAACTCCCCCAACGTCGTCTGCGTCAGGTCGCTCCACGGCGGAGTCTCCGCCGCCGTCACCTTCGCCAAAGTCTCAACCAACTCCGCCCGCACCTTCTCCCGAAACCTGGGAAAATCCGGATCATCCCACTCGAACGACACCTGCGCCGCCCCCGCCTCGGGCGCTCCAAACAAATCCGGCTGAGCAGCATGTCGCGATTTGGCCATGCCCCCACAATACCCCCAGCACCCCCCGCCGCAAACACCTTGCGGCGCGCCCCTTTGTCCCGCACCTTCGATGCATGAGTGACACATGGCGCCGCGATCACCTCCCCGAGCTCGTCCGCAGCCTCGCCACCCGGCCGGGGCACGAAAACACCCGCGTCATGGTTGCCGACATCCTCCGCAACGCCTTCGGCGCCGCCTACCTCGCCATCGACCAGGAAGTCCGCATGCCGGAGGTGCGCGGCCGGGCCGATACCCTCTTCGGCGCCACCATCCTCGAATTCAAATCCGACCTCCGCCGCGAGATCGACGACGTCCTCTCCCGCCTGCCTGACTACCTCTCCGTCCGCGAACGTCAGACCAACCGCCGCTTCATCGGCATCGCCACCGACGGCGCCAGCTTCGTCGCCTACGAACGCCGCAACACCGCCCTCTTCGAAATCAGCCGCCACACCACCGACCCCGCCAAACCGGAAGCCCTGCTGGCTTGGCTCGAACCGGCCCTCAGCGACCGCGACGACCTCGCCCCCGAACCCCTCACGATCTAGCGCGAACTCGGCCGCGACAGCCTCACCTTCGGCCGCGCCCTCGGCATCCTCGAATCCCTCTGGGCCACCCTCTCGACCCACCCCGAAGCCCGCCTGAAACGCGACCTGTGGGACGGCCTGCTCCGCGAAGTCTACGGCACCCAGGTCGGCGACGACCGCCTCTTCCTTCAGCACACCTACCTCACCGTCATCGCCAAAACCATCGCCGCCCGCGTCCTCGATCTGCCGACCGACAACCCCGCAGCCCTCCTCTCCGGCCAGGCCCTCCAGCAGGCCGGCCTGCACGGCGCCGTCGAGAGCGACTTCTTCGATTGGGTGCTGTTGGCCCGCGAGGGCGAAGATCTCGTCACCCGCCTCGCCCGCCAATCCGCCCGCTTCCGCCTCGCGGACGTGCAGGTGGACGTGCTGAAAGCCCTCTACGAAAGCCTCATCGACCCCGCCCAGCGCCACGACCTCGGCGAGTACTACACGCCGGACTGGCTGGCCGCGAAGGTCACCGCCCACGCCATCACCGCCCCGCTGACCCAACGCGTCCTCGACCCCGCCTGCGGCTCCGGCACCTTCCTCTTCCACGCCATCCGCCGCCTTATCGCCGCCGGCACCGCCGCCGGCTGGCCCCCCGCCCGCATCCTCGCCGCCTGCGCGGCCCAAGTGCGCGGCATGGATGTCCACCCTGTCGCCGCCATCATCGCCCGCGTCACCTGGCTCCTCGCCCTCGGCCCCCTCGTCGGCCAGCGCGACGGCGACATCCACGTCCCCGTCTTCCTCGGTGACGCCATGCAATGGAACCTCCGGATCACCGTGGACAGCGCCGACGTCGTCGTCCGCGTGCCCAACTCGTCGCCTTTGCACATCCCCGCCGGCTTCGCCGAGGCGCAATCCCGCTTCGATCCCGGCATCCAGGCCCTCACCAACGGCCTCGCCGACAACGCCACCCCCGCCGCCATCCGCCGCATCCTCGCCGCCATCCCCGGCGTGGCGGACCACGATGCCGAGGCGCTTTCCCGCACCTTCGCCCAGTTGCAAGACCTCTACCGCGCCGGCCGCGACGGCATCTGGCCCTACGTCTTCCGCAACCTCGTCCGCCCCCTCTGGCTCTCCCGCCCCGCCCAGCAGGCCGACGTGCTGATCGGCAATCCGCCCTGGGTCGCCTACCGCCACCTCAGCGCCGAACTGAAAACGCGCCTGCGCGATGCCTGCCAAGCCATGAACCTCTGGGTCGGCGGCCACCTCGCCACCCAGCAGGACCTCTGCGCTCTCTTCTGGGCCAGGGCCGCCGAGCGCTACCTCAAGGCCGGCGGCACCATCGCCTTTGTCCTCCCCTACGCCGCCCTCAATCGCCCCGCCTATCACGGCCTGCGCCGCGGCGACCACGGCGCCAGCCTGCAACTGCGCATCACCGAAGGCTGGAGCTTCGACGAACAGGTCCGCCCCCTCTTCCCCGTCCCCGCCTGCGTCCTCTTCGCCCGCCGCTCCGGCGAAGGTGCCTTCCCCGCCACCATCCGCCGATTCGCCGGCAACCTGCCTCGCCGCGACGCCACCGAGGCCGAAGCCGACCGCGTCCTACGGAATGTTGTCGACACGTGGCCGCCGATCCCGACGCTTGCGGGAATGTTTTCCTATTTGGCTAGGTTCATGGCAGGTGCCACGATCTTTCCTCGAAGGTTCTTCATAGTTACGAGGGCCGATGTTGGCCGCCTCGGCGCGAACCCTCTCGCACCCCGCGTGACTGGGCGAACCAGCGGCCTCGACAAGCGCCCCTGGTCCGAGATGGAACCGCCTTCGGGCCCAGTCGAAGCCGAATTTCTCCGTCCTATCCTGATGGGCGAGAATATTGCGCCCTTCCGCATGCTTCCCCCCGCTTTGGCCGTGATTCCGGAGCGTGCCGGCGGACTTCTGACAGCCGCCACGGCCGCCGACCGCGGCGCACGCCATCTCAGTGGGTGGCTGCGCAATATCGAAGAAAAATGGACCAGCGGCTCTTCACGTTCGCCGGATGGTCGCGCCCGCATGACACTGCTACAACGGATTGATTTCATGCGTGGATTGACTGAGCAATTCAAAGTCACCGGGCTGCGGGTTGTCTACGCTGCCTCTGGCACCTTACCTGCTGCTATCATGCTCACTGACCCGAAGGCCATCATCGAGCACAAGGCCTATTGGGCGCCTATGCGCAGCGAAAGCGAAGGCTACTTTCTCTTGGCCGTTCTGAACTCAGAGAGCGTCCGCTCCCGCATCGCCGCGATGCAGTCGAAAGGCCAAGGCGGCGCCAGAGACTTCGACAATCTTGCCTGGGAACTGCCGATCCCCGAATACGACCGCACCATCCGCCTGCATCGCGACCTCGCCGCCGCCGCCGAGGCGGCAACTGCCGTCGCCGCCGCCGTCCCGCTCGATCCCGCCATGCACTTCACCCGCCAACGCCGCGCCATCCGCGACGCCCTGGCCGCCCACGGCATCGCCGCCCGCATCGAAACCCTCGTAGGCCGCCTGCTCGCCGGGTGATCGGCCCACACCGGGCCAGCAACACAAAAAATGCCATCAGGCGCAAAGCCGCCTTGACAAAACTAACAGCGTTAGTTATACATTACCCATGAATTTCCTCTCCACCCTGGCCCGTCGCCTCTACACCGCCTTCAAGGCGGCGGCGGAGCCTGTCAACAACCACATGCGCCTGCATTACCGCACCCCCATGCCGCTGCTCGTCGCGGCATTGCTCCGCATGCACCGCCTCGTCGGCCGCTTCGACCGGCTGGTCCTGAAATGGGAGCGCGATCAGCTCCCCACCCCCCGCAAGCGCACCCCGCGCCCCACCGCCGCCCGCAAGCCGGCCGGTCCGGCACTCCCCACCCGCTTCGGCTGGCTCGGCAAGCTCGTGCCCGCCGCCCAATCCGGCGCCGGCTATCTCGACATGATGCTGCAGGAGCCGAACGGCGACACCCGCGCCCTCGCCGCCGCCGCCCCCCAGGCCGGCCGCATCCTCCGCCCCCTCTGCCGCATCTTCGGCGTCACCCCGCCGGATTGGCTCGCGCTCCCCAGACGCCCGCGCAAGCCGCAGGCCCCCAAACCGCCAAAACCCCGCAAACTCCGCCAAACCCCCGAACGCGGCTTCACCCGTGCCCAGATCGCGAAGATGACGGCGGCCGAACTCCGCGCCCATTACGGCCCGCTGCCACCCCATTTCCCCCTGCCCATCCCCAACCTCGCCCTCATCCGACGAAAAATCGCCACGGGATGACGGCGGGAGACGCGCGCCCCAAATCATTACAAAAACAATATGACTACCGCCTCTGGCGCCGCCACTCCCGCGATGCAACAACCGCTGTGGAGGTGCCCGCATGAAACTCACCAACGCCCGCCACAACGGCCAGCTGATCGACCTCACCATCGCCGAGGGCCGCATCGCCGCCATCACCCCGCACGACCCCGCGGCCGCCGCCCGCACCGACGCCGGCACGGACCTCGGCGGCCGCCTCCTCCTCCCCGCCCTCGTGGATGGCCATGTCCATCTGGACAAAACCGTGATGGGCCTCCCCTGGCGCCCCAACAGCGGTGCGGCCAACGTCCAGGGCCGCATCGAAAACGAACGCAGCGTCCGCCACACCCTGTCCGCCCCGGTAGAGACCCGCGGCACCACCCTGCTGCGCCGCATGATCGCCCACGGCACCACCGCCCTGCGCACCCATGTCGATATCGACGACGATATCGGCCTCGCCAACTTCCACGCCGTGCAGCGCCTGATCGAACCCTTCCGGCATCAGCTGGACATCCAGATCGTCGCCTTCCCGCAAAGCGGCATCCTCACCCGCCCCGGCGTGGCCGACCTGCTGGACGCCGCCCTCTCCGAAGGTGCCGATCTCGTCGGCGGCCTCGATCCCGCCAGCATCGACGGCGATGCGGCTGGCCATCTCGACATTGTCTTCGCCCTGGCCGCGAAACACGGCAAAGGCATCGACATCCACCTGCATGACGCCAACCCCGGCGGCAACGCCCAGCTCCGCGACATCGGCGCCCGCAGCGCCGCCGCCGGCATGCAGGGAAAAGTGACGGTCAGCCACGCCTTCAGCCTCGGCACGCAGGACCAGTGCGACTTCGCCGCCACCGCCGAGGCGCTCGCCGCCGGCGGGGTCTCGATCCTCACCAGCTCGCCCGCCAACACCCCGGTCCCGCCGGTCAAGGCCTTGCGCGCCCGTGGCGTGCGCATCTTCGGGGGC
>CAMCJI010000093.1 GCA_945874805.1 Asaia bogorensis | reverse complement strand
CCCCTCAAACAGGGTCCTTTTTCCATGCCGAAACACACGGTATTCGACTTCGCGTGCTCGGGCGCGTGATTGCCTCATGGCAGCCAGCGCCACTCCGACTCCCATGAAAATGCCCCCGCTCCATCAGGAGCGGGGGCATTTTTGTGTGTGCGCCGACAACCAAGCCATGAGCTAAACTGGCCTGCTGCGCTCGCCCTCCCGACCCAGAGGCTGACCATGACCGTTCGCGTTCTGACCTATGCAAGATACTCGTCGGACAGTCAGAGCCCCGCCTCGATTGAGGACCAGCAGCGCATCTGCAACGCGCGCGCCGAGCGGGAAGGCTGGACCATCGTGGCCGCGCACGCCGATGCAGCGATCTCGGGTGCTACCCTGCTGCGGCCGGGCTATCAAGCGATGCTGCGCGACCTCCAGGCAGGCAAGGCCGACCTCGTCCTGGCCGAAGGCCTGGATCGCATATCCCGCGACCCGGAACATGTCGCGGCCTTCTATAAGATGTGTACCTTCCTGTGCGTGCAGATCGTCACCCTTGCCGATGGCGCAGTCGGGCAACTCCATATCGGGGTTCGCGGCATCCTTGGCGCGGCCTACCTCACTGACCTCGCAGACAAAACACGGCGCGGTGAAGCCGGGCGCATCCTCAAGGGCCGCAGCATCGGTCACCCTCCCTATGGTTACCGCGTCGTGCGCCAAACCGGCGCGGACGGAGAGCCTGACCGCGGTCTGCGCGAAATCGACCCGCAGCAAGCGACCGTCGTGCTGCACATCTTCAGCGACTACGTCGCCGGGCTCAGCCCGCTGGCGATTGCCCGAAGCTTGAACGCCAAGGGCATCCCCGGCCCCTCCGGCGGTCCCTGGTACCATCCCTCGATCCGCGGCAGGCCTTCCCGGGAGGACGGCATCCTCCGCAACCGTATCTATATCGGCGAATTGGTCTGGAACCGGCGGCGCACCGTCACCCACCCGGTCTCCGGTCAGAAGCTCCGGCGGACCAACCAGCTCAGTGATATAGTCGAGGCGAAGGTGCCGCAGTTGCGAATCATCGACGATACCTTGTGGCAGGCCGCCCAGAGCCGGCTCCAGGCCGAGGCCCTCTCTCCCGACTCCAACCCTGCCCCGGACCAGGCCGGCTTCTGGAACCGCCGCCGGCCGCACCATCTGCTCTCGGGCAAGACCTTCTGCGGCCTCTGCGACGGTCCGTTCGGCCTGGTCGGCGGCTCCTATCTCGGCTGCATTGCGGCCCGCAACGGCGGCTGCTGCAATACCAAGACACTCCGCCGGCCCACCCTCGAAGTGATCGTCCTTGGCGCGCTCTCCACCGAACTGATGCAAGCCGACGCTCTCACCGCCTTTATCGACGGCTTCAACGAGGTCTGGCGCCGCAACGTCCAGAAGGGCAGAGCAGCGAGCGAGATCGCCCGGAGGGAACTCCAAAAGACCGAGCAGAAGATCGAGCATCTGCTTGACATGATCACCAGCGGCCAGAGTGGCCCGAGCGTCCACCGCCGTCTTACCGAACTGGAGGCACAGCAGGCCAAGCTGCAGGCCGAACTGGCCAACGCCCCGACTGTCGCACCGGCCCTACACCCAGGCCTCGCCACAACCTACCGCCGCCGCATGGCCGAACTTCAGTCGGCCCTGGCCGACCGGGACAACCCCGAAGCCCTGGAACACGCTCGCAGCCTGATCGAAAGGGTCATCATCTCCCCAGGCGCAACCCCGGAAGACCCACCTCAAATCGAACTCATCGGCGCCCTCGCCAACCTCCTCACAGCCGCTGGCGCAACCATCCCACCGCCCACCACACCCGCCGACGCAAACACCGATCGCAATCTGTTCGACATTTCGGCAAAGGAGGCCGCAGGGGGCAAAGCCCCCCGCCTTGCCTTGCCTAACCCGACGCCATGTCCAGTGCCGGGGCGGTGTCGGGGTCGATGGGGCATTCGTAGGGGTGGGTGGCTGTGCGGGCGGTGTGGTCGGCTTTGGCTCGGGCGAGGAGGGTTGGGTCTCGGAGGAGGTCGGCGGCGGTGGCGGCGAGGACTTTGGCGGCGTGGATCATGCCTTTGTGGGCGATGCCGGATTTGCCTTGGGCGGTGAGTTGCCAGGAGTGTCCGGGGGTGCCGATCGCGTAGGTGGCGCCGCGGATTTGGGCGGTGGGGACGACCCAGGAGACGTCTCCGACGTCGGTGGAGCCGACGCCGGCGGTGCCGCGGCTGCCCAGCGGGATGATGCGGTCGGCCAGCGGGACGGTGCGGTCGGGTTTGAGGCCGAAGCGGAGGAAGGCGCCGTCGAGGTCGTCGGGGCGCAGGGTGGCGCGGATTTGTTCGGCGTAGGTGCGGTCGGCGTCGTCCCATTGGGGTGGGCCGAGGTGGTCGAGGTTGTCTTGCAGGGCTTGTTCGAGGGGGGCGTTGGCCAGCAGGTTGGACATGCCGGAGATGGTTTTGGCGGTGACCTGGGTTTCGGTCATCAGGGCCGCACCTTCGGCGATTTTTTTGACGCGTTCGACGAGGGGGCGCAGGCCGGGGAGTTCGGTGGCGCGGATGACGTAGCGGACTTTGGCGCGGGCCTGGACGACGTTGGGGGCCACACCGCCGGCATCCAGCGTGGCGTAGTGGATGCGCGCGTTCGACGGCATGTGTTCGCGCATGTAGTTGACGCCGACGTTCATCAGCTCGACGGCGTCGAGCGCGGAGCGGCCGAGATGGGGGGCGGCGGCGGCGTGGCTGGCGCGGCCGGTGAAGATGAAGTCGATCTGGACGTTGGCCAGCGAGTTGGCGGGGTTGACGGCGGCGAAGGGGGCGGGGTGCCAGGAGAGGGCGATGTCGACATCGTTGAAGGCGCCGTCTCGCACCATGAAGAGTTTGCCGGCGCCGTTTTCCTCGGCGGGGCAGCCGTAGTAGCGCACGCGGCCTTTGATGCCTTGGGCGGCCAGCCAGTCCTTCACCGCGACGGCGGCGAGCATGGAGGCCGCACCCAGCAGGTTGTGGCCGCAGGCGTGGCCGGCGGCGTCTCCGGTGGGGCGGTGTTCGGCAACGCCGGCTTCGTTGGAGAGGCCCGGGAGGGCGTCGAACTCGCCGAGGATGGCGATGACGGGGCCTTCGTCCCCGGCTTCGCCGATCATGGCGGTGGGCAGGCCGGCGACGCCGGTGGTCACGCGAAAGCCGTTGGCCTCAAGCATGGCGGTGTGTTCGGCGGCCGAGCGGTGTTCCTGGAAGCCCAGCTCCGGCATGTCCCAGATGCGGTCCGCGAAGGCGGTGAAGTCGTCCTTGTGGGCGTCGACGAGGGACCAGACGGGTTCGGCGTTCTGCATGATCGGGCTCCGGTTGAGGGCGGAGGGTGCGGCTGGATCGGGGGAGGCGTCAATCTGCCGGGCTAGAGGGTGCGGTAGAAGATCAGGACCGCGCCGGCCGCGTCGAGGCCGGGGATGCGGCCTGCCTGCGTCCAGCCGCGGCGGTGCAGGAGCATCTCGGCCGCTTCGCCTTCGCGCAGTTCGGTGGTGAGCAACTGGCGGCCGGCCGTGCGGGCGGTGGTTTCTGCCTCTGCCAGCAGCGCCGTGGCCATGCCGGCGCGGCGATGGGCGGCGTGCACGTGGAGATCGCGCAGCACCCCGGCATGCCCGCGCCCGGCCGGCATGGCGAGATCGAGCAGCAGCGAGCCGGCCAGTTGCCCGGCCGACCAGCCGGCGAGCAGCACCGCGCGGCCGAGGGCCACTTCCTTGGCTGCGGCGCGGAGCTGTGCGCGGGCGGCCTCCACCGTCAGCCTCGCACCGCTGGCGAGCAGGATCGCGGCGAGGCCGGGGATGGCGGAGCCGGCGGCTGCCGCATCCAGCGAGCGCACGGCCAGGCCCGTCAGCGGCTTTTCGTAGCGGAATTCCAGGGTGTTGGATTTGTCTTCGACGATGCGGATCGGGCCGGCGCGGAGGTAGCCGTGCTTTTCATAGAAGCGGTGCGCGCGGTCGAACTTGGTGTCGCTCCACAGGCAGATCGCGGTGGCGCCGTGGGCTGTGGCGTGTGCTTCCGCGGTGGCGAGCAGGGTTGGCGCCAATCCGGTGCCGCGCAGGCCGGGGCGGGTATAGACCTTGCACAATTCCCACAGGCCATCGTCCAGCGGCTTCGTGGCGATCATTCCGCCGACGGTGCCGCCCTGCTCATGCACCCATAGCGCCCCGCCGGCTTCGTCGAAATACGTGGCGAGTGCGCGCAGTTCGGGGTTCTCGCCGTCCACATCAAGCCCGGTACCGGGGTATTCCGCCCAGCAGGCGCCGACGAGGGAGATGAAGCCGTCGGCGTCGTCGTCCCTTCCGGGACGCAGGATCAAAGGGTCGCGGCCGGCGCGCAGGATCAAGCCAGACTCCGCGCGAACCCGTCCATCCGGCGCATCGCCTCGGCGAGGCTGTCGTAGTCGGTGGCGTAGGATATCCGCAGATAGGGGCTCATGCCGAAGGCTGCGCCGTGGACCAGGGCGACATGGCCTTCATCGAGCAGGGCCAGGGCGAAATCCTCGTCCGTGGCGATCAGCGTGCCCTTTGGCGTGGTTTTGCCGATGCAGCCGGCGATGTCGGGATAGACGTAGAACGCGCCTTCGGGCCGGTGGCAGGTGATGCCGGGCATCTGGTTCAGCGCGTCCACCACGAGATCCCGGCGCCGGCGATACTCGTCGCGCATTTCGGCGACGATCTCCTGCGGGCCGTCCAGCGCGGCTGCGGCGGCGGCCTGGCCGATGGAGGATACGCCGGCCGTGGCCTGGCCCTGCATGTTGACCATCGCTTTGATGAGGTCCTTCGGGCCGGCATAGAAGCCGATCCGCCAGCCCGTCATCGCGTAGGTTTTCGACACGCCGGAGATGGTGACGATGCGTTCGCGCAGGTCTGGCGCCATCTGGGCGAGCGTTGCGTGCTTGAAGTCGGCGTACATCAGGTGCTCGTACATGTCGTCGCACATGATCCACACATGCGGATGCTTGCGCATCACCGCCGCGATCGCCTCCAGCTCTTCGGGGGAGCAAGCGGCACCCGTCGGATTGTTGGGGAAGTTCAGCATCAGCCACTTGGTTTTGGGTGTGATCGCCGCGTCCAGGTCCTCCGGCCGCAGCTTGAAGCCGTTGTTCTGCGGGCAGGTGACGAACACCGGCTCGCCGCCGAGCAGCCGCGTCATCAGCGGATAGGCGCCCCAGTAGGGGGCGGGGATCACCACCTCGTCGCCCTCATCCAGCGTGGCGAGCAGGGCGTTGAAGATCGCCTGCTTGCCGCCGTTCGAGACGGCGATCTCGTCCAGCGCGTAATCCAGCCCGTGATCGCGCTTGAACTTGCGCTGGATCGCCTGCTTGAGTTTCGGCACGCCGTCCTGCGGCGGATACTTCGTCTCGCCGGCCAGGGCTGCCTGGTGCGCGGCCTCGATGGCGTTGGCCGGGCTGTCGAAATCCGGTTCGCCGATGGTCAGGGCGATCACGTTCACGCCCTGCTCGCGCAGCGCCCGCGCCTTGATCGTCATCTGGACGGTGGCGGCAACCTTGACGCGCGCGAGGCGCTTGGCGAGCGCGGGCATGGTCAGCGGGCCGCCCGGATTGGAGAGTTCAGCATTTGGTGGGGCTCCCTCAGAAATTCAGGCCAGTGGCAGGAAGGAAGAGTCTTCTTTTTTGAAAAAAAGAAGCAAAAAACTTTTGGTCATGGTGCCGTGTTGGTGAGAGAGCCGGCTCCAAACGGAGAGAAGTTTTTTTGCTTCTTTTTTTCCAAAAAAAGAAGACTCTCCCTGCCCTTCCTTTACTTCATACCAGCGCAAAAACGCTGGATGCGCGTGCAAGCCTCCGTCAGGCTTGCGGTGTCGGTGGCGTAGCTGATGCGGAAATGCCCGGGATACATGAACGCCGCGCCATGCACGGCGGCCACACCTTCCTCCTCCAGCAGCGCCGTCACGAAGTCCTCATCGTTCTTGATGAGCACCCCGCCCGCCGTGGTTTTGCCGATGCAGCCGTGCACGGAGGGGAACACGTAGAACGCGCCTTCGGGCTTGTGGCAGGTCAGGCCCTTGGCCTGGTTGAGCATCTCCCACACCAGATTGCGGCGCTGGCGATAGACTTCCACCATCTCGCCGATGAAATCCTGCGGCCCGGTCAGCGCGGCCAGGGCGGCGGCCTGCGAGATCGAGGAGGTGTTGGAGGTGGACTGGCTCTGCAGCTTGTCCAGCGCCTTGATCAGCGGTGCCGGGCCGCCGGCGAAGCCGATGCGCCAGCCGGTCATCGCATAGGCCTTGGAGCAGCCGTTCATCGTCAGCGTGCGGTCCTTCAGCTTCGGCTCGACTTCGACAATGGTGGCGGGCTTGAAGCCGTCGTACGCCAGCTTGCCGTAGATATCGTCGGTGAAGATCCACACGTCCGGATGGCGCAGCAGCACGTCGCAGATCGCGCGCAGTTCCTCGGCGGAATAGGCCGCACCCGTGGGGTTGGAGGGGTTGTTGAGCATGAACCACTTGGTGCGCGGGGTGATCGCCGCCTCCAGGTCCTCGGCGCGCAGCTTGAAGCCGTTGTTCTGGCCGCAGGGGACCAGCACCGGCTTGCCGTCCGCCAGCGAGACGATGTCGGGATAGCTGACCCAGCAGGGCGTCGGGATGATCGCCTCGTCGCCGGCGTTCATCGTCGCGATCATCGCGTTGAAGATCACCTGCTTGCCGCCGGTGGAGACGATGATCTCCTCGGGCTTGTAGTCGATGCCGTGGTCGCGCTTGAAGCTGGCGGCCACTGCCTTGCGCAGTTCGATCGTGCCGGACACGTCGGTGTATTTCGTCTCGCCCTTCTGGATCGCGGCGATCGCCGCGTCCTTGACGAATTGCGGCGTGTCGAAATCCGGCTCGCCAGCGGACAGGCTGATCACGTCCCGGCCGGCCGCCTTCATCGCGCGGGCCTTGGAGGAGATGGCGATGGTCAGGCTGGGGCTGATCCGATCGAGGCGTTCGGCTGTCAGGTGCATGTCACTCTCGCGGTCATGGAGTGTGATCGTCGCGGGCGGCATCGCCGGAGACGTGAATCACACGATCAAACAATCCGCTGCAACCTATAGCCGCCCTCGCCTGCGGGCAACCGGCGCCAGGAACAATGCGGCCAGAAGCGTGACGGCGGCCAGCGCCAGGATCACGGTGGCGAGCGCGTTCAGAACCGGGGTCGGCCCCAGGCGCAGGGCCGAGAACATCGCCATCGGCAGCGTCGTCGCCCCCGGGCCGGAGGCGAAGCTTGCCACCACCACGTCGTCGAGGGAGAGGGTGAAGGCCAGCAGCCAGCCCGCCGCGAGGGCGGGGGCGATGCGCGGCAGGGTGATCCGGCGCAGCACGGCCAAGGGCGAGGCGCCGAGATCGGCCGCGACCTCCTCCAGTACCCGGCTTTCGCCGGCCAGGCGCGCTTGCACCGCCAGGGCGACGAAGCCGATGCCGATGGTGGCGTGTGCGATGATGATGGTGCCGGCGCCGCGCCCGGCGGGAAAGCCGGTCATCTGCTCCAGGGCCACGAACAGCAGCAGCAAGGCGAGGCCGATCAGCAGGTCCGGCAGCACCACCGGCGCCAGCAGCAGCGCCTGGAACAGCGCCCGCCCGCGCATACGCCTGGCCAGGGCGATCCCCGCCAGCCCGCCGAGCGCCGTGGCCAGGCTGGCGGCGGCGGCAGCGACGAGCAGGCTGAGTCCGGCGGCCTCCATCAGCACCGGGTCGTGCCACAGGGCCTGGTACCAGCGCCAGGAAAAGCCCGACCAGACGGTGGTCAGCCGGGACGCGTTGAAGCTGGTGGCTACCAGCAAGGCGAGCGGGATGTAGAGAAACCCGAAGCCGAGCAGCAGCGCCGCGCGGCGCAGTATCACCCTGGTCAGCTCTCCAACTCGCTGTCCCAGTAGAGATAGTCGCGCCAGCTCTCATGCAGGAAGTTCGGCGGGAAGGCGCGCCCGTTGTCCTGCAATTCCCAGGTTGAGGGTTGGCGCGGGATCTGGCGGGGGTGCATGTGGCACTCGCGCGGCAGGCGGCTGCCCTTGCGCAGGTTGCAGTGGCCGCAGGCGGTGACCACGTTTTCCCAGGTTGTCCGCCCGCCGCGGCAGCGGGGGATCACGTGGTCGAAGGTGAGGTCCGGCGCGGGCTGGCGCTCTCCGCAATACTGGCAGCTGAACGCATCGCGCAGGAACACGTTGAACCGGGTGAAGGCCGGCTTGCGGGCGGCGGGGATGAAGTCCTTCAGGGCGATGACGCTGGGCAGGCGCATCTTCATGCTCGGCGAGTGCACCTCATGCTCATATTCGTTGAGCACCGAGACACGGTCGAGGAAGACCGCCTTCACCGCGTCCTGCCAGGACCAGACCGATAGCGGAAAATAGGAGAGCGGACGGAAATCCGCGTTCAATACCAAAGCCGGAAAATGCTGACCGCCATCAGGCACGAGCAACTCCCCTTCAACCGGGGTGCCAACGCCTGGGGCATCATCGAGCAGGACCCACCAGATGTTGTGCGCCGCCGAGAAATCGCAGTCTTTATCGCATCGCAGCAGGGGTGTCGCAAGGCGGGCCTTTACGGATTCACCGTGTCGTCACATCGCGCGGCTCGATTCGGCCGGGCGGCTGCGATAGGGTTTTTGCAACGACATCCCAGGAGGCATGAATGAGCGATCTTCTCAGCGGCGGCTGCCTGTGCGGCCGGGTGCGCTACCGGTCTGCCGGGCCGACAGTGTTTTCTGGCGTCTGCCACTGCACGAACTGCCAGCGCGCCACCGGCTCGGCCTTCAGCGTGGCCGCCGCGGTGCCCACGGAAAGCCTGACGATTGAGGGCCCCGTCACCACCTATATCGGCCGGGGCGACAGCGGCCAGCCGACCACCCGCCAGTTCTGCCCGAACTGCGGCTCCCCGCTCGCCAGCACCGCAGCGGTGATGCCCGGCATCACCATGATCGAGGTCGGCACCCTCGATGACCCTGGCCAGGTTCCCGTCGGCGCGCAGATCTACTGCGACAGCAAGATCGCCTGGGTGCCCCTGCCCGAGGGCGTGCCCGCCTTCCCGAAGATGCCGCCGATGGGCTGACCGGCGCGATCAGCCGGCGAAGGCCCGCTGCAAGGCGAGGCCGCCCAACGCCAGACCCGTGTCATCGAGGCCATGCCCGAGTCCCGCCGCGTAGTGGGACTCGACCGGGACTCCGGCTGCCTGCAGGACCGATTCTGCGAGTCGCGATCGTTCGACCGGCACGACCTCATCGGCTTCCCCATGCACCAGCAGCACCTGCGGCCGCGTGGCGCCCAGCGAGGCCGGGGGCAGGAGGGCGCCGGAAAAAGCCAGGATTGCCAAGGGTGGGATCGCCCGCCGCAGCCCGGCATGCAGCACCGTCATCGCGCCCTGGGAGAAGCCCATCAGCGCCACCGACTTGGGTGGCAGACCGAGTCGCAAAAGCTCGGAGTCGATAAACGAATCCAAGGAGTCGCTGGCGGCGGCGACTCCGGTGGCGAGTCGGGCAAGAGTCCGGTCCTGCAACGAGAACCACTGCCGGCCGAAGGGGGCCATGTCGTAGGGCTCCGGCCCATGCGGCGCGGCGAAGGCGACCCCCGGGACGCTGCCGGCCCAATGTGGCGCCAGATCGATCAGGTCGAAGCCGTCCGCGCCGACCCCGTGGCACAGCACGATCAGGCCGATCGCCTCGCCCGGCCCCGGCCCCCAGCGCGGCCCATCCAATTGCGTCATCGCCCTCTCCCTTGCCTGTGCTCCCGATGTAGAAGCAAAGCGTGACGATCACCACGCGCTTCGCGCCCAGCCCCACCGGCCTGCTGCATCTCGGCCACGCCCACGCGGCGTTGACGGCGCGGGCCGCCGGTGGGCGCTTCCTGCTGCGCATCGAGGACATCGACCCCACGCGCTGCCGCCCCGAATACACCGAGGCGATCTTCGAGGACCTCGCCTGGCTCGGCCTGGAATGGCCCACCCCGGTGCGCCGCCAGTCTGAGCATCTGCCCGAATACCGCGCCGCGCTGGGAACCCTCGCGGCGTGGGGGCTCGTCTATCCCTGTTTCTGCACCCGCGCCGATATCGCCCGTTCGGTCAGCGCCCCGCATGGCCCGGACGGCCCGCTCTATCCCGGAACCTGCCGCGGCCTCTCAGCCGCCGAACGCGCCGCGCGCATCGCCGACGGCATCCCGCATGCCTGGCGGCTCGACATGGCGCGCGCCGACCAGCCCGGCCTGACCTTCCGCGAACACGGCCGCACGCTCGCCTGCCACGCCGCGCAGTTCGGCGACGCCGTTCTCGCCCGTAAGGACGCCCCGGCCAGCTACCACCTCTGCGTGGTGCACGACGACGCGCTGCAGGGCGTCACCCTCGTCACCCGTGGCGAGGACCTGCTGCCCGCCACCCATCTGCATCGCCTGCTGCAACACCTGCTCGGCCTGCCGACGCCGGACTACGCGCACCACCCCCTGCTGCTGGACGCCGAGGGCCGCCGCCTGGCCAAGCGCGACCTTGCGGCCACGCTGCGCAGCCTGCGCGAGGCGGGGGTCTCGCCGGAGGAGGCCAGGCGCAGGGCAGGCTTTCGCGCATGACGGCATGCGCCGGCGGCTTTGCGCTGCTTTCATAAAGCGACCACGCTGGACTTCCCCCCAGAGCAACACCGAACTTCGGGCGCCCGTCATGAACGAGAACACGCGCGGCGCCCTGGCGATGGCGGTTGCGATGACCCTGATCGTCATCAACGATTCGATGATCAAGCTGGTCAGCGAGACGCTGCCGACGGCGCAGACCATCGGCGTGCGCGGCCTGTTCGCCACGCTGTTCATCGGCCTGGCGATGGTCGCGACAGGGCAGGTGCGGCGGATGCGCGCGGCGTTCGAGGCGAACACGCTTTGGCGGGCCTTCCTCGATATCGTCGGCACCTTCGGCTACCTGATCGCGCTGTTCCGCATGCCGCTGGCGGAGGCGACGGCGATCAACATGGCAGCCCCTTTGCTGATCGTGGTGCTGGCCGTGGTGGTGCTGCGCGAGACCGTCTCGTTGGAGCGCTGGGCGGTGGTGCTGGTGGGCTTCCTGGGCATGCTGCTGATCGTGCGCCCCGGCGGCAATGCGTTCAGCGTCTGGGCCGGGCTGGCGATGGCGGCGACGGTGCTGAACGCGGCGCGCGATATCGTCACGCGGCGGATTCCGCCGGGCGTGCCCTCGCTGGTCGTCAGCTTCGTCACCGCCAGCACGGTGATGGCCACCGGCTGCGCGGGGGCAACGCTGGAGGGGTGGCAGGCGATGGACCTGTGGCAGCTCCTGATGCTCGGCGGCGCGGCGGCGTTCCTGTCGGGCGCGTATTACCTGATGATCGTGGCGATGCGGCTGGGCGAGGCGAGCTTCGTCGGCGGGTTTCGCTATGCCGGGCTGCCGGCGGCCGCCCTGCTGGGCTGGGCGATGTGGGGGCACCTGCCAGACCTGCCGGCGGGCATCGGCATGACGGTGCTGGTCTGCGCCGGGCTGTATCTGCTGCGGGGGCAGCGCGCTACCACGAGGCGCAGGACCGGTTCGTGACCAGGCCGACGGATTCTTGGGCGAATTTCGCCTTGTAGTCCGCGCGGATGGCCTGGAGCTTCTCGTAGTCGGCGGGCGTGCCCTCGGTGACGATTTCCACCACCGAGGAGGGCTGGCTGATGACCCTGCCGGTGGCCCGCTGGCGCCATTGGCCGCGGGCTTCCAGCACCGTCAGCCCGGCGGGGAAGCGGGGGGTGACGCTTTCGGCGAGGAAGGCGTTCCAGGCGGCGTCGCCGATCAACTCCCCTTTCATCGTCCGGCCGAAGAACATCTGCACGGTGACGCCGGCATCGCCGGGAATGCCCTGGCACAGCGGCGGCGGGGTGCAGCCGCCCAGCAGGAGCAGCACGGCGAGGATTTTGCGCATGGCGGGGCTTTGTGCCTCGATAGGGTGACAACGTCGCGGAAGTCTGGCCGATGCGCATCCTGCTTGCCAACCCCAACACCACCCAGGCCGTGACCGACGCGATCGCGGCGACCGCCCGTGCCGTGGCCGCGCCGGGCACGGAGATCATCCCCGCCACCGCCCGCTTCGGCGCCGCCGTGATCGGCACGCGCAGCGAGATGGCGATTGCCGAGCATGCCTGCCTGTCGCTGCTGGCCACGGAATCGCCCGGCTGCGATGCGGTGATCATCGGCGCCTCGCTGGACAGCGCGCTGCGGGCAGCCCGCGAGATGCTCTCCGTGCCGGTGCTCGGGCTGACCGAATCGGCGCTGCATGTGGCCTGCCTGACCGGGGTGCGCTTCGGCTGCCTCACCACCAATGCCCGCAGCGCGGCCACGCTGGCGGAGATGATCGCGCTGTATGGCCTGTCCTCCCGCTGCGCTGGCATCGGCACCTTGCAGACAACGCCGCTAGACATCCTGCGCGACCCCGCGGGCATGGAAGCCGCCATCCTCGCCGGCATCGCCAACCTGATCGTGCAAGGTGCGGACTGCGTGATTCTGATCGGCGCGGTGATGGCCGGGATGCCCGCACGGGTGCAGGCGCGCGCCGAGGTGCCGGTGCTCGAGGGTGTCGCCTGCGCGGTGCCGCTGGCGGAGACGCTGGTGCGCATGGCCCTGCCGAAGCCGCGCGCGGGCAGCCTCGCCTTGCCCGGCGCACGCGCAACGATTGGGCTCGATGCCCCCCTCGCGGCGCGGTTCAGCGGCTGATAGGCTGCGTCCACCAATTCTTTGAGGAGAGCCGACATGCCTGACGCCCCCATCGCCGCTGGAAAAGCGCCCATCAAGGTCGCCGTCGAAGCCGGCAAGGATTACTGGTGGTGCTCCTGCGGCAAAAGCGCCGCCCAGCCGTTCTGTGACGGCTCGCACAAGGGCACCGGCCTCGCGCCGATGAAATACACCGCCGAAGCCGATGGCGACGCCTGGTTCTGCGCCTGCAAGGCGACGGCCAAGTCGCCGATGTGCGACGGCAGCCACAAGAAGATCGCCTGACGCCGATGCCCCGTTTGGACGAGACCGCAGCCGGCGTCTACATCATCTCGGTAACGCCGTTCACCGAGAGCGGCGAGATCGACCTCGCCGGCACCGACCAGCTGCTGGACTGGTATCTCGAACGGGGCGTCACCGGCATCACCATCCTCGGCATGATGGGCGAGGCGCCGAAGCTCTCGGCGGCCGAGAGCCTGGCCTTCGCCCGTCATGTCGCCCGCCGGCTCGATGGGCGCATCCCCATCGTTGTCGGCGTCTCCAGCCCGGGCTTTGCGGCAATGGGCGAACTGTCCCGCGCGGTGATGGACGCGGGTGCGGCGGGGGTGATGGTGGCCCCGGGTGGCGGGCTGCGCACCGATGACCAGGTGTTCGGCTACTTCCGCACCGTCGGCGAAACTCTGCGCGGCATCCCCTGGGTATTGCAGGATTTCCCGCAATCGACCGGCGTGCACATCGCCACCAGCGTGATCCGCCGCGTCGTTGACGCAGACCCCTCCTGCGTCATGCTCAAGCACGAGGACTGGCCGGGGCTGGCCAAGATCTCCGCCCTGCGCGACATGCACGACATGCGCCGCATCTCCATCCTTGTCGGCAACGGCGGCGTGTTCCTGCCCGAGGAACTCCGGCGCGGCGCGGACGGTGCCATGACCGGCTTCGCCTTCCCGGAAATGATGGTGGACACACTGGCCGCCCACAGCGCCGGCAACCCAGACCGCGCCGCCGATATCTTCGACGCCTACCTGCCGCTCGCCCGCTACGAACAACAGCCCGGGCCGGGCCTCGCCATCCGCAAATTCATCCTCGCCCGCCGCGGCGCCATCCCACACGCCACCCAACGCAGCCCCCGCAGCACCCTCACCCCCCGCGACATCGCCGACATCGAATTCCTCCTCGCCCGCCAGGCGCGGCGGTTGGCGGAACTCGGGTAGGGGAGGGAGACAAGGCGGGGTGGAGGGGCGTGGAGCCTTCTTTCTCGCCACGGCTCGACTCGGCGTTGCGGTCTGATCTTATAGGCTGAGCCGACGCGCTGCCGCCGTTGCTCGAGAAGGCGACGCGGGAAAAGCTGATAGTCGAGGAGGCTGGACTGCTGGCCGAGACGCTACGGCGGCACGAGCCGTGGTTGGAATGGGCCGATAGATGACGATGGGATTCGAGGCAGCCTGTCGCGCGGTGGCATATCCGGTGCACTGAGGTTGCCCCGTTTCGGGCCGCGCGGCCAAGGCCTCCCGCCAACCAACGACGACAGCGCGGGCGCCGGCATTCAGGCCATAGGCCGGCGCACTGCTGGGCAATGCGAGCGTTAATGTCGACGCTGGCAACCCGCGCCGGCCCGGAGAATGCGCCCTGCAGCTGCGCGCGCCCGGTGTCGGCGACACTGCCGACGAGATCGGTCGACGGTGACCAGTTGCGCCGCCATTCGATCGAGACGGTGCGCGGAAGTGGCCGCAGTCCCGCAGGAAGGGGTACCGGCTCGCCGACATCACCGATGCGTCGGCCAGTCAGATCGACATCGGACGCCTGGTCGCCGGGCCGGTCTGGCGGCTCACCCGGGCCTTCGCCTATGGCATGCAGGAGGGTCGGCTCGTTCTTGATCGCCGTGACCGCAACCCGTTCACCAGCGGCGCTTTCCCGGTCGCCGCGCTGGCCAACCCGCGGGTCCCACGCTTCTCGCTGCTGCTGCTCACCACCGCCGAGGTGAAGGGCCAGCACCGCGCCATGCTTCGGGCAATGAGTGCCGCCGGCGATGCCCTTTGGATCCCCGATACCGGCCTATCCCGCGCCGAGATGATCATCCGCTCGATCTCGGGTGCGGTCGCCGAGCCGGGGGCCGAGGCCATGACCTCGCACGACAGCTTCGTCGGCTCATCGCGCAGCTTCACCATCACCGAACGAGTCTAGGAGGCCAGCATGCCCGACGCTAAGGAGCTAGCTGTTTGATCCCGGGGTTTGATGGTGCGATCTTCTCACGCATGTGGAAGGAAGCGCTATGGGACAGATTCTGCACGGCAGCGCCACAACGACAGAGGCAGTCCGTCGAGCGATCCAGCATAGTCAAGAGAGCCTGAGAGCCCTCGCCAAG
>CAMCJI010000092.1 GCA_945874805.1 Asaia bogorensis | reverse complement strand
AAACTTCATCCGTTGGCGCCCAGCCTCCCAGCCATGACCCGTCATGTTGAGCGCTTGCGAAACATCCACGCTTGCCTCCGCCTTACAAGCGCAGTTCGCGCGGGGAGGCTTTTTGGGCTTCGCCGCCAAGCCGGATCGTCAGATGAATGTCCGGCGAAGCCAAAAAACGCACCCCGACAAAACCCCAACACCGCCCGCAAAGCCCCCCCAACGACCAAAAGTTTTTTGCTTCTTTTTTTCAAAAAAGAAGACTCTGCCTGCCCCTTGCCTGCCTGCCCCTTGCCTTTCCCCTTCCTACCCAACACCACCCAAGCATTTTTTCCCACACCACCCTTGCAGCGATCCAAAAAGACATTCATACTAACGTCCATGAATGTCATTTCCACCCTCATCCGAGCCTTCGCTCCCTGGATGGACCAGGCTCGGGACTACATGTTCCGCCGTGCCGCCCCCACGGTGGCGCTCGGCCCGCTGATGCAGGTTCTGTACAACTATCTCGGCCGTGCCGTCCGCCGTCTGGACGCGCTGGTTCTGAAGTGGGAGCGCGGCCAGCTCCCGGTCCGCCGCGCGCCTGCCGCCCCCCGCCGCGCCGCCCAGGCCGGATCGGCACCGAGCAAGCCGCGCCTCCCCACCCGCCCGAACTGGCTGCGGGACTGCCACGCGCCGTTCGGCCTCTATGCCGCCGGCGTCGAGCGGCTGCTCGAAGATCCCGATACCCGCGCCCTGCTCGCCGCGGCCCCCCAGGCCGGCCGCATTCTGCGCCCGCTGGCGCGGATGTTCGGTGTTGCCGTGCCGGAGTGGCTGCGGCTGCCGAGACGCAAGCGCAAACCGCGCGCCCTGAAGCCACGCAAGCCGCGTGAGGACCTTTCGGACCTCCGCCCCATCGCCTTGCGCTTCATCCCCCCGAAAGACCGCGCCCGCCTGCGCCGTCTGGGGATGCGCTTCAAAAGCGATACCGAGTTGCCGGGAGACCTGCGACTTATTTCGTTGCGATTTATGAATAAATAGCGCCAAATCTCAGATCGAAAAGGAGAATCCTCCTCACCCCCACCCCGTCTTCCCCCGCACGTGCTCCAGCAGATACACGCCGCGAACCACCCCCCGCACCCCGGCGGCACCCAAAGCGGCCCCCGGCAACAACCCGGCGAGCGCCGCGGCGTCGGTTGCTTCCACCATCGCAAACCAGGCCGGCGGCGCCTGCACGTCGGTCCGCCCCTGCGTCTCCGCGGTGCGAACCTCGCTCGCCGCCCGGTCGGCGGCGCAGAGATGCACGCCCGTCACCCGCGCCGCCCGCTCGGCCTCGCGCAGCAGCGCGAGCAGCCCAGCGGGATCATCGAGATCGAAGCGCAGCGTGAGCATCGCCGCCCCCATCCCCGGCCCGGCGCTGTGCACCGCCCGCGCGAGAGAGCGGAAGGTGTCGCGGAACTGCGCCGTGGTGGCTTTCGTCCAGGGCGTCGGGTTGTTGAGCCGGTTGGCGTAATCCATGCCCTTCACCACTTCCGGCGTATCCGCCTCATAGAGGGTGAAGAACTCCGGATGCGTCGCGGCATCGGCCGCGATATAGCGCCGCCCGCGCCGAAAGCCGGGAATGCCGACCCGTTCGGGCATGTGCTCGTTGATATGCCAGTCATAGAACTGCGCCCGCGCTTCCGGCGCGATGCCGTTCCAGATACCGATGACCCCTTCGCCGGCCAGCATCACTCGGCCGCCATCGCCATCGGGGCCGTCAACCGCGCGAGCAGCCGACCGCGCTCCTCGGCCGCCTCGCGCATCGATTTCTCCTTCACATGCCCGAACCCGCGAATGCGCTCCGGCAAGGCCGCCAGCCGCACCGCCACCGGCAGGCTCGGCCCCGAGAGCTCCCGCAGGATCATCTCGATGTCCGCTTCATACTCCGCAATCAGCGCCCGCTCCGCCCGCCGCTCATCGGTCCGCCCGAACAGGTCGAGCCGCGTGCCGCGCAGCACCTTCAGCGGCGCCATGAAGGCAAACACCTTCAGCATCCACGGCCCATACTTCTGCTTCACCAGATGCCCCGTCGCCGGATCGCGCCGGGCGATCAAAGGCGGGGCCAGATACAGCTCGATCTTCTCCGGCGTCTCGAACTGTGCGGCCAGCTGCGCGCGGAACGCCGGGGTGGAATACAGCCGCGCCACTTCGTACTCGTCCTTGTAGGCCAGCAGCTTGGCATAGCCCCGCGCCACCGCCTCGGTCAGCGCGGTGGAGCCGGAGAACATCCGCCCCTCGCTCTCCCGCACCCGGGCCACCAGATCGGTATAGCGCCGGGCGAGCCTGCGGTTCTGATAGGCAGTCAGATGCCGCGCATGCCCGGCGATCACCTCGTCGAGTGTCCGCGGCGCCGCCACCGTCTCGACGATCCCGGCCGCCGCCATCACCGCCGGCAGATCATCCGCCGCCAGCCGCCCCCAGCCGAACGCAGCGAGGTTCGCCTCCACCGCCGTCCCGTTCAGCCGGATCGCCTCCAGCAGGCTCTCCAGGCTCAACGGCACCAGCCCGCGCTGCCAGGCATAGCCGAGCAGGAAGGGATTGGTCGCAATCGAATCCCCCAGCAGCGCCGCGGCCATGCCGGTCGCATCCAGCATATCGGCGCCGCTGCCGACCGCGTCGAAGATAGACCGCCGCAACCGCGCGGCCGGCAGGCGCGTCGAGGTATCCAGCACAAAATCCCCCGTCGGCACCTCATGCGTATTCAGCACCACATGCGAAACGCCATTGCGAAGGGTCGCCAGAATGTCCCGCCCCGCCGCCACCACCATGTCGCAGGCGATCAGCAGATCGGCATCCCCCCGCCCCACCCGCAGCCCATGCAGCGCCGAGGCATCGGCGGCAAGCCGGATATGGCTGGTCACCGACCCGCCCTTCTGCGCCATGCCCATCTGGTCCAGCACGGTCACGTGCTTGCCATCCAGATGCGCCGCCATGCCCAGCAGCGCGCCGACAGTGACGATGCCGGTGCCGCCGATGCCGGTGACGAGAATATCCCAGGGCCGATCGAGCGCCGGGATCGCCGGCAGCCCCAACCCGGACACATCCGCCGCCACCCGCGACGCCTTGCGCGGCTTCGCGCCATGCACCAGCACGAAGCTCGGGCAGAACCCCTCGATGCAGGAAAAATCCTTGTTGCAGCTGGACTGGTCGATCCGCCGCTTGGTCCCGAACTCCGTCTCCACCGGCTGCACCGACAGGCAGTTCGACGCCTGCGAGCAATCCCCGCAGCCCTCGCACACCGCGGTGTTGATGAAGGCGCGCACCGCCGGATCGGGGTAGGTCCCCCGCTTGCGCCGGCGCCGCTTCTCGCTGGCACAGGTCTGATCGTAGATCAGGATGGTGCAGCCCGGCGTATCGCGCAGTTCCCGCTCGATGGTGGGCATCTCGCTGCGGTGATGCACGGTGACCCCCGGTGCAAACCCCCGCTCGCCCGCATGCTTCTCCGGCTCGTCGGTAACGACGACGATCCGGACCGCACCCTCGGCGGCAAGTTGGCGGGTAATCTGCGGCACCGTCATGATGCCGTCCATCGGCTGCCCGCCGGTCATTGCCACCGCATCGTTGAACAGCAGCTTGTAGGTGATGTTCACCTTCGCCGCGATCGCAGCGCGGATCGCCATGAAGCCCGAATGGAAGTAGGTGCCGTCACCGAGATTGGCGAAGACATGCTGCTCCTCCGTGAACGCCGACTGCCCGATCCAGGCAGCCCCCTCGCCACCCATCTGGCTGTAGGTATCGGTGCTGCGGTCCATCCACACTGCCAGCGTATGGCAGCCGATGCCGCCCATCGCCCGGCTGCCATCCAGCACCTTGGTCGAGGTGTTGTGCGGGCAGCCGGAGCAGAAATACGGCTTGCGCTGAGCGGCCACCTCCATCTGCGCCAGCGCCTCGGTCTGCTGGCGCAGGTTGGTCAGGCGGGCGCGCAGGTCCTCACTGTCGGCGAAGCGGGCGACGCGGGTGCCGAGCACCTGGGCGATCTCGGCGGAGGTGAACTCGCCATGCGCCTTCAGCAGCGGCGCATCCCGGTCGTCGCGCTTGCCCAGCACGCGAGGCCGGTCGGTCATGGAATACAGCACGTCGCGCACCTGCTGCTCGACGATCGGCGCCTTCTCCTCAACGACGAGGATCTCCTCCAGCCCAGCGGCGAAGTGGCGGATGATCTGCGGATCGACCGGCCAGGCCAGCGCCAGCTTGAGCATCCGCACGCCGTGCCGCGCGGTGATGCCCAGTTCCTCCATCGCCTGACGGGTGTCGTGGTACGACTTACCGAGCGTGATCACGCCAAGGCGCGAGCCCGGCGGGTCGAGCATGATGCGGTCGAGCCCGTTGGCCCGGACGTAGTCCTGCGCTGCGGGAAGGCCGATCTGGAAGACCCGCGCCTCCTGCTCCAACGCGGGGTCAGGGATGCGGATGGAGGCATCGGGGTGCGCGCCCTCGGGCAGCAGCGAGCGGAAGGCCGCGAGGTCGAAATCGACGGAGGAGGAGCTGTCCACCACATCCGCCACCGTCTTGAAGCCGACATAGCGGCCGGACCAGCGCGACATCGCCCAGCCATGCAGCCCGAGTTCGATCAGGTCGCGCACATCGGCGGGGACGAGGATGGGCACGCTGGCCGCGATCAGCGCCGGCTCGGATTGGTGCGGCACGGTGGAGGACTTGCAGCCGTGGTCGTCGCCCGCCAGCAGCAGCACCCCGCCATGGCGGGACGTGCCGGCGTAGTTGGCGTGGCGGAAGGCATCGCCTGCCCGGTCCACGCCCGGGCCCTTGCCGTACCAATACGCGAAGACGCCGTCGTATTTCGCCCCGCGGGTCAGCGGCAGCTGCTGGGTGCCCCAGATGGCGGTGGCGGCGAGTTCCTCGTTCACGCCTGGATGAAAGCGGATATGCGCCGCCTCCAGATGCTGCTTCGCCTGCCACATCTGGATATCGATCTGCCCCAGCGGTGAGCCGCGATAGCCGGAGATATAGCCGGCGGTGTTCAGCCCGGCCGCCTGGTCCAGTTCGCGTTGCAACATGGGCAGGCGCACCAGCGCCTGGGTGCCGGTGAGGTAGAAGCGGTCGGCATCGGTGCGCCACTTGTCGTCCAGCGTGACGGCAGAGTGCTTCATGGCTCTCGATCCTTCCTGTGCCCCGCCGATGGCGGCGGCAGCGGTGCGGCGCTAATCATTGGGCGGTGCAGGGGTGAGAATAACCAGTTCCACCCCCTCCTCCACCCGTTCCCCAACCGCGCAGCGCAGATCGGCAACGATGCCGGCGGCGGGCGCGGTGAGGGAGAGTTCCATCTTCATCGCTTCGAGCACAATCAGCTTCTGCCCGGCAGCCACAGCATCACCAGCCGCGACGAGCACGGCGACAACGCGGCCTGGGATGGGCGAGACGATCCGCCCGCCTGCCGCCGCCGCAGTATCGGGCGGTGCCAGGGGGTCGATCCGCTGGAACGCGAAGCTTTCGGCCTTGACGAAGACCTGCACCTGCTCAGCGGTGATCCGCACCGGCAGGCGCCTCGCCGCACCGGGAGGATGGCCTGTGCCGTCCCAGTGCAGCAGGCCGTCGCCGCTGTCGGTGACGGCAATCACCCGCGCCTCAGCGCGCAGGACGACGCGGCGCTCGGAGGCCGCGTTGAGGCGGAAGCCGTCGCCGGCGGACCAGGGGTCGTGGCCAGCGGCGGCGGACCGCTCATCCAACACCGCCAGGGCGGCGGCGGCGATGGCGACGTCGGGCAGCGCTGGCACGGCGAGCAGCGTGGCCGCTTCGCGGGCGATGAAGCCGGTATCGACACCGCCGGTGCGGAAGGCGGGATGCTCCGCGAGCCGGTGCAGAAGCGAGAGATTGGTCTGCACCCCCGCCACCTCGGTTGCAGCGAGAGCGGCCGCGAGGCGGCGCAATGCCGTCTCACGGTCCGGGCCATGGGCGATGATCTTGGCGATCATCGGGTCGTAATCTGGAGAGATCCGATCGCCCGCGCGCACGCCGGCGTCCACACGCACATGATCTGGCAGGCGCAGATGGGTAAGGATGCCGACGGAGGGCAGAAAGTCCCGCGTCGGGTCCTCAGCATACAGCCGCGCCTCGATCGCGTGGCCCTGGATGGCCAGGCTCTCCTGGGTCCAGGGCAGGTGCTCGCCGGCGGCGACGCGGAGTTGCCATTCGACGAGGTCGAGGCCGGTGATCGCCTCGGTGACCGGATGTTCGACCTGCAGGCGGGTGTTCATTTCCATGAAGTGGAAGCTGCCACCTTCGGAAATGAATTCAACCGTGCCGGCGCCGACGTAGCCGACGGCGCGGGCGGCGGCGACGGCGGCGGCCCCCATCTCGGCCCGCTGGGCCGGCGAGAGGCCGGGGGCGGGGGCTTCCTCCATCACCTTCTGGTGCCGGCGTTGCAGGGAGCAATCGCGCTCGAACAGGGAGAATGTGTTGCCGTGGCTGTCGGCGAAGACCTGGATTTCGATGTGGCGGGGGCGGGTGAGGTAGCGTTCGATCAGCACGCGGTCATCACCAAAGGCGCTGGCTGCCTCGCGCTTGGCCGCCGTGATGCCGTCCCACAGATTGGCGGGTTCGGTGACGATGCGCATGCCCTTGCCACCGCCGCCGGCGGAGGCTTTCACCAGCAGGGGAAAGCCGATCTCTGCTGCCGCATTCTGCAAGGTGTCGAAATCCTGGGCCTCGCCGTGGTAGCCGGGGACGAGGGGCACGCCGGCTTCGGCCATCAGCGCCTTGGCCTGCGACTTGCCGCCCATCGCGCGAATGGCGGCAGGCGGCGGACCGACGAAGACGATGCCGGCGGCGGCACAGGCTTCGGCGAAATCGGCGTTTTCGGAGAGGAAACCGTAGCCGGGATGGATGGCCTCGGCCCCGGTCTGGCGTGCGGCGGCGAGGATCGCATCGCCGCGCAGGTAGCTCTCGCGCGGCGGCGGCGGGCCGATGCGGACGGCCTCGTCGGCCATGGCGACATGCAGGGCGTTGGCATCCGCGTCGGAGTAGACCGCGACGGTGGCAATGCCCATGCGCCGGGCGGTGCGGATGATGCGGCAGGCGATCTCGCCGCGGTTGGCGATGAGGAGTTTGCGAAACATCGTGATCACATGCGGAACACGCCGAAGCGCGTCCTCTCCACGGGCGCGTTGCGGGCGGCGGAGAGGCCGAGGGCGAGGACGCGGCGCGTATCCGCGGGGTCGATGATGCCGTCGTCCCACAGGCGCGCCGAGGCGAAATACGGGTGGCCCTGGGTTTCGTACTGGTGGCGGATCGGGCGCTTGAAGGCTTCCTCCTCCTCGGCGGGCCAGTCCTGGCCACGCGACGTCATGCCGTCCCGGCGGACGGTGGCGAGCACGCTGGCGGCCTGTTCGCCGCCCATCACCGAGATGCGCGCGTTCGGCCACATCCAGAGGAATCGCGGGTCGAAGGCGCGGCCGCACATGCCGTAATTGCCGGCGCCGAAGCTGCCGCCGATGATGACCGTGAACTTCGGCACGGCCGCGGTGGCGACGGCCGTGACCAGCTTCGCGCCGTCCTTGGCGATGCCGCCGTGCTCGTATTTGCGGCCGACCATGAAGCCGGTGATGTTCTGTAGGAACACCAGCGGGATCATTCTTTGAGCGCAAAGCTCGATGAAATGCGCGGCCTTCTGCGCGCTCTCGCTGAACAGGATGCCGTTGTTGGCGATGATGCCGACGGGCATGGCGTGGATATGGGCGAAGCCGGTGACGATCGTGGTGCCGTAGAGGCGCTTGAACTCGTCGAATTCGCTGCCGTCAACGATGCGGGCGATCACCTCGCGCACGTCGTAGGGCACGCGCGGATCGGTGGGCACGATGCCGTGCAGTTCCCCCGGGTCGTAGCGCGGCGGGATCGCCGGGCCGGGCGCTTCGGGTTTGTGCGTGTTCAGGCCTGCGACGATGCGCCGGGCGATGCCGAGGGCGTGGGCGTCATTCTCGGCCAGGTGGTCGGCGACGCCGGAGATGGCGGTGTGGACCTCGCCGCCGCCGAGGTCCTCCGCGGTGACCTCCTCGCCGGTGGCCGCCTTCACCAAGGGCGGGCCACCAAGGAAGATGGTGCCCTGGTTGCGGACGATGATGCTCTCGTCGGACATCGCCGGCACATAGGCACCGCCGGCGGTGCAGGAGCCCATGACGACAGCGATCTGGGCGATGCCTTCAGACGAGAGCTGCGCCTGATTGTAGAAGATACGGCCGAAATGGTCGCGGTCGGGGAAGACCTCGTCCTGGTTCGGCAGGTTGGCGCCGCCCGAATCCACGAGGTAGATACAGGGGAGTTTGTTGGCCCGCGCGATCTCCTGGGCGCGCAGATGCTTCTTCACGGTGATGGGGTAGTAGGTGCCGCCCTTCACCGTGCCGTCGTTGCAGACGATCACGCAGTCACGCCCGGCAATGCGGCCGATGCCGGTGATGATGCCGGCGCAGGGGGCGTCGCCGCCATACATGCCGTGCGCGGCGAGTTGGGAAAGTTCCAGGAAGGGACTGCCGGGATCGAGAAGCGCCTCGATCCGCTCGCGCGGCAGCATCTTGCCGCGGTCGCGCTGGCGCTGGCGGGCTGTCTCGCCGCCGCCGAGGCTGGCCTGCGTGACCTTGGCGCGGAGGTCATCGACGAGGGCGCGCATCGCCGCGGCGTTGGCGGCGAAGTCGGCGCTGCGCGGGTCGATGCGGCTCGTGAGCGGCATCAGGCGGTTTCCTTGAACAGTTCGCGGCCGATGAGCATGCGGCGGATTTCGCTGGTGCCGGCGCCGATCTCATAGAGCTTGGCATCGCGCAGCAGGCGGCCGGTGGGATAGTCGTTGATGTAGCCGTTGCCGCCGAGAATCTGGATCGCCTCCAGCGCCATCCAGGTGGCGCGCTCGGCGGCGTAGAGGATCGCGCCCGCCGCGTCCTTGCGGGTGGTGCGGCCGCGGTCGGCGGATTTCGCCACGGCATAGACGTAGGATTTCGAGGCGTTCAGCGTGGTGTACATGTCCGCCAGCTTGCCCTGCATCAGCTGGAACTCACCGATGGCCTGGCCAAACTGCTTTCGCTCGTGGACATAGGGCAGCACGATATCCATGCAGGCCTGCATGATGCCGAGCGGGCCGGCGGCCAACACCGCGCGTTCGTAGTCCAGCCCGCTCATCAGCACGGCCACGCCGCCATCGACCGCACCGAGAACATTCTCGCTGGGGACTGCGACATTGTCGAACACCAGCTCACCGGTGTTGGAGCCGCGCATGCCGAGCTTGTCGAGTTTCTGCGCACAGGAGAAGCCGGGCATGCCCTTTTCGATGATGAAGGCGGTGATGCCGCGGGCACCGGCCTCGGGGGTGGTTTTGGCATAGACGACGAGCACATCGGCATCCGGGCCGTTGGTGATCCACATCTTCGTGCCGTTCAGCAGGTAGCCGCTGGGGGTGCGTTCGGCGCGCAGGCGCATCGAGACGACATCTGAGCCGGAGCCGGCCTCGCTCATCGCGAGCGCGCCGACATGTTCGCCGGAAATCAGGCCGGGCAGGTAGGTGCGTTTCTGCGCAGTGGTGCCGTTGCGGCGGATCTGGTTGACGCAAAGGTTCGAGTGCGCGCCATAGGAAAGCCCGACCGAGGCCGAGGCGCGGCTGATCTCCTCCATCGCCACGGAATGCGCGAGGTAGCCCATGCCGGTGCCGCCGAACTCCTCCTCGACCGTGAGGCCGAGCAGGCCGAGGTCGCCGAACTTGCGCCACAGGTCGGCGGGGAAGTCGTTGATGCGGTCGATCTCGGCAGCGCGGGGGGCGATTTCGGCGTCGGCGAAGCGGCGGACGGTGTCGCGCAGCATGTCGATCTCCTCGCCGAGATCGAAATCGAGTCCGTAATCGGTGTTGGCGGCCATCTTGTCAGCCTTGCGTGAGGTCGGGGAAGTCGTCTTCGCGGTATTCGTCGGGGCTGCGGGCGGTGCGCTCGGCTTCGGCTTTTCGCAGTTCCACGCGGCGGATTTTGCCGGAGATGGTTTTCGGCAGGTCAGAGAATTCGAGACGGCGGATGCGCTTGTAGGGGGCGAGACGGGCGCGCAGGTGCTGGAAGATCGAGCGGGCGATCTCCGGTGAGCCGTTCGCCCCGCCGGCGAGGGTGATGTAGGCCTTGGGTACCGCGAGGCGCAGCGCGTCCGGGGCGGGCACCACGGCGGCCTCGGCCACCGCGGGATGTTCGATCAGCACGCTCTCCAGCTCGAAGGGGGAGATGCGGTAGTCCGAGGCTTTGAACACGTCATCGGCGCGGCCGACATAGGTATAGTAGCCGTCGGCGTCGCGCGCGGCGACGTCGCCGGTGCGGTAGACGGCGCCGGTGATTTCTTCAATCGAGCCGTCGTCGCGCTGGTAGCCTCGCATCAGGCCGGCGGGGCGCTGGTCCAGGGGGATGCAGATCTCGCCTTCGTCGGATGCGACTCCATCGGCGTCCAGCAGGCGGATGGGGTAGCCGGGCATGGGCCGGCCCATCGAGCCGGATTTGACGGGCTGGCCGGGCGGGTTGGCGATCTGCAGGGTGGTTTCGGTCTGGCCGTAGCCGTCGCGGATGGTCAGGCCCCAGGCGGCGCGGACCTGGTCGATCACCTCGGGGTTCAGCGGCTCGCCCGCACCGCAGACCTCGCGCAGCGAGACGGCATAGGATTTCAGGTCCTCCTGGATGAACATGCGCCAGACCGTCGGCGGGGCGCAGATCGAAGTCACCTTGTGGCGGACAAGCGATTCCAGCAGGGAGACGGCATGGAAGCGCGGCTGGTTGGCGATGAACACGCCGGCGCCGGCCATCCAGGGCGCGAAGAAGCAGCTCCAGGCATGCTTGGCCCAGCCGGGCGAGGAGATGTTGAGATGCATGTCGCCGGGCATCAGCCCGAGCCAGTACATCGAGGTCAGATGCCCCAGCGCGTAGGAGCGGTGGCTGTGCAGCACCAGCTTCGGCCGGGCGGTGGTGCCGGAGGTGAAGTAGAGCAGCAGGGGGTCGTCAGCGTCCGTCGCGCCATCGGGGATGAAATCCGCTGACGCCGTCAGCAGGCTTGCGTAGTCGGTGCTGCCGTCCGCCGAACCGCCGACGGTGATGCGCGGCACGCCGGCATCCAGCATCGCCATCTTGCCGGCATCGGCCAGAGCGGTGACGACGAAGCGGCAGCGGGCGCGGCCGACGCGCTCGGCGAGGTCGGCCTGGGTGAGCAGGGTCGTCGCAGGCACCACGACGCAGCCGAGCTTCATCGCCGCCAACATCACCTCCCACAGGGGTGCGACATTGCCGAGCATCAGCAGGATGCGGTCGCCACGCTTGGCACCCAACGCCCGCAGCCCGTTGGCGACGCGGCTCGAGCGTTCGGAGAGTTCGGCGAAGGTCAGGCGGGCCTCACCGGCGCCGGTGATCCAGAGCGCGGTGCGCGCGCCCTGCTCGCCCTGGGAGAGTTCGGCATCGAACCAGTCGAGCGCCCAGTTGAAGGCGCCCAGCTGCGGCCAGCGGAAATCGCGATAGGCCGTGGTGTAGTCGCTGCGATGCGCGACCATGAAATCGCGTGCGGCCTTGAGGGTCGCAGTGGTCATGTCACGGCGCCTCGTCGCGGGCGAGGGCGGCGAGGAAGGGGAACACGGCGGAGAAGTCCTGCCCGCCTCCCCCCGCATCCACCTGCGCCTGCACGATCCGCAGCGCGTGGGCGCCGAGCGGCGTGGGGGCGCCGGCGGCCTCGGCGGCCTGCTGGGCCAGGCCGAGGTCCTTCAGCATCAGCGCCGCCATGAAGCCCGGGGTGTAGCCGCGCGAGGAGGCGGCCTTCTCCACCAAGCCGGGGACCGGGCAGTTGTCGGTCAACGCCCAGGAGCGGCCGGTGGCCGTCGAGGTGATGTCGAACAGCACTTTGCGGTCGAGCCCAAGCTTGTCCGCCATCACGAAGGCTTCTGACACGCCGATCATGTTGATCGCCAGCATCATGTTGTTGCAGGCCTTCGCCACCTGGCCGGACCCGGCGGGGCCGGCGTGGATGATGACGCGGCCCATGCCCTGCAACACCGGCTGGGCCAGCGCGAAGCCCGCCGCCGTGCCGCCGCACATGAAGGTGAGCGTGCCAGCCGCCGCCCCGCCGGTGCCGCCGGAAACGGGGGCGTCCAGCATCTCGATGCCCTGGGCCGCGGCGTCGGCCGCCACTTCGCGGGCGGTGGCGACGTCAATGGTGGAGCTGTCGATCAGCACCTTGGTGCGGGCGGGGATGGATTTCAGCACGCCGCCCTGGCCGGTCATCACCTCGGCGACATGCTTGCCGGCCGGCAGCATGGTGATCACCGCGTCCGCCTCGGCCACCGCCGCGGCGATGGTCGCGGCCGTCTGCCCGCCGGCTTCGCGCAAGGCCGCCATGTTCGCCCCGGCGAGGTCAAAGCCCGTCACCGCGTGGCCGGCGGCGATCAGGTTCTTGGCCATCGGCAGGCCCATGTTGCCCAGGCCGATCACAGTGATGTTCATGCCGCCGCCTCCAGCAGTTTGCGGGCGATGATCACCCGCATGATCTCGTTGGTGCCCTCCAGGATGCGATGCACGCGCAGATCGCGGAGGTAGCGTTCGATCTGCGTGTCCTTGATGTAGCCGTAGCCGCCGTGCAGCTGCAGGGCCTCGTCGCAGATCTGGAAGCAGACGTCCGTCGCGTAGCGCTTGGCCATGGCGCAGCGCTTGGTGGCGTCCGCCTCGCCGCGATCGAGTGCGACGGCGGCGCGATGCGTCATCAGCCGGGCGGCTTCCAGGTCGGTGGCCATGTCGGCCAGCTTGAATTGCAGCGCCTGGAATTCGGCGATCGGCCGGCCGAAGGCGCGGCGTTGCTGTACATAGGCGAGTGCGGCCTCCAGGCAGGCGCGCGCCCCGCCCAAGGAGCAGGCGGCGATGTTGATGCGCCCGCCATCCAGCCCGATCATCGCCTGGCGGAAGCCCTCGCCCTCCGCGCCGAGGCGGTTGGCGACGGGCACGAGGCAGTCGGCGAAATTCACCTGGGCGGTCGGCTGGCTGTTCCAGCCCATCTTGCGTTCGGGCTTGCCGAAGGACAGGCCCTCGGCCCCCTTCTCGACGATGACGCAGGAGATGCCGCGCGGCGAGGCATCTCCGGTGCGCACCATCGTCACATACAGATCCGCCAGCCCGCCGCCGGAGATAAAGGCCTTGCTGCCACTCACCTTATAATGAGCATTGCCCGCCGGCTCCGCCCGCGTGCGCAGCGCCGCGGCGTCCGAGCCTGAGCCAGGCTCGGTCAGGCAGTAGCTGACGAATTTCGCGCCGCTGAGGATATCCGGCAGGAAACGCGCCCGCTGCTCGTCGGTCCCGAAGCGGCTGACCATGCCGGCGACCATGTTGTGGATGGTCAGGAACGCGGTGGTGGAGGGGCAGGCCGTCGCCAGTTCCTCGAAGATCAACGCCGCATCGAGCCGGGAGAGGCCGGTGCCGCCATGCGCTTCCGGCACGTAGATGCCGGCAAACCCCAGTGCTGCGGCCTCGCGCAGCGCCTCGGCCGGGAACTCCTGATGCTCGTCCCAGCGGCTGGCCTGCGGCAGCAGCGTACCCCGGGCGAAATCGCGCGCCGCCGCCTGGATCGCCCGTTGTTCTTCGGTGAGGTCGAAATCCATCCTGCCGTTTTCCTCCCGTCGGGCTTCGGGATAGCCTATCCGCAGCGGGAAGATAAGGGAGAGACAGATGCGCGCCAGAGTCCGCGATACCGAGATCTATTTCGACGTCGAAGGCATGGGCCTCGTGCCGGACGGCAACACCATGCGCGAGCGGCCGACGGCGTTCCTGCTGCACGGCGGGCCGGGGGGGGACCATTCCGGCTTCAAGCCAGGCTACAGCCCGCTCGCGGAGCGGATGCAGCTGGTCTATTTCGACCATCGCGGCCAAGGCCGCTCCTCACGCGAGAACCCCGAAAGCTGGACGCTGGACGAGAACGTGGAGGACATGGAGGCGCTGCGGGTGCATCTCGGCCTCGGCCCGATCGTATCGATCGGCACGAGCTATGGCGGCATGGTGGCGATGGCGCATGCGGCGCGCTACCCGGCCTCGGTCTCCCACCTTGTACTGATCGTCACCGCCGCCCATGCCGGCTTCAACGCCCGGGCGCGCCAGATCGTCGCCGAGCGCGGCACGCCGGAGCAGCAGGAGGTCGTCGGCATGCTGTGGGAGGGCCGGCTGGACGACGAGGAGAAGCTCGCCCGCTACTACGCGGTGATGGCTCCGCTGTATTCAACCACGCACAACCCCTCGGCCCCCAGCACCCGCGGCAGGGTGCTTGCCAGCCCGCGCGCGCTGAACAACGCCTTTGCCCCCGGCGGCTTCCTGCAAAGCTACGACCTGCGGCCTGAGTTGGGACGCATCACCGCCCCCACCCTGATCATGGCCGGGCGGCATGACTGGATCTGCCCGCCGGAGTTCTCCGAGGAGATCCACCGGCTGATCCCCGGCTCAGACCTGCGCATCTTCGAGCGCAGCAGCCACAGCATCCGCGCGGACGAGCCGCAGGCGATGCTGGATGCGATTGCCGGATTCGTGGTGTATCGGCGGCGCTAGGGGGCATTTCTGGCTGGCAACGACACCCGCCTTGCGTGCAATCGCACTCTGCGTAACAACCCTCAGTGCGATCCTCACGCAGATGTGACCGTAATGTCCGGTTTGGTCAATTTTTTGCGACACTTCATCAAGAATCTTGACCCTGCTGAAGGGGTTTGTGCTATTCCCCATCCAGAAGGCAACGGGTTTGGCGCGCAGGAAGTTCGCTGCTGTGAACCTGTTGTTGAATTTGGGCTTGCCTGACAGCGGATTCCGGTCGCCGCCGGCCAGCCGCGGGGCATAGAAAGGAATTGGGCTTATGGGTCTCGTAGTATCGTCAACGACGGCAAACTTTACGTCGGGGGAAATCGTCACTGGCGCTACCCTGCTGATTACCGTGGTGTATTCGGGCTCCACCACCGTGACCGGCACGCCGCGGATGTCGCTCAGCAACGGCACGTTTGCGACCTATACGAGCGGCAGCGGCTCAGCGAATATCGTCTTCAAGTATATCGTGGGCGCTGCCGACTTGGCGACGACCGACATCAATGCCGCCTCGTCCACCGCGATCAATAGACTTGTTGCGAAAGTCTGCGGCCTATTTCGACCACCAGTTCGTGGCACCGGGCCAATCTGTCGGG
>CAMCJI010000091.1 GCA_945874805.1 Asaia bogorensis | reverse complement strand
AGAAGCGCTTGCCGGCCAATGTTGTGGCGGAGGACAGCAAGCTGCGCGACCCGCTGGAGCGCGCCCGGATGGCCCGCGTGTTCGCTGGTGGCCTCTCCGCCCCGGTCGGCACGCTGCTGCCTTTGCGCCGGGTGATGGACCGCGGCGCGCGGCGCTGGCAGTCCGGCAAGTGGTTCTTCCGCGACGGCGTGGTCTTTCTGCTGCCCGGCGACAGCCCGATGGGCCTGCGCCTGCCGCTGGACAGCCTGCCCTGGATCGACCCCGCCGACGCCGAGCCGGTGTTCGAGCCGGACCCCTTCGAGGCGAAGCCACAACTGCCGCCGCAGCACCTGCTGCGCGGCGCCGGCGAGGGGATCGAGCGCTTCCGCCCGCGCGCCCAAGACCTGCCGGACCTCGGCCGTGGCGATCCCGCCCTGGTGCGCACGGCGCTCACCGTCGAGCCGCGAGACGGCATCCTGCACATCTTCTGCCCGCCGCTGACGGCCGCAGAGGACTGGCTGGAGCTGATCGCGGCCATCGAGGCGACGGCCGCCGAATCCGCCCTGCCGGTGGTGCTGGAGGGCTATCTGCCGCCCTTCGATCCGCGGTTGCAGCATTTCTCCGTCACCCCCGACCCAGGGGTGATCGAGGTCAACATCCATCCCGCCACCGGCTGGACCGATCTCGTCGAGCGGACGACGCAGCTCTACGAGGAGGCCCGCAAGGTCGGGCTGGCCGCCGAGAAGTTCATGCTGGATGGCCGCCATGTCGGCACCGGCGGCGGCAACCATGTGGTGATGGGCGGCGCCACGCCGGAGGACAGCCCCTTCCTGCGCCGGCCGGACCTGCTGAAGAGCCTGCTCGGTTTCTGGCACAATCACCCGAGTCTATCTTATCTTTTCAGCGGCTTGTTTATCGGTCCTACCAGCCAGCATCCGCGTATCGACGAGGCGCGGGATGACGCGACGGCGGAACTGGAAGTCGCCTTCCGGCAGATCCAGCCCTTCCGGCAGACCGCGCCCTGGATGACCGACCGGCTGCTGCGCAACCTGCTGGTGGATATGACCGGCAACACCCACCGCACAGAATTCTGCATCGACAAGATGTTCGACCCCTCCAGCGCCTCCGGCCGCCGGGGCTTGGTCGAGTTCCGCGCCTTCGAGATGCCGCCGCACGCGCAGATGTCGGCCGCCCAGATGCTGCTGATGCGCGCGGCCCTCGCGGCATTCTGGCAGCACCCCTATGAGCGGCGCCTCGTCCGCTGGGGCACACGGCTGCACAACGAGTTCCTGCTGCCGCACTACTGCGAACAGGATTTCCGCGACGCGCTGGAGGAGCTCTCCAGCTTCGGCCCGCGCATCGACCCTGCGTGGTTCGCGCCGCATATGGCGTTCCGCTTCCCCCGCCTCGGTGGCGTCAGCCTGCGCGGCATGGGCATCGAGCTGACTCACGCGCTGGAGCCGTGGCATGTGCTGGGCGAGGACCCCGGCCCGGGTGGGACCGTCCGCTACGTCGACAGTTCGGCCGAGCGGGTGCAGGTGCGGGTGGAGAACTGGGTGGACGAGCGCTACGTGCTCGCCTGCAACGGCGTGGGCGTGAAGCTGTATCCGACGGAGCGGGTGGGCGAGTACGTCGCCGGCGTGCGCTTCAAGGCCTGGCAGCCACCGAACGCCCTGCATCCCGGCATTCCCGCCCAGGCGCCGCTGCTGTTCGATGTGCATGACCGCTGGACCGGGCGCAGCCTCGGCGGGATGACGCATCATGTCGCCCATCCCGGCGGGCGCAGCTACGATACCTTCCCGGTGAACGCCCAGGAGGCCGAGGCCCGCCGCCGCGCCCGCTTCTTCCCGATCGGTCACACGCCGGGCCCGGCGCCCACGCCGACGATCGCGCTGAGCCTGGAGCATCCGCGCACGCTCGACCTGCGGCGGGTGTGAGCCACCCGCCCTCGACGCGCCCGGCCGGGGGTGAGAGACTGCGCGGATGACTCGACCGGCCGCACGCGACGAGATGGTGGATGGGCGCGGCGGGCTGCGGCCGCATTGGCGCGGCCTGCTTGGCGCGTTCTCGGCGTTCGGGGATGAGGGGCTGGCCGGGCGGGGCGCCCGGCTGGACCGGGCCTTCGCCGAGGAGGGGCTGTCCAACGCCCTGCCGGGCGCCGACGCTACGGCGGCCTGGCGCTGCGATCCGGTGCCGCTGCTGCTGACCGCCTCCGAGTTCGCCGAGCTGTCCGCCGGGCTGGCGCAGCGGGCCTGCCTGCTGGAGGCGATCCTGCAAGACCTCACCGGCCCCTGCCGCCTGCTGGCCGAGGGCGTGCTGCCGCCGGCTTTGGTGTTTGCCAATCCTGGTTTCCTACGCCTTGGGCCGATGCCCGGCGGGCATCCGCTGCTGCATCTCTATGCCGCTGATATCATCCGCGGGCCGGATGGGCGGTTTGTCGTCCAGGCGGACCGCACGGCGGCGGCCGGTGGCATGGGCTATGCGCGGGAGAACCGGCGGCTGCTCTCGCGCGTGCTGCCCGAGGCGTTCCGGCCGAACCCGGTGCATCAGCTCAACCCCTTCTTCGACATCTGGCAGGACACGCTGCAGCGCCTGGCCCCGAAGCGGCCGGGGGGAGCCAAGGGGGGCCCGACGGTGGCGCTGCTGACGCCGGGCACGCTGCACCGGCAGTGGTTCGAGCATATGTTCCTCGCCCGCGAACTGTCCTGCGCGCTGGTGGAGGGCGGGGACCTGACCGAACGCGGCGGGGTGGTGTTCCTCAAAACCCTGCGCGGCCTGCAACAGGTGGATGTGCTGCTGCGGCGGATCGACGGGCGGATGATCGACCCGCTGGAACTGGAGGCCGGCAGCCTGATCGGCGTGCCCGGGCTGATCGATGCGATGCGCTCGGGCAGCGTGGTTGTCACCAACGATCCCGGCTCGGGCCTCGTCGAGGCGCCCGGCTTTGCCGCCTTCCTGCCGGCGCTGTGCCGCCGGCTGCTCGGCGAGGCGCTGCTGCTCGATTCGCCGGTGACCCATTGGCTCGGCACGCCCGGCGCGCTCGCGGCGGTACGGCGGTCGCCGGATGACTGGCGGTTGCGCCCGGCGCTGGACGGCACGGCGGAGCCGCAGGCCGCCACGACCCTGCCCCCCGGCCTGCTGGAGCGGCCGTGGGAATGGGTGGCGGTGCAGGATGTGCCGCCCTCCGTCGCGCCCTGCCTGACGCCGGCCGGGCTGAAGCCGATGCCGGTCTCGATGCGGCTGTTCCTGGTCAATGACGGGCTGGGGCGCGGCGTTGCCTCCTGGCACACGATGCAGGGTGGGCTCGGGCGCGTGCTGGCCGAGGATGGCGGGCGGCACGAGCGCGGCATCAGCAAGGATGTCTGGGTGCTCAGCGAGGATCACGCGACCATCATCGGGCCGCCGGCGCTGCATGTGGCCCCCCTGCGCATCCGCCGGGCGACCGGCGATCTGCCGAGCCGGGTGGCGGACAACCTGTTCTGGCTGGGGCGATACGTGGAACGGCTCGACCGGGCCGGGCGGCTGGGCCGGGCGGCGCTGACGCGGCTTGCGCGCAATGCGGCGATGCTGCCGCGCGAGCTGGCGGAGGTGCAGACCATTGGGCGCTGCCTCGTCGATGCCGGTGTGGTCACGAAGGAGGCGGCGGAGGCGTCCACCCTGGTCGATGCGCTGCTGACCTCCGCGACTCCTGGCGGGCGGGTGCAGAACCTGTTCCGTTCGATCACCCGGCTGACCGAGAGCGTGCGTGACCGGCTGACCGGGGACATGTATGCCGGCTTCACCCAGGCCCTGCGCATCGCGCGCTCCGACGCGGCGGAGGCGGCGCGGCGGCGCGGGCGCGACCTCGACGGGCTGGCGCATGCGATGATGGGGATGCAGCGCTTTGCCACGGCGGTGGCCGGGGCGGCGGCGGAGAACATGGTGCGGGGCGGCGGGTTTCTGTTCCTCGACCTCGGCCGGCGGATCGAGCGGGCGCAGACGGTGGCGGGCGAGGTGGCCTGGGCGCTCGACCAGCCGCCGCCGCGCATCGAGGCGGGGCTGCGGCTGGCGCTGGAGCTTTGCGACTCCGCGATCACCTATCGCAGCAGGTATCTCAACGTGTTGCAGCCTGCGCTGGTGCTCGACCTCGTGCTGGCCGACCAGGGCAATCCGCGCGGGCTGGCGTTCCAGCTGGTGGCGATGCACAGCCTGCTCGACGAGCTGGACGGCGAGAACGGCGGGGATGATCGGCTGGCGGGCCAGGCGGCCGGGCTGCTGGCGGAGGTGGAGGCGCTGGTTGGCGGGGTGCTGGCCGCCCCCGACCAAACGGTGGCCGCAGCCGGCGTGACCGCCGCGTTGCGCGGGTTGGAGGCGCAGTTGGCCGAGCTGTCCAACCTGATCACCCGGCGGTACTTCGCCCTGCTGCCGGTGGTGCAGACGGTCGGCCTGTCCACCGCCGCCGGCGAACTGCGCGGGGCGGCGTGAAGTACCGGGTCCGCCACACCACCAGCTATGCCTATGCCAGCAAGGTCGATCTGGCGAGCCATGTGCTGCACCTCAGCCCGCGGCGGCTGGCTTATCAGCGGGTGGGGGCGGTGAGCATCACCGCCGACCCGGACCCGACGCGGCGCAGCGAGGGGGTGGACCATTTCGGCAACGGCGTGGTGCGGCTGTTCCTCGACCTGCCCCACCGGGCCTTCGAGGTGACGCTGACCGCCGAGGTGGAGGTCGCCTTCCCGGCGCCGCCCGCGCCGGAGGAGACACCGCCCTGGGAGCAGGTCGCCGCGGCCGCCGCAGCCGGTGGGGCCGCATGGCGGGCGGCCGAGTTCGCGTTCCCGAGCCCGATGGCACCAGCCGATCCGGCGGCGGGCGCCTATGCGAAGCCGAGCTTTCCAGCCGGCCGGCCGATCCTGGAGGGGCTGCTGGACCTGATGCGGCGGATCAACCGGGACTTCGCCTTCCGGGCGGGTGTGACGACGATCAACACCCCGATCGCCGAGGTGCTGGAGCGCCAGGCGGGGGTTTGCCAGGATTTCACCCATCTGATGATCGCCGGGCTGCGCTGCCTCGGCCTGCCCGGGCGCTATGTGTCGGGCTATCTGCGCACCAAGCCGCCGCCGGGGCAGATGCCGCGGCGGGGGGCGGACCAGTCGCATGCCTGGGTGGGGGCGTGGATGGGGCCGGGGTTGGGCTGGGTCGATCTCGATCCGACCAACGATATCGTCGTGCGCGAGGAGCATGTGGTGCTGGCCTGGGGGCGGGATTACGGCGACATCTCGCCGGTGCGCGGGGTGATCCTGGGCGGCGGGCGGCACAGCGTGGATGTCGGCGTCGATCTGGAAGCGCTGGACGGATGAGCCTTTCGGCGCCGACCGTCTCCGCGGCCGAGTATCGCCGGGGGCTGCTGCTGGTCGCGGGCGCCATGCTGATCTGGAGCACGGCGGGCATCCTGGCGCGGCTGGTGGATACCTCGCCGTGGACGACCTTGTTCTGGCGGTCGATCTGGGCGGCAGGCGCGCTGCTGGCCTATCTGGCCTGGCGCGATGGACGGCGCATGTTCGATGGGTTTGCACGGCTTGGCCGGGTGGGCGTGGCGATGGCCCTGTGCTTCGGCATTTCGATGATCTGCTTCATCAACGCCTTGGCGCTGACCACGGTGGCGGCCGTGCTGGTGTTCCAGGCGGCAGCCCCGTTGTTCGCGGCGGGGCTGGCCTGGCTGCTGCTGCGCGAGCGGGTGGGGCGCGAGAAGCTGATCGCCATTGCGGTGACCATGGCCGGCGTGGGCTTCATGATCTCCGATGCGGGGGATCTCGGGCGGCTGTGGGGCAATGTGATCTCGGCGGGGATGGGGCTGACCTATGCAGCCTCCGTCGTGCTCGCCCGGGCACGGCATGACGTGCCAACCACCGAGGCGACCGTGCTGGGCGTGATCCTGGTGGGGATCGTCAGCGCGCCCTTCGCCGAGTTTACGGTGCCGGCGGAGGAGATGGCGCTGCTGGCGGTGTTCGGGGTGGGGCAGATGGGGCTGGCGCTCATCATGTTCACCACCGGGGTGCGGCTGATCCCCTCAGCCGATGCGGGGCTGCTCTCGGTGCTGGAGGCCGTCGCCGCCCCCCTTTGGGTGTGGATCGCGTTGGGGGAGAACCCCGGATGGCGGACACTGGTGGGCGGGGCGGTCGTGGTGGCGGCCGTACTGGTTGTGGCCTGGCGGGAGGCTCGGGCGGGGTAGGCGCGGCGTCAGTTCGGCTCGCTCAGCCCCAGCGAGCGGGCGGTGGCGACGATGCTGCGCCAGACTTCGAGTTGCAGGGGCACGCCGTTGGGCAGCCGGTCCGCACGGGCACGGGATTCCGGCTCGCCGGGGACGAGAACCTCGTCGCAGCCTTCGGCGCGGCGGCTGGCCTTCACGTAGTCGGCGTAGGCGCGGGCTTCGGCGACGAAGCTCTGGCTCGCGAAATGGGCGGGATCGAGGTAGATCGAGAGCATGCCGTTGGTGATGCGCCGGCGGGTGCGGTCGGGGTCCACCGGGCCGGAAGTGCCGCCGCCGGTGAGCACGCCGGCGAGGATTTCGCACATGAAGGCGATGCCGCTGCCCTTGTGGTCGCCGAAGGCACGGATGGCGCCGGCGCCGTTGCCGGCCATGCGCGGGCCGCCGGGGGTCAGCGGGCCGTAGAGGGTGGCGGGGTCGGCGGAGATCTTGCCGTCCGGGCCGATCAGCGCGTCCGCCGGCAGCGGCTTGCCGCCGTTGGAGGCGACGAGGACCTTGCCCTCGGCGACCACCGAGGTGGCGAAATCGAGGAGCAGCGGGGCCTGGCCCGGCTCCATCGGGATGCAGATGCAGACGGGGTTGGTGGAGAAGCGGCGATCGGTGCCGCCGAAGGGGGCGACGAGCTCGCCCTGGTTGACGTTGACAAAATGCAGCGAGATCAGCCCGGCTTCCGCCGCCCGCTCGCCCCAGTCACCGATGCGGCCGATATGGCCGGCGTTGCGGAGTGCGATCACCGACATGCCGGCGGATTTGGCCTTGGCGATGCCGTAATCGACCGCCTGGGGGCCGACGGTCTGGCCGAAGCCGGTATTGCCGTCGATCACCGCGTGGGTGGGGCCGTCGGTGACGACGGTGATGGTGGCCCCGGCGTTGACGTCGCCGTCCTTGAGGTTCTGGACGTAGCGGGGCACGCGGATGACGCCGTGGCTGTCATGCCCGGTGAGATTGGCGCCGATGAGATGATGGGCGATGGCCGCACCCTCTGTGGGCGAAGTGCCGGCGGTGGTGAAAATCTGGGCGACGAAGCTGTGCAGCTTGTCCACCGCGATGACATGGGTGGGGAGGTCGGCCATTTTTTCTTCGTCCTTGGAAGGGTAGGCAAGTGGCAGGAAGAGTCTTCTTTTTGTGAAAAAAAAGAAGCAAAAAAACTTTATCCGTTGGGTGGGGGCTTTACGCGCGGAGTGGGTCTGATAGCGCGGTGATTTTGTGGCTTCGCGGCTGTTCCACAACCTGTCCGGCTTGGCGACAAAGCCAGTGCCAAAAGTTTTTTGTTTCTCTTTTTCAAAAAGAAGATTCTTGCTTCCTGCCACCCGTCCCGACTTGCCTGGCTTCCTGCCAAGCAAGTCGGCTTAAGGCTCAAACCACCTTGTTCGAGGAGTCTTCGATCAGGTGCATGTTGTTCATGTCGGCCGCGAGCGGCAGGGTTTGGCCGGGGCCGCAGGGGGTGTTGGGATCGACGCGGGCGCAGACAGGGTCTTTGCCGATGAAGAAATGGACCATGGTTTCCATGCCCATCGGCTCGACCACATCGACGAGGCAATTGAAGACCACGACGTGGGGCTTTTCCATGTCGCGGGTTTCGGTGAGGTGTTCGGGGCGCAGGCCGAGGGTCATCTTCTGGCCCTTGAACGGCGTGTAGCGGGCGACGCGCTCGGGCGGGACGGCGAGCGTGGTGCCGTCGCCCAGGCGCACCTTGAGGCCGCCTTCGTCGATGACCTGCACGGGGAGGAAGTTCATCGCCGGCGAGCCGATGAAGCCGGCGACGAAGCGGGTTTTCGGATGGTGATACAGTTCCTGCGGCGGGCCGACCTGCTCGATGATGCCGTGGTTCATCACCACCACGCGGTCAGCCAGCGTCATCGCCTCGATCTGGTCGTGGGTGACGTAGACGGTGGTGGTGGGGACGAGCTGATGCACCTTCTTGATCTCGGTGCGCATCTGCACGCGCAGCTTGGCGTCCAGGTTGGAGAGCGGCTCGTCGAACAGGAAGACCTTGGGGTTGCGCACGATGGCGCGGCCCATGGCGACGCGCTGGCGCTGGCCGCCGGAGAGCGCCTTCGGCTTACGATCGAGCAGCATGTGGATGTCGAGCATGGTGGCGGCTTCGTCCACGCGGCGCTTGATTTCCGCCTTGTCGAACTTCCGGAGTTTCAGGCCGAACGCCATGTTGTCGAAGACGGACATGTGCGGATACAGCGCGTAGTTCTGGAACACCATGGCGATGTCGCGGTCGCGCGGCGGCACGTCGTTGACGACGTCTCCGCCGATCGCGATTTCGCCGGAGGTGATTTCCTCCAGGCCCGCGATCATGCGCAGCGTGGTGGATTTGCCGCAGCCGGAGGGGCCGACGAGGACCACGAATTCGTGGTCTGCGATCTCCAGGTCGATGCCTTTGACCGCCTGGACGTTGCCCTCGTAGGCCTTGACGACCTTGCGGACGGAAACTTAAGCCATCGAGGTTTATCCCTTCGTTTCGCCGGACGTCAGTCCGGCGATGTAGTAGTCCATCAGGAACGTGTAGATGATGATGGGCGGGGCCGCGGCCATCACGCAAGCTGCCATGATGGTGCCCCAGGCGAAAACGTCGCCCTTGATCAGTTCGCGCACGATGCCAACGGTGAGCACCGCCTGATCGGCACTGTAGAGATAGGCGAGCGGGTAGAGGAAGGCGCCCCAGGCGATCGTGAACGCGAAGATCATCGCGGCGATGATGCCGGGCAGCGCCACGGGGATAAATATCTGAATCAGGATCTGCGGGTAGCTGGCACCGTCGATCAGGGCCGCTTCGTCCAACTCCTTCGGGATCGAACTGAAGTAGCCGATCATGATCCAGGTGCAGAAGGGCACGGCCAGGGTGGGGAACAGCAGCACCAGCGACCAGGTGGAATTGATCAGCCCGAGCCAGCCCATGATCTGAAACAGCGGGATGAACAGCAGCGAGGGGGGGACGAGATAGGTGAGGAACACGCAGGTGGAGATGAGCTGGCTGCCCTTGAAGCTCATCCGCGCCAGGCTGAAGGCGGCCAGGATCGAGATCGTCATGCTGATGATGACAACGAGCACCGTGACCCAGACCGAGTTCAGGAAGTAGCGCTGGAACTGCTCGTTGGTCGCCAGATAGATGAAGTTGTCGAAGGTGGGATTCTGCGGAATCCAAGGGTTGCCGGCCTCGGCCGAGATTTCGGCCGAGGTTTTGAGGCTGGTCATCAGCATGTAGAACGGCGGCACGAGAAAGACGACGACGAAGAAGCTCAGGGCCGAATAGCTGACCCAGAGCGCCCAGCGGCGTTGGTTGGCCAGGCTCGCGGTTTTGCGGGCGGGCAGGCCGCCGACGGCAGCGATTGTGGTGCCGCTCATGCTTCGATCTCCTTGCTGCGGCGGGTGACTCTGCGCAGCACGAAGAAGGCCACGAAGGCGAGGAAGGGGAACATGAACAGGCTGACAGACGCCCCGCGGGGGATGTTGCCGGACTGGATGCCGATGGTGAAGGCGTAGGTGGCAAACAGATGCGTGCTGTCCTGCGGGCCGCCATTCGTGAGGATGCGCACGATGTCGAAGTCGGCGAAGGTGACGATCAGGCTGTAGAGAATGGTGATCAATATGATGTTTTGCATCATCGGCAGGGTGATAAACAGCAGCTTCTGCCATGCGCTCGCGCCATCGATCGCGGCTGCTTCATACAGCGACTCGGGCACCGATTTCAGGGCTGCGAGATACATGATCATGAAGAAGGGCGCGCCGTACCAGGCATTGACAAGGATGACCGCGATGCGGGCGTTCCAGGTGGTGCCGAGGAAAGGGATCGCCTCGAAGCCCATCCACTTCAGCGTCCAGTTGAGCGCCGAGTAGGAGGGATCGAACATCCACCACCAGGTGAGGGTGGAAAGCGCCAGCGGGATCACCCACGGCACCAGGAGCAGGCCGCGCCAGATGCGTTGCTGCTTGCCACGGATGTTGTGCATGAGATGGGCGAGGATAAAGCCCAGCAGCGCCTTGAGGATCACCGCTGTGACGGCGAACAGGGCGGACTGGAAGATGACCATCTGGAAGGAGTCGCGCGCCAGCAGCCAGGCGAAATTGTCGAAGCCGACAAACTTGTCGAGCCGGCGGCTCAGCATGCTCAGGTACATGGCGTAGAAGGTCGGGTAGATCTTCAGGCACAGCACCAGGGCGAGCAGCGGCACGCACAGCAGAAAGGCCGCGGTGGCGCGGCGGCGGGCGAGCAGTCTCAGGCTGCTGGTTTTGCGCGGGGGGGAGGGGATGGCCGGCTTCATGCCGGCCCTCGCCACGGTTCCATCCGCCATTCGTGTCTCCCAGGCCGTTGCGCGCGCGATGTGTCGGGCGGCGTTGCGCGCCTATTCGTTGCAGTCGATTCACGTCGTTGCAGGCTAACCGGGCGGCAGCGTGCCGCCCGGCTTTTCGGTGCCTCAGATGAAGCCTTCCAGCTCCTTGGTGCCCCAGCCGATAACCTGCTGCATCGACTCGCCGGCCTTCAGCTTGGCCAGCATCGTCGGCAGGGTGCCGCGGTTGTAGATCTGCACCGCGATGTCAGGCGGGGCCGGCATGTGGGCGATGCTGACTTCGGCGTTGTGCTGGGCGCGCACGGGGTAGTTGAAGACCGAGCCTTCCGGCGGGCCGATCTTGTCCCACACCCGCGATTCCGCCATTTTTTCGTAGGGCGGCAGGTCGTAGCCCATCACTGAGGCGCTGCGGGCATCGACGTATTCCGGCTCCATCAGGAACTCGATCAGGTCGCGCGCGGCCGACTTGTTCTTGGCGAACTGCCACACGCCCCAGAAGAAGGTGATGTTGGGGATGAAGCGGCCCTTCGGCCCCGAGGGGGTGGGGAAGTGCCAGATGTCCGACCCGATGGCAGGGTTGTCGCGCACGGCCACAGCCCAGGCCGACGGCGGGTTGTAGACGAGGGCGGAGTTGCCGGAGATCAGCGCGCGGTTGTTCGACGCGTCATCGAAGCTCTGTGCGTCGGCCGGCAGGTATTTCACCAGCTGGGCGCAGTATTCGAGGGCCTGGCGGCAGGCGGCCGAGTTGATCTGGATCTTGCCCTGGGCATCGATCAGTTCGGCGCCGAAGGAGCGGAAGATCGAGCCGACGGCGTCCACACTGTCCGACGTGGTGCCGAGACCGAGTGCAAAGGCCTTGCCGCCCTTGTGGGCCGCTTCGGCGGCCTTGAGGAAGGCATCCATCGTCCAGGCCTTGGCCAGGGCGGTTTCCGGCACGGTGGCGGCGGGGTACATCGCCTTCACGTCAATGCCGCACAGGTCCTTCATCAGGCTGATGCGCGCGGACGGGCCCTTGTTCTGGGTGCCCCAGCTTTTCGGCACGGCCGCCCACTTGCCCTTGTGCTTGCCGAGGTAGTTGGCGACCTGGTTGGCCTTGCCGTTCTTCGCCTCAAGCCGGCCGACGATGTCGTCCATCGGCTCAAGCAGGTGGCCGACGTCCTGCACCGTCCAGTTCGACAGGTCGATCACGTCGTGGCCGGTTTTGGCCTGGGCTTCGGCGTTGATGGTCAGCAGGGTCTGGTTGCCCTGCGAGGTGATGAAGTCAGCCTTGACCTCGGTCTTCGTCTTGTCGGCGAAGATCGCGATCTGGCGCTTCATTTCGACATTGCCGGCGGGCACCCAATGGTCCCACAGCATGATCGAACAGGTGCCGGCAGCGCCCGCGGTGCGGATATGCACCCAAGGGATCGTGGCGGCAGCGGCCGCACCGCCAAACTTAAGTGCGCGGCGGCGCGAGATCACGGATTTAGACTCGGTAATCCTCATGGTTCAGAACACTCCCCTGCGCCCGCCTTCAGCGGCACGATTGTTTTGCAGCCAGCCAGATTGCATCAAGCCGGACGGCCCGCGCGTTCGGCGCGTGACGATCTCGAGAACACTAGCCACATCCGCGCGGGCGAAGCAACGCAGAGATTAGTTTACATTTGTCTCAGGCGGATTGCTCAGATATCCAGGAACACCGTCTCGCCCTCGCCTTGCAGCACGATGTTCATCCGCCACTCTCCGCCGGCCGGCCGGGCCATCAGGGTGGGCCGGCGGGCGGGATCGACCAAAGCGAGCAGCGGGTCGGTCTCGTTCAGCGGCTCGCCTGCGAGATAGGCGCGGGTGACGAGGCGGGTGAGGATGCCGCGTGCGAGGATGTTCAGCGCCAGATGCGGCGCCTGCTGGCTGTTGCCCCAGCCAGGGACGGGGCCGGGGCGGATGGTGGTGAAACGGTAGCGGCCCTCGGCGTCCGTGCGGCTGCGGCCGAAGCCGGGGAAGCTAGCGCTGGCGGTGGGGCTGGATTGCCAGAGTTCGACGCAGGCGTCCGCGATCGGAGTGCCGGCGCCATCGAGCACGCGGCCAGTGAGCACGATCCGCTCGCCCCCGGCGCCAAAGCGGGTGAGGTCGGCCATCTCGGCATGCTCGATCAGGTGCCAGAACGGGCCGATCGTCTGGGCGGCGGTGGGGTGCATGCTCAGCCCTCCATCGGGGTGGCGGCGGGGCCGCGCAGGACGATGTCGAAGCGGTAGCCCAGCGCCCATTCCGGCTGGGTCACATCGATGTCGAAGCCAGCGACCAGCCGCGCACGGGCGGCGGGGTCGGGGGTGGCGTTGTAGATCGGGTCGAGTGCGAGCAGCGGGTCGCCGGGGAAATACATCTGGGTGATCAGGCGGGAGGCGAAGCCGGCGCCGAACAGGCTGAAATGGATGTGGTTGGGCCGCCAGGCGTTGTGGTGGTTGCGCCAGGGATAGGCGCCGGGCTTGATCGTGGTGAAGCCGTACCAGCCCTCGGCATCGGTGAAAACGCGCGCCTCGCCCTTGAAGTTCGGGTCGAGCGGGGCGTCGTGCTGGTCGCCGGGATGGGCATAGCGGCCGGCGGCGTTGGCCTGCCAGATCTCCACCATCGACTGCGCGACCGGTCGGCCGGCCTCGTCGGTGACCCGGCCGCGGACGATGATGCGCTCGCCCTGGGCGGCGTTCGCGCCTGCGCCGGCGAGGTCGGCCAGCGGCGGAAAATGCGCGGGGAGGAAGGCGGGGCCAGTCGTCTCGGTGATCGTGTTGGGGAATGCGATCAGCGGTTGCCGGGGGTGGCGCAGCGCGGTGCTGCCGTAGCTCGGCGTGTTGTTGTCCGGCTGGGTGCCGGCGGGCGGGCGGGGGAAGTGGGTCATGCGGGCTCCATTTCCGGCACATGGCCGCTCATGATCGCGTGTGCGAGGGCGATGGGGTCGCGGGCGGCCATCTCGCCCGCCTTGCGGCCGCGCTTGAGCACAATCGCCCGGCTGGCCACCGCGGCGACATGATCCATGTCATGACTGACCAGCAGGATCGTAACCCCCTGTTCATGCAGCCGGCCGATGAGGTCGAGCACCATCCGGCTTTCCGCCACGCCAAGTGCTGCCGTCGGCTCGTCCATGATGACGATGCGAGCCTGCCAGCGCAGCGCACGGGCGAGCGCGACGGCCTGGCGCTGACCGCCGGAGAGGTCGGCGACGGGCCGGTCCATGTCGGTGACCGAGAAGCCGAAGCGGCTGAGATGCTCGCGTGCCTCGGCGCGCATGCGGGCGTGGTCGAGCAGGCCCAGCCACGCCGGCCAGCGCAGGCGCTCGCCGCCCATGAACACGTTCTGGGCGATCGACAGGCGCGGGGCCAGCGCGAGGTCCTGCCAGATGGTGGCGATCCCAGACGCGAGGGACTCGGCAGGGGAGGCGAAACGGACGGCCTCGCCGTCGAGCCGGATCGTCCCCTCGCTCGGCCGGTCGGCGCCGGAGAGCAGGCGGATCAGGGTGGATTTGCCGGCACCGTTGTCGCCGATCAGGGCGACGGTTTCACCGGCGTGGATCGTCAGGTCCACGCCTTCGAGCGCCCGGACGGCGCCGTATGATTTGCCGAGGTTCTGGACTTCGAGGAGGGGGGTCATTGTCTTCACGAGGCGAGTGGCAGGAAGCCAAGAGTCTTCTTTTTGTGAACAAAAAGAGGCAAAAAAACTTTGTTCGTTTGGGTGCGGCCCTTATGGCGGGAGGGTTTTTTGGCTTCGCCCTCTTGTGGACCCGATATCCGGCTTGGCGGCGAAGCCATCAAACCCCACCCCGCCAAGCCCCCACTCCCCGCGTACGCCAGGCCTAAACGGCCAAAAGTTTTTTGCTTCTTTTTTCCAAAAAAGAAGACCCTTCCTACCTCTTCCCCTACCAGGGCCACTTGCCTTCAGCCGGTACGTTCGTGCGATCCACCAGCACGCTGGGCAGCAGCAGATACGGCCCTTTGACCACGCTTTCCTTCGGCTGGCCGCGATCGACGATGGCTTCCAGGGCTTCGACGGCCTTGGTGCCCATCAGTTCGAACGGCACGGCGACGGTGGCGACGATGGTGGATTGCGGGTCGCGGATGCGGGCGAAGGTCTGCTGGCCGCCGTCCATGCTCACCACCGGGATGTCGCCTTTCTTGACGCCGCGGGCTTGCAGCAGGTCGTCGATGACGAAAGCCTGGCCGTCGAAGCTCGCCCAGACTCCGTCGAACTTGCCGGCGTCGCGGGTGATGAGGGCGGACATGCCGGCGCGCACGTCTTCCTGCCATGTGGCGGTGCGGGCCATCGAGTGGCTGGCCTGGACCTTCACGGCGGTGTTTTCGGCGAGCACCTGGTCGAGCATGCGGCCGCGAATGCGGGTGGCGAGGTTGCCTTCGAAGCGCTCGGTGAGGATGGCGCCGCGATAGTTGAGCAGGCCGAGGAGATGCAGCGTGGCGTCCGAACCGACCTGATACTCGTTGGCCTGGATGTCGAACAGCGTGTGCGGGCTGGTGCCCGAGGCGATGGTGATGACGGGGATACCGGCCTTCTTCGCGGCTTCCATCTGCGCGTCGAGTTCGACGGGCTTGCTCATCGCCAGGATGATCGCGTCGGGCTTGGACTGGATGAGGTTTTCGATCTGCGCGGCGCTCTCGGGGATCGAGCCGCGGGAGTTCAGCAGGGTGACGGACCAGCCGCGGGCTTTGGCGGCGGCCTCAGCGGCGTTGGCGGCGCGGGCGTGGGTTTCGGACGACATCTGGAACGCGATGATGCCGATCTTCAGCGCCTTGGCGCTCGCCTGCGTTGGCACGGCGACGGGTGCCAGCAGCAGGGCTGCGAGAAAGAGACGACGGAACATGGATTTCCCCCTTGTTGTTAAACCGAGAACGCA
>CAMCJI010000090.1 GCA_945874805.1 Asaia bogorensis | reverse complement strand
CAATGGCAGACACAACACCCCCACCCATCGCCCCCGCCGACATCTGCTGCAACACCAACGAAAACGGCACCACCAACGCCCAACCCGCCAACGCAACCGTCCCCTGCCTGGCCGCCAGCCACGTCTCCGCCAACTGACCAACCACCTGCAACACCGCAATCGCCATCGTCGGCGCCGCCAACGCACCTATGCGGGTGAGGCGCGGCGTCATGAGAAGTGAGCAAGGCGAGGGGCTTCGCCCCCTCGACCCCCACCAGGGGCAGTGGCCCCTGGACCCATGACTTTAAGGGCAGGCATTGAGAGAGGGGGGCCTGCCGGATCGGTGGAGAGGGGCGGTTGGCCCCCCTCTCTCAATGCCTGACTCCCGAAGTAGCGGGTCAAGGGGCGAACGCCCCTTGCGGGGTCCAGGGGCGGCGCCCCTGGCCTTGCCTTCCTTTCCACGACGCCGCGCCTAGCCTGCATGGTCTTGTTGGAAGGCTTCGGTGATGTGCGAGGCGAGGGTATCGGTGACGGGTTGGCGGGGGGATTTGCCTTTCAGCAGCAGGATGCCGAAGTCGGCGAGTGGTGGCAGGCCTTCGTCTGGGCGGACCACGCGCAGGCCTTCCGGCACCCAGGAGATGGTGGAGACGCAGACGGCGAGGCCTGCCAGCACGGGGGCGTGGGTGCCGACCTGGCTGGCGGAGGTGTAGGCGATGCGCCAGCGCCGACCGGCGCGTTGCAGGGCGTCGATGGCCGCACTCCCCCAGTAGTCCGTATGCGCCATGGCGAGGGGAAGCGGGTCCTGGCGGTGCGGGGCGTAGCGGTCCGAGGTGATCCAGCGCAGCGGGCCGCGCCACAGCCGCGTGGCGGGCCAGCGCTTCGGCTCGTTGCCCTCGCTGATGAGCGACAGGTCGAGGCTGCCCTCGGTCAGCCGGTCTACCAGTTCGTGGCTGGGCAGGCACTCCACCTCCACTTCCACTGCCGGGTGGCTGTTGGCGAAGCGGCGCAGGATTTGCGGCAGGTAGCGCAGGGCGTAGTCGTCGGGCGAGCCGAGGCGGACGGTGCCTTCCATTTTCGGGCCGTGGAAGCGCGTCCAGATGCGGTCGTTCAGGGCGAGCAGCTCGCGCGCCTCGTCCAGCAGGGTGATCCCCTGCGGCGTAAGCTGGACTGATCCGCCTTTGCCGCGGGTCAGCAGCGGTTCGCCCAGCAGGGCTTCCAGGCGCTGAATCTGCATGGAAACAGCGCTTTGCGTGCGGCCGATGCGTTCAGCCGCGCGGGTGAAGCTGCCCTCCTCCGCGATATAGGCAAAGCTGCGGAGCAGATCGGGATCGATTGTGGCGGGTGCGGACATGTCATCAAAATATCTGATGCTTCATATCAGCGCAATTCGTTTTCGTTATTTTTAAGCCGCACCTATATCCCTGGCGTCGGCACTACCAAGGAAGGACCCCGTGCCATGTCGGCAAACGTTATCTCCACCATTTCCCCCCGTTCCAGCCTGCTGATGCTGCGTGTGCGCGTCCGCGACGGCGTGAACGCCCTCCGCCGCGCCTGGGCGCTCGCCAACCGCGACGCCGCCTCGCGCCGCAACCTGCAGGTGCTGGACGACCGCATGCTGAGCGACATCGGCGTCTCCCGCGCCCAGGCCAAGTCCGAAGCGCATCGCTGGCACTGACAGCCGGTCGGTTTCGGCGTATCCTCCGGGGAAAGACCCCGGAGGATATTGCCATGCTCTCTCAGGCCCAGATCGACGAATACAACGAAGTCGGCGCCATCGTCGTGCCGAATGTGCTGAGCCAGGCGGAAGTGGCCGAGCTCAGGCGGGTGACGGACATGTTCGTCGAACGCTCCCGCGCAATCACCGCGCATGACGCGATCTTCGATCTTGAGGACACGCATACCCCCAGCCAGCCGCGGGTGCGCCGCATCAAGTCCCCGCACCTGCACGACCCCGCCTATGGCGCGCTGCTGGCCCATCCCGGCATCATCGCCTGCCTCGCCAGCCTCTGGGGGCCGAACATCCGCTTCGACACCGCCAAGCTGAACCTGAAATCGGCGAATTTCGGCGCGCCGGTGGAATGGCACCAGGACTGGGCCTTCTACCCCCACACCAATGACGACCTGTGTGCCGTCGGCGTGATGATGGACGACATGGCCTCCTCGAACGGCCCGCTGATGATCATTCCCGGCAGCCACAAGGGCCCGGTGTATGACCATCACGACCAGGGCAAGTTCTGCGGCGCGATGGACCCGGAGCGGGACGGCATCGACTTCTCGAAGGCCATCGAGCTGAACGGCAAGGCCGGCTCGATCTCGATCCACCACGTGCGCGCCATCCACGGCAGCGCGCAGAACACCTCGAACATGGACCGCCGGCTGCTGCTGTTCCAATTCCGCGCCGCCGACGCCTGGCCGCTGATCACCCCGCCGCGCGACATCGCCGCCTATGATGCGATGATGGTCTCCGGCACCCCCTCGATCACGCCGCGGCTGACGCCGGTGCCGGTGCGCCTGCCGCTGCCGCCGGCAGACAAGCAGGGCTCGATCTACGAAAACCAGAAGGGCCTGGCGCGGAAGTATTTCCAGGCGGCGCAGTAGGGGAAAGCGAGAATCTTCTTCTTTGAAAAAAAGAAGAAGCAGAAAACCTTTGTGCATGGCTTCGCCGGCAAGCCGGTTTGGTGCGTGAAACCGGCGAAGTCAAAAATTCGCCGGCCCCAAGAACCGGCTCCGCCACCGAAGCCACCCCCCAACGGACGACGTTTTTTTGCTTCTTTTTGTTCACAAAAAGAAGACCCTTGCCTTCCCTTCCCTCGCCTGTCCTAAAACCCCGCTCAGGCAGGCGGGCAGGCTTCATGGCGAACCACACGATGCGCATGCCGCCCTGGACCTGGGCGGCACCCCTGCTGGCATGGCTTGTCTATGGCCTGCACTTCCTGACCGCCCACCCGGCCATGGACGCGCTGATCGGCACCGCCCTGATCGCGGCCGTGCTGGCCGCGGTGCACCATGCCGAGGTGGTGGCCCATCGCGTCGGCGAGCCGTTCGGCACGCTGGTGCTGGCCTGTGCGGTGACGGTGATCGAGGTGGCGCTGATCGTGGCGCTGATGATCGCCGCTGGCGATGCCGTCTCCTCGCTCGCACGCGACACGGTGTTTTCCGCGGTGATGATCATCCTCAACGGCATCATCGGCCTGTGCCTGCTGGTCGGCGGCAGCCGCCACCGCGAGCAGAATTTCGGCCTGCGCGGGGTGAGTGCCTCGCTGGCCACCCTGGCGGCCTTGCTGTCGCTCACGCTGATCCTGCCGAACTACACGACGACCGTGCCGGGGCCGCAATATGCGCCGAGCCAGCTCGGCTTCGTCGCGGCGGTGTCCCTGGTGCTGTATTTCGCCTTCGTGCTGGTACAGACGGTGCGCCATCGCGAGTATTTCCTGCCTGCCGCCGGCAGCGCCGAGCCGGCGGCGCCCCCGCCGGCGCGGCTGGCCTGGATCAGTGCGGCGCTGCTGGTGGCCAGCCTCGTCGTCGTCGTGCTGCTGGCCAAGAGCCTCGCCCCCACGCTGGAACGCGCGCTGGCGGCGGCCGGCGCGCCGAAATCCGTCCTCGGCGTGGTGATCGCGGCCCTGGTGCTGCTGCCCGAGGGCCTGGCCGCGGTACGCGCGGCAGCGGCCAACCGCCTGCAGACCAGCCTGAACCTGGCGCTGGGCTCGGCCATCGCCACCATCGGCCTGACCATCCCGACCGTGGCCATCGTCTCGCTGGCGACGGGCTGGACCCTGGTGCTGGGGCTGGAGGGCAAGGACATGGTGCTGCTGGCGCTGTCGCTGTTCATCGCCACCCTCTCGCTGGGCACCGGGCGGACCACCGTGCTGCAAGGCGTGATCCACCTCGTCATCTTCGCCGTGTATCTGTTCACCACCGTGGTGCCGTAGCCCTGGGCGCCCTGCGTCAGGCCCCCACCTCCGTTCGACTGCGGATTGACCGGCAGACCTGCGGCGGTTAGGGGACGGGTATGTCCGAGAAACATATGAATGCCCCGAATGGGCAGATGATCCAGGTGCGGGGCCTCACCAAGCGTTACCCGGCGGCGGGTGGCGATGTGGTGGCGCTGTCGGAGATCGATTTTTCCGTGCCCGACGGGTCTTTCGTTGCCATCGTCGGCCCTTCCGGCTGCGGCAAGTCCACGCTGCTGCGCATTCTCGCCGGGCTGATGCCGGCAACCGAAGGCCATGCAGCGCTCGACGGGCAGGAGATCACCGGCCCGCGCCGCGATGTGGGCGTGGTGTTCCAGACGCCGGTGCTGTTCCCCTGGCGCACGGTGCTGGAGAACGCGCTGCTGCCGGTGGATGTGCAGGGCCTCGGCCGCGAGAAGATGCGCGCCACCGCGATGGACCTGCTGCGCATGGTCGGCCTCGACGGCTTCGAGGACCGGCTGCCCCGCCAGCTCTCCGGCGGCATGCAGCAGCGCGCCGCCCTGGTGCGCGCGCTGGTCCATGATCCGCGCGTGCTGCTGATGGACGAGCCCTTCGGCGCGCTGGATGCGATGACGCGCGAGCAGATGAACCTGGAGCTGCAACGCATCTGGCTGGAGCGCCGCAAGACGGTGATCTTCGTCACCCATTCGGTCGGTGAGGCGGTGTTCCTGGCGGACCGGGTGGTGGTGATGTCCCCGCGCCCGGGCCGGATCGTCGATGTGCTCGACATCGATTTCCCCCGCCCGCGCCCGCTCTCGGTGATGAACACCGAGGCGTTCGGCGTGCATGTGGAACGCATCCGCGCCGCATTGGGCGCCGTTGGAGGCCTGGAATGAACCCGACGTTCAACACCGCCGTGCTGCGCCTGCTGCTGATGGCGGGCCTGCTGGGCGTGTGGGAAATCCTGGTGAAGCTCACCGGGGTGCCCGGCTTCCTGCTGCCGCCGCCCTCGGCGATCGGGCATGCGCTGTATCGCGGCCTGGTCGGCGGGCTGTATCTGGAGCACATCTGGGTGACGATGCTGGAGACGGCACTCGGCTTCCTGTTCGGCGGGCTGGCGGGCTTCCTGCTGGGCGCGTCGGTCGCGATGTCGCGCAAGTTCGAGTACTATCTGTATCCGATCATCGTCATGTTCCAGTCGATGCCGAAGGTGGCGCTGGCGCCGCTGATCATCGTCTGGTTCGGCCTGGACCTGACGAGCAAGGTGATCAACGCCGGCCTGGTGTGCTTCTTCCCGCTGATGGTCAACACCATCTCCGGCCTGCGCTCGGCCGATGAGGACCGGGTTTCGCTGATGCGCTCGCTGGCGGCGACGCCGATGCAGATCTTCCTGATGCTGCGCCTGCCCGGCGCGATGCCGGCGATCTTCGCGGGCCTCGAGATCGCCATGATTTTCGCGCTGATCGGCGCCATCGTCGCAGAGTTCGTCGGCGCCCAGGCGGGGCTTGGCGTGCTGATCCAAAGCATGAACTTCAACCTCGATGTCGCCGGTCAATTCTCCGTGCTGTTCATTCTTTCGTTGATCGGGCTGTTCCTGAATACGGTTGTCCAGATGCTGCGGCGGCGGGTAGTGTTCTGGGACACGCCGGAGCGCCCGCTGGGCCGCAAACCCTGATGTTCGGGCCGCGTGGGGGAATGCGGGTGAACCGATGCTAGAGATGCTGCTGCGGCTGCTCGGCTTCAAACGCAAACGCCGCAAGGTTTATGCGCAAACCCCCGTGCCTGGAAATCTCGGCCAGACCCGGCCGAGCCTGAACCAGCAGCGCCGCACCTCCAGCCAGATGATGCCGGCTCCGCCCGGCAGCCCGCAGGATGCGGCCGTGCCGCTGATGCAGGCCGCCGCCGACCAGGCCGCCGAAGCCGCCCACAAGCAGGCCGAGCGGCAGGCGCGGCGCAAGATGGGCTTCTTCGCCCGGCTGTTCGCCCCGAAGAAGAAGCGCCACGCCGGCCCCGATGTCGCCATGCCGCTCAAGCCCGGCCAGGTGCAGACCCGCCGCGCCCTCTCCCCGGATGACACCGCGGCGACGCCCGGCAAGACCGCCCGGCCGAAGCGGACCTTCCGCCAGAAGCTGGGTGCCATCCGCCGGGAGATCGCGCAAAGCTGGTCCGGCCCGCTCGGCCGCGGCACCATCCGCGTGGCCCGCTTCGGCCTGATCTACGTGCTGCCGGCCGCCGCGGTGGGCGTGCCCAGCTATTACGTGCTGGAGGAGATGCGCAACATCGGCATCGAGGTGAACCCCATCTCGGTGCCCGAGTCCGTCGCGCGCAGCGGCCGCACGCCCGACGTGCTGGCCCAGCTGCTGATCGACCAGATCGAGGCCGTCCGCAAGGACGCCGCCGTTGACCGCTCCGACCGCTGGCCGCGCGACACCGCCGGGCGCACCCTGCCGCTGGCCCTGGCCAGCGAGCCGGACACGCTGCACGGCATCGCCGTATGGCTGCGCAACCTCACGCCGAACCCGGTGCGCACGATCAGCGGCGCGGTGACGGAAATGCCGAACGGCACGCTCTCGCTCAGCCTCTACATGACCGGGATGAACCAGGGCGCGGCGGTGGCCTCGCTGGCCGGGTTCGACGCCGCAACCCTGCCCGCCGTGGTCGCCGGCGCCGCGCCGCTGATCGTGCGCGCCAGCGCGCCGCGGCTGTATGCCTGGTATCTCTACTCGCGCACCGGCCGGCCCGAACAGCTGCTGACCCAGCTCTCCGCCCTGCTCACCGAGCCCGCTTCCGGCACGGTGGACCGCGGCACCCGCGACACGGTGGAGTTCCTCACCGGCCTGAACCTGGCCCGCACCGGCCGGCTGGATGAGGCGAAGGATCAGTACGACGCGCTGGCCGCCCGCTCCGCCGCCTATCCGCCGACGCACTACCTGCACGCCGTGCTGCTCGCGGCCCGCAGCGATCATGAGGGCGCGCAGGCGGCGGTGGAGAAGGCGCGCGCGCTGGACGGCAACAGCGCCTGGTCGTTCAAGATCGCCGGGCGGATGCTCAACGAAGCCGGCAAGCCGCTGGAGGCGCTGCCCGAACTGCGCACCGCCCGGCGGCTGGACCCGAATGACGGCGAGTCCGTCGTGCTGGAAACCACCACCCTGCTCGGCCTGCGCCGGCTGGAGGAGGCAACGCTGTCGGTGCGCACCGGCATGGAAAAGGCGCCCGGCCATCCCGGCGTGCAGGAAGCCGCCGCCAACCTGATGGCCGCCCGCGGCCGGCCGGACATGGCGCTGGGCTTCATCGACGGCGAGTTGCGCCTGCGCCCCGAACGGGTGACGGCGCTGATGACCAAGGCGCGCATCCTGATCGCCATGCGCCGCGGGGCGGACGCCCTGCTGCTTGCCGAACAGGCGCTGCGGCTCAACCCGTCCAACGGCTCGGCGCAGATGACGCGCGGCTACGCCCTGCTGGCCACCGCCCGGCCCACCCAGGCGCTGCAGGTGTTCGAGACGCTGCTGCAACAGGCGCCGACGATGACCGCGCTGATGCAGGGCAAGGCGATGTCATTCGTCCAGCTCGACCGCAAGGAGGAGGCGATCCCGCTGCTGGAACAGGTGCTGGAACGCGCACCTGACAACCGCAACGTGCGACAGGAACTGGAACGGCTCACCGGGCGCGCGGCCACTCCCATGCGCGCCGAACCCCAGGCCGGCGGCACCGTCGCCCCGTTGATGCGCGGGCCGCGCCTGCCGCCGCCGCGCCCCGCCGCCCCGGCCGCACCCGCGCCCGCCGGCGAAGGCAGCCTGCCGCTGCGCGTTGCCCCGGTAGATGTCGGCCCGGCTCCGGCCGCCCGGCCTGCGCCGGCCGCGGCCTCCGGCGCCGCCCCGGCAGTTCCCGGCAGCTTCGCCCGCCCCGCCGCCCCGCCGCCGACCGGGGCCTTCCGCCGACCGGATTCAGAGCAGCCGACGCGCTGATCGCCAGACGGCCTGATCGCCCGACGGCCTGATCGCCTGAAGGCGGCGCGCTGGCTGCGCCCGCTACTCGGCGGCGGCCATGGCGTTGACCGGGCGCGGCCGGTTGACGGTGAGAATGACCAGCGCGGCCACGAGGCAGGCAATGCCGGCGACGACGAAGGCGGGGAAGTAGCTGGCCATCGTGTCGCGCGCATAGCCGCCCCCGTAGGCGGCGGCCGCCGCGCCGAGCTGGTGGCCGGTGAAGATCCAGCCGAAGATGATCGGCGCCTTTTCCCGCCCGAAGGTCTGCGCGGTCAGCTTGACGGTGGGCGGCACGGTGGCGATCCAGTCCAGCCCGTAGAACAGCGCGAAGATCGACAGGCCGTAGAGCGAGAACTCGGCAAACGGCAGGAAGGCGAGCGACAGGCCGCGCAGCCCGTAGTACCAGAACAGCAGCCAGCGGTTGTCGTACCGGTCTGACAGCCAGCCGGAGGCGATGGTGCCGATAAAGTTGAAGGTGCCCATCACCCCGAGCACCGAGGCGGCGACCGTCGCCGTCATGCCCATATCCAGGCACAGCGGCACGAAGTGCGTGCCGATCAACCCGTTGGTGGACAGGCCGCAGACAAAGAACGTGCCGAACAGCACCCAGAAGCTGCGGCTGGAACTGGCTTCGGAGAGGGCGTTGAGGCTGAGGCGCACCGCCCCGCTGGCCGCGCGGGCCGGGCGGGGCACGATGTTCTTCTCGCCGAACGGGGCCACGCCGAGGTCGGATGGATGGTCGGCGGCGAACAGTATCGTCAGCCCGATCGCCACCAGGCAGCCGGCGGCCGGCGGCAGCAGGGCGTAGCGCCAGCCGTAATGCTCGGCGAGGTAGCCGGCGAGCGGCAGGAAGATCAGCAGCCCGGTGGCGTTCGCCGCCGTGAGGATGCCCAGCACCAGGCCGCGCCGGGCGGTGAACCAGCGGTTCGCCACCGTCGCCCCCAGCACCAGCGCGGTCATCCCCGCGGCAACCCCGAGCATCAGCCCCCAGGTGACCCACAGATGCCAGCGCGCGCTGATCTGGGTGGAGAGCAGCACCCCCGCGACGATCAGCGTGGCCGCGAGGGTCACGATGCGCACGATGCCGTGCCGCGCGATCAGCGCCGCGGCGAAGGGCGCCATCGCCCCGAACAGCAGCAGCGTCAGCGCCAGCGGGCCGGAGACGTCAGCCGCGGACCAGCCGAACTCGGTGCGCAGCGGGGTGATGATCACCCCGGCCATGCCGACGGTGGCGGAGGTGGAGATGGTGGTGAGGAAGGTCAGCACCACCATCACCCAGCCGTAATGGATGCCGCGCCGGGCGAGGATGGGCGCGATCAGGGAGGCGAGCATCGGGGGGCTCCTTCGGTCAGCCGGCGTGCCGGCAGATGACACTCCCGCAATGATGGCGGCAATCCCCGCCGCGCACCAGGGAGGGGGCTATGCGGCCCGCCCGGGCCTGATCCCCAGCACCCCGATGGCCGCGACGATGCACAGCAGGCCGCCCAGGGTGAAGCTGGGAAGGTAGCTGCCGATCGCGTCGTAAACCTCGCCCGCGCCATAGGCTGCCACCGCGGCGCCGGCCTGATGGGCTGCGAAGATCCAGCCGAACACCAGGGCCGCCTGTTCCGGCCCGTAGTTCTGCGCCACCAGCTTGACGGTGGGCGGCACGGTGGCGATCCATTCCAGCCCGTAGAACACCGCGAACAGTGTCAGCCAGACCAGGCTGAAATCCGAGAGCGGCAATGCCAGCAAGGCGCCGGCGCGCACGATGTAATAGATAAACAGCAGCCGCCGGGCATCGAACCGGTCTGTCAGGTAGCCGCTGCCGAGGCTGCCGATGAAGTCGAAGGCGCCCATGATCGCCAGCACCCCGGCGGCGGCCACCACGGTCATGCCGTAATCCTGGCAGAGCGGAATGAAATGCGTCTGCACCAGCCCGTTGGTGGTGAAGCCGCAGATGGCGAAGCTTCCGGTGAGCAGCCAGAAGCTGCGGGTGGATGCCGCGCCCTCCAGGCTTTCGAAGGCCAGCCGCACCGCCCCCCGTCCATCGCGCACCGGCACCGGGCCGGGTGGGGCGCTGTCCCCATAGGGGGAGAGGCCGAGCTCGGAGGGATGGTCGCGCGCGAACAGCAGCATGGCGACGAAGGCGATCACGCAGGCGACCATCGGCGCCGCCACCCCCCAGCGCCAGCCATAGGTCTCGGCCGCCCAGGCGGCGGCGGGCAGGAAGATCAGCTGCCCGGTGGCCGCCGCGGCGGTCAGCAGCCCCACCACCATGCCCCGCCGGGCGGCGAACCAGCGGGTTGCCACCGTGGCGCCCAGCACGATCGCGGTCATGCCGGTGCCGATGCCCACCATCGCGCCCCAGGCGAAGTAGAGTTGCCATATCGCCTCGATCCGGGTGGCCAGCGCCAGCCCGGCGGCGATCAGCGCCAGCGCGGTGCAGATGCTCGCCCGCAGCCCGTAGGCGGACATCAGGGCGGCGGCGAAGGGGCCGATCGCGCCGAACAGCACAAGGCGCAGCGCCATCGCGCCGGAGATCTCCGCCGTCTCGAAGCCGAATTCCTCCCGCAACGGCACCAGCAGCACGCCGGGCAGCCCCATCGCGGCGGCGGTGGCGAGCATGGTGAGGAAGGTGACGCACACCATCACCCATCCGTAATGGATGCCTTTGCGGGCCAGGCCAACGGCGATCCGGGCAGCGAGCATCTCGGCGTCCGGTCTCCCCAGTTGGATGATGCGAACAGGTGATCTGTGATAGGGCTTGCCCCCGATCAGGGCAAGCCGCGCAATTATCGGCAACATTCCGTATCCGGCGTCACCCCGACCGATCTACGCCACGAAGTCGCGGGGAGGGAAGACCGATTCCGCCGAATCAGCCGAGGTTGCGCAGGAAAGTTGCGGCGTCCGTATTGCTGCCGCACAGCAGCACCCCCACCCGCAGCCCCGCCAGCCGCGCCCGCAGCGGGCCGAGCACCGCCGCGGTCGCCGCCGCACAGGCCGGCTCCACGGCGATCTTCAGCTCGGCGAACAACACGCCCAGCGCCGCGCGCAGGGCGGCGTCGTCGATATGCACCAGATCGTCGATGGCGCGGCGGCACAGGCCATAGGAATAGGCCTCGGTATGCGGGGCCATCAGGCTGTCGGCGATCGAGCTCATCGCCCCCATCTTCACCGGCCCGCCGCCGGCAAAGCTGCGGTGCATGCCGTCCGCCCCCTCCGGCTCCACACCGTAGATGCGCAGGTTCGGCAGCGCCTGGCGCAGCGCGGTGGCCGCCCCCGCCGCCAGCCCGCCGCCGCCGATCGGCAGCACCACTGCATCGAGGCCGCCCGCCTGCTCCGCCCATTCGGCCCCCAGCGTGGCCGTGCCGAGGATGGTGTTCAGCCCGTTGAAGGGATGCACGAAATACCGCCCCTCCTCCGCCTCGATCTGCCGCACCAGCGCGAAGCCGGTCGCACCATCGGGGGCCAGCAGCACCTCCGCCCCGAACCGGCGGGCCAACGCGAGGCGGGCCGGATTGGCGGTGGCGAGCATCACCACCTTGGCCGAAACCCCGAGCTTCATCGCCGCATAGGCCACCGCGATCGCATGGTTGCCGGCGGAGATCGCCGTCACCCCGCGCGCCCGCTGCGCCGCGTCCAGCGCCAGCAGGTTGGAGAAGGCGCCCCTGGCCTTGAAGGTGCCGGCGTTCTGCAACAGCTCGAACTTGAAGTTCAGCGTCGCCCCCTCCGGGCCGCCGGGCAGATCGGTTTTGTCGAACACCGGCGTGGTCGCCACCCATGGGGCCAGCCGCGTGCGGGCATCGGCGATGGCGGCGAGGGTGGGCACTTCGATGCCGTCGATCGGGGTCAGGTCCATCTTGATCAGCCTTGCTTGTCAGAAAAGAGCAATGGAAGAGTCTTCTTTTTTTGAAAAAAAAGAAGCAAAAAAACTTTTACCCTTCAAGGGGTTCTTCGGCACCGCCGAGGACGGAAAACAGGTAGCTCCATGACCGATAGCACGGGCCGGCATATCCTCGATCTCTCGCGGCGCGGGCTGCTGCGCGGGGCGACCGCCGCCGCGGCCCTGGCGGCGCTGACGCCGCTGGCCACCGGCCCGGCGATCGCCCAGCCGCGCTTCGCTGGCTCCCCCTTCACCTGCGGCATCGCCTCCGGCGACCCCTGGCCAGACGGCATGGTGCTCTGGACACGCCTGGCCCCCGAACCCCTGGCCGGCGGCGGCATGCGTCACCGGCCCGTCGCAGTGAACTGGGAGGTCGCCGAGGACGAGGCGATGCAACGCGTCGCCGCCAAGGGGATGGAATACGCCCGCCCCGAGCTCGGCCACAGCGTGCATGCCGAAGTCACCGGCCTGCGGCCCGGCCGGCCCTATTTCTACCGCTTCACCGCCGGCAATGAGCAAAGCCCGGTCGGGCGCACCCGCACAGCCCCGGCGGCCGCCGACACCCCCGCCCGCCTGCGCTTCGTCTCCGCCGGGTGCCAGCATTGGGAATCCGGGCTGTTCACCTGCTGGCAGCACATCGCCGAGGAGGCGGATGTCGATTTCGTCTTCCACTACGGCGACTACATCTACGAATACGCCACCCGCGAAACCGGGGTGCGCCGCCACAACTCCGACGAGATCTACACCATCGACGACTACCGCAACCGCTACGCGCTCTACCGCTCCGACCCCGCCTTGCGCGCCGCCCACGCCGCCCACCCCTTCCTGATGTCCTTCGACGACCATGAGGTGGACAACAACTGGGCCGGCGAAATCTCCGAGGAGGACGGCTCGAACCGCCACCCCGTCGCCGTGCCGCCGGAAATCTTCGCCCTGCGCAAGCAGATCGCCCTGCAGGCCTGGTACGAAGCCATGCCCGTCCGCCGCACCGCCCTGCCGCGCGGCCCGGCGATGACCGCCTATCGCGGCCTCGACTGGGGGCGCCTCGCCCGCGTCAACGTGCTGGACACCCGCAGCTTCCGTGACGACCAACCCTGCGGCGACGTCACCGGCCCGCCCTGCGCCGCCGTTGCGAACCCGAACGCCCAGGTGCTCGGCGCCGCCCAGGAACGCTGGCTGCTCGACCGGCTGCGCGCGGACGGGCCGACCTGGAACATCCTCGGCCAGCAGGTGCCCGTGATGTCCCGCGACTTCGGCACCACCGGCCCGGTCATTTCAATGGATAAATGGGACGCCTACCCCGCCGCCCGCGCCCGCCTGCTCGGCCATATCCAGGCCGCCCGCGTCGCCAACGTCGCCGTGCTGACCGGAGACGTGCATCAAGCCTGGGCCGGCGTACTCAAACCCGACCCCGCCAGCCCCGCCGTGGCCGTGGAATACATCGCCAGCTCCATCAGCAGCTTCAACGGCGGCGGCGGCATGACCGCCGACGGCTCGGAAGACCTGCCGGCCACCGCCCGCACCCTGGAACGCAACCCCCACATCAGCTTCTTCAACAACCGCCGCGGCTACACCCTGCACGAAGCAGACGCCGCACGCATGACGACGTGGTTCCGCGCGGTGGACTACGTCAAACGCGAAGGCGCGCCCCGCCTGGACAAGGCTAAGTTCGTGGTGGAAGCGGGGCGGGCGGTTTTGGAGCGGGGGTAAGCAAGGGAAGGGGAAGGCAAGGCTTCTTTTTTGGAAAAAAGAAGCAAAAAACTTTTGTTCGTTTGGGGGCGGCTTGGGTGACGGGTTGGTTCTTGCCGATGTGGGATTTTATGGCTTCGCCAGTTTTCCCCCGTCCATCCGGCTTGGCGGCGAAGCCATAAAATCATCCAACAACCGCCCCCAAAGGCGGGATCTCGCACCAACCCAACGAACAAAGTTTTTTTGCTTCTTTTTGTTCACAAAAAGAAGACTTCCCTTCCCTACCCTCGGCCTCAAATCCGCCGAACCGTATACGTCGCCTCCAGCGCCCGCACGATTTCCGCGCTGTGGGCTGCGTCGCGGGCTTCGAACATCACTTCGAGTTGGGCGGCTTGCACGCTGGGGGAGGCGAACAGCCGGTGGTGCGACACGTCGATGATATTGCCGCCGGCCCCGCCGATTTTGCCGGCGATGTCGGCGAGCATGCCGGGGCGGTCGGGGATTTCGAGCACGAGGCGCACGAGCCGGCCGTCGCGCATGAGGTTGCGCAGCAGCACGTTGGCGAACACGCGGGTGTCGATATTGCCGCCGCAGATCGGTACGCCGATGCGCCGGCCGGCGAAGCGTTCGGGGAAGGCGAGCAGGGCGGCGACTCCGGCCGCACCCGCGCCTTCGGCGACGATTTTGGCGTCTTCGGCCAGCAGGGCGATGGCTTCCTCGATGGCGCGTTCGGGCACGACGAGCACGTCGGCTACGTGCGCGCGGATGACGCGGAAGGGGGCTTCACCGATGTCGCGCACGGCGATGCCTTCGGCGATGGTCGCCCCGCCGACCGAGACCGGCTGGCCCGCCAGTTTTTGGGCAAGGGCGGCGTAGGCCGCGACTTCCACGCCGATGATCTGCATGCCTGGCTTGATGCCGGCCGCGGCCACGGCGCAGCCGGCGATCAGCCCGCCGCCGCCGACGGGGATCACCAGCGTGTCGAGTTCCGGTGCGTCTTCCAGCAGTTCCAGCGCGAGGGTGCCTTGGCCGGCCATCACGCCGGGGTCGTCATAGGGATGGACGAAGACGAGCCCCTGTTCGGCGGCCATCGCATGGGCGTGGGCGGCGGAATCGGCGAGCATTTCGCCGTGCAGCACCACTTCTGCGCCCCAGCCGGCGGTGCGGGTGACTTTGTTGGCCGGCGTGTGCCGCGGCATGACGATCACCGCGCGGATGCCCAGCAGGCTGGCATGGCGCGCCACCGCCTGCGCGTGGTTGCCGGCGGACATGGCGATCACTCCGGCCTTTCGCTCGCTCTCGCTGAGCATGGCCAGCCGGTTGGCCGCCCCGCGCTCCTTGAAGGCGCCGGTGGCCTGCTGGTTTTCCAGCTTGAGGGTCACATCGGCCCCAACCGCGCGGCTGATCGCGGCGCTGCGCACGGCCGGCGTGCGCAGCACGGAGCCTTTGATGCGCACGGCGGCCGCGCGCACGTCGTCCAGTGTGATCACGCGCTCAGCCGAATTTGATCGACAGGATCTCGTAGCTGCGGTCACCGCCCGGGGCGGGCACCGAGATGGTGTCCCCGACCTTCTTGCCGATCAGCGCCTTGGCCAGCGGCGAGGACACGGAGAGCCGGGCGAATTTGATATCCGCCTCATAGGCGCCGACGATCTGGTAGGTCGCCTCCTTCTCCGTCTCCTCGTCGATCAGGCGCACATGCGCGCCGAATTTGACGTGGTCGCCGGTCAGGCTGGCGGGGTCGATCACCTCCACGGCCGGGATCACCTCCTCCAGCTCCTGGATGCGCCCTTCGATGAAGGACTGGCGCTCGCGGGCGGCGTGATATTCCGCGTTTTCGCTGAGGTCGCCGTGGCTGCGCGCCTCGGCGATGGCGCGGATCACCGCCGGGCGTTCCTGCGCCTTCAGCGTCCGCAGTTCGTCTTCCAACCGTTGCAGGCCAGGACCGGTCATCGGGAGTTTTTGCACGTCGCGAACCTCGGAC
>CAMCJI010000089.1 GCA_945874805.1 Asaia bogorensis | reverse complement strand
GGGGCGTGCCGGCGCCGCCGCGGCCGGTGCCTTCCCGCCGGGCTGTCAGGGCGGACATCGTCCAGAACCAGGCGTGTTCGGTGTTGCGGAACGGCTCGGCTGGGGGGGCGGCGGGCCGGGTGCGGGGGGGTGTGGCGGGCATGGTGACTGCGGCTGTGTTCATCGTGCGCGTCATTTCTGTTTCTCCTGCGTTTTGCCGACATGCGTCGGGAACATGTTGTGAACATACAACCACCCGGCGCGCCTCGCTGCAAGGACGATTCGATATTGTTTTCCTATTTTCTATTGCGAATCTTCCTATAACGTGCGAATCACACCTGACGTCACGTTCAACCGCCTTTTTCCCTGGAATGAGCCATGAAGCACGGCGATATCTGGCGCGCGCTCGACACCCTGGCCGAGGAGAACGGTCTTTCCGCCTCCGGCTTGGCCAAGCGATCGGGCCTCGATCCCACGACCTTCAACCCGTCCAAGCGCATCATGCCGGACGGGCGTGCACGCTGGCCCTCCACCGAAAGCCTGTCCAAGGCGCTGGACGCGACGGGCGCCACGCTGGATGCCTTCGCCGCCCTGGTCGGCGGTGCGCGCGCCATGCCCGGCGGCTCACGCCCCGGCCCGGCCCGGCGCATTCCGCTGATCGGCTTCGCCCAGGCCGGCGGCGAGGGCTACTTCGACGACGGCGGCTACCCCGTGGGCGGCAGCTGGGATGAGGTCGGCCTGCCCGATGTCGCCGATCCGCACGCCTACGCTCTTGAAATCAGCGGTGATTCGATGGAGCCGGTGTTCCGCGACGGCGACCACGTCATCGTCTCTCCCGCCGCCCCCATCCGCCGCGGCGACCGGGTGGTGGTGCGCACCAAGGACGGGCAGGCGATGGCCAAGCAGCTCGCCCGCCGCTCCGCCCGGCGGGTGGATGTGCGCAGCCTCAACCCCGCGCATCCGGATTACAGCTTCGATCTCTCCGAGGTGACCTGGATCCACCGCATCGTGTGGGCCAGCCAGTAGCGCGGCAAGCCGATAACGCACTGGCGCATGTTTGCGGTTGCATTCCGTCACGGAGTTGCCGCAACCTTGCCGAATGCGCCAGATCGCGGCCCTGTTCCTTGCCTGCGCCCTCGCTTTTGCCCCGCGCCCCGGTGCGGCGGAGGAGGCCGTCGACCTCGCCTTGGTCCTGGTCGCCGACGTCTCACGCTCGATCGATGATTTCGAATACGACCTGCAGAAGGTCGGCTACGAAGCAGCCCTGCGCGACCCGCGCGTGCTCGCCGCCATCCGCGGCGGCGCGATCGGGCGGATCGCGCTGAACTACGTCGAATTCGCCTCCTCCTTCGAGGTCAAGACGGTGGTGGACTGGACTCTCATCCACGACAGCGCCTCCGCCGAAGATTTCGCGGCCCGTGTGCGCAGCGCCCCGCGCAGCTTCTATGGCCGCACCTCGATCTCCGCCGGGGTTGCCCACGCGATGAAAAACCTCGCCACCTCCGGGCTGGAGGCAACGCGCCGGGTGATCGATGTCAGCGGCGACGGGGTGAACAACAACGGCCGGCACATGCCCGACCTGCGGGACGAGGCGGTGGAGGCAGGCATCACCATCAACGGCCTGGCCATCGTCAACGACCGCCCGCAGCCCTGGGTGGCGGCGGCGGGCATGCAGTTCATCCAGGGTGGGCTTGAGGGCTACTTCCGGGAGAGCGTGATCGGCGGTCCCGGCGCCTTCGTCATCGTCGTCGAGAACTTCGCGAATTTCGGCGAGGCGATGACGCGCAAGCTGATCACCGAGATCTCCGGCCTCGCTTTGCCGCCGCGCCGGCACGCGGGGCCATAGCCGCCGGATGTAGCGAGGCAGCCGGCGTTTCCTGTCGGCGGGTAAAAGCAGTATATCCTGAGGGCCAACAGGCCCTACACGCATCGCCATGGACCCGCGCGACAACATCCCCCCCTTCCTCGCATTGCAGGAACAGCTCGCACCTGCCCAGGACCGGCGGCGGCGCGAGCGGCTTGTGCGCAACATCATCTGGTCGATCCTCGGCGGGATAGGGCTGGTCTTCGCCGTGGCGCTGCTGGTCTCGCGCATCGATCCCAACAGCTTCCGCGGCCGGATCGAGACGGCGGTGCAGAGCGCAACCGGGCGCAGCTTCAAGATCAACGGCGATATCCGCATCATCTCCTGGTGGCGGATGACGCTGGTGGCCGACGATGTCACCCTGGCCAACGCCGCCTGGGGCAGCAGGCCGCTGATGCTGCAGCTCGGCCGGATCGAGGCGGATGTGGCGCTGGTGCCGCTGTTCTCCGGCCTGCTGCGCCTGCCGCGCCTGGCGCTGCATGACGCCGACCTGCTGCTGGAGCGCGATGCCAACGGCCAGGGCAACTGGCAGTTCGCCCACCCCGCCGCCGCCGCCAATGCGCGCGCCGCCGCCACGCCCGCCGGGTCCACGCCAAGCGAGCCGGCCGAGCCGCCGTTTGCGGTGCGCACGGTGCATCTGCGCGACCTCAAGCTCGCCTGGAAGGAGGCGCCGGGGGCTGTGCCGCGCGAGGTGCTGTTCCGCCGGCTGACCACGTCGGAGAACCAGCGCGAGGGCAACGTTTCGGTCGGTGCGGACATCGCCTGGCGCGGCCAGCCGATCACCATCTCCGGCTCGGCTGGCTCGTTGATCCGGCTGATGGACCCCGCCCCCCCGCGCGCCGGGGACCCGCCGTGGGGGATGCTGCTGACCGCGCAGGTGCCGGGGGCGAAGGTCACCTTGGCCGGCACGGTGCAGCGCCCGCTGGAGGCGCGCGGCCTGTCGCTGCGTATCGATGGGGTGGCGACCGATCTCGGCGGGGTTGGCGCCATCCTCGGCCGCAGCCTGCCGCCGCTGCGGGCGATGACGCTGACCGCACAGCTCGCCGACCGGGCGGAGGGCCTGCCGCAGATCCAGAATATCGGCATGCAGATCGGCGCCTCGGATCTGGGCAGCCTCGTCCCCGGCCTGAAGATCGAGCGGGTGATCCTGTCCGCCCGCACGCCGGACGATGCGATCCAGGCGGAGCTGCGCGGCACCGTCAGCGCCACCGACCTGCGCGCCACCGGCCGCTTCGGCAGCCTCGCCCAGCTGCTGGACCCCGAGCGGCGCGACGAGCCCTTCCCGGTGGAGCTGAACGCCAATCTGGGCGAATCGACGCTGACGCTGCGCGGCCTCACCGCCCCGTTCGGCACCGATGGCGGGCCGCCCTCGGTGGATATGGCGGTGGCGGTGAAGCTGCGCGACCTCGCCGATTTCTCGGCTTTCGCCGGGCGCCGGCTGCCCACCCAGCGGCCGATCAGCTTCGAGGGGCGGGTGGCCAGCATCGCCCAAGGGAGTGTGAAGGGAGGCGCCCAAGGGGGCGCCGGCGGGGCGGATGCGCCGCCCGGCATCGCCCTGCGCGGGGCCGCGCTGCGCATGCCGCTGGCCGAGATCGACGGCGATGTGGACATCGTGCTGGGCGAGCGGGCGGAGGTGCGCACCGTGCTGCGCGGGCGCAAGCTGGATGCGGACGGGCTGATCAGCGCCGTCTCGAAGATCAATTTCGGCCCGCCGAGCACCGAACTGCCGAAGGGCGCGCTGCCGATCCGCCGCACCGAGCGGCCTGTGGTCTCGGACACGCCGATCGATTTCGGCTGGATGGACATCTTCGATGCCGATGTCAGCCTGGGGCTGGACGAACTGACCTTCGGCGGGCTCGCCGCGCGCAACGCCAGCCTGCGGGTGGTGATGAAGGACGGCGCGCTGACGCTGGCACCCTTCACCGGCACCCTGCCCGGCGGCGCCTTCACGCTGCGCGCCCAGGCCAACAGCCGGGTGGCGGAGATGCCGCTGTCGCTGCGCCTGCAGGCGCCGGCGCTGGACGTGCGGCCGATGCTGCTGGCGATGGGCCGCACGGAGGACATCTCCGGCCTGCTGGAGGTCGATGCCGATCTCACCGCCGCCGGGCGCAGCCTGTATGCGCTCGCCGGCAGCATGAACGGCCATCTCGGCCTCGCCATGGTCGACGGCATGGTGGACAACGCACTGATGCAGCCGCTGCTCGGCGGGGTGATGCGCGCGGCCCGCGTGCCCTCCGACGTGCTGTTCGGCCCGGGCCGCTCGCCGGTGCGCTGCTTTGCCGGGCGGATCAACGCGACGGACGGGGATGCGGTGCTCTCCGCCCTGGCGCTTGATGTGGGGCGCACGCTGATCCAGGGCACCGGCATGCTGCGCTTCCGCCCGGAACTGGTGGATGTCCGTATCAAGCCGCAACTGCGCATCACCAGCACCGGCATCACCATACCGCTCAAGCTGACCGGCCGGTTCCGCAATCCCGTGCTGGCGATCGACGAGGGCTCGGCGGCGGCCGAGGCGCTCGGCGCGCTCTCCGCCCTGTCCGGCCGGGCGCTGGGCCCGGTGGGCAACCGCAATGCGGATGCCTGCACGGCGGCGCTCGCCGTGGTGCGGGCGGGCGGCAGCGGCGGGGTGGCGGTGCCGGCGGCCCCGCCCCCGCCCAACCTGTTCCCAAACCTGCGGGCCCCCGCCCCGCCAGCCCCGACCGCAGGAACCCCAAGCCGATGAAGCGATTCTGGACCGATGCCGCCTGCGTGGCCGAGGGCGATGCCTGGGCCGTGCTGCTGGACGGCAAGCCCGTGCGCCTGCCTGGCGGGGCGCCGCTGGTGCTGCCGGGCCGTGCCCTCGCCGAAGCGGTGGCCGCCGAGTGGCAGGCGGCCGGCGGGGAGAAGGGCGGCGACATGTCCTACGCCGATCTGCCGCTGACGCGGCTGGCCGGCACCGCGCAGGAGCGCATCGCCCCGGACCCGGAGCCGGTGGCCGTCGAGCTGTCGCAGTACGGCCAGTCCGACCTGCTGTGCTACCGCGCGCCGCATCCGCCGGGGCTGGCGGCCTTGCAGGCCGAACGCTGGCAGCCTTGGCTCGACTGGGCGGCCGCCACCCACAAGGCGCCGCTGAAGGTCACCGAGGGCATCGTCCACGTGGCCCAGGATGCCGAGGCGCTGGCGGCGCTGGCCGGCGCGCTCTCCACCCGCACGCCGCACGCGCTGGCGGCGCTGGGCGTTGCCGTGCCGGTGCTTGGCAGCCTCGTTCTTGGTCTCGCTTTGGCCGATGGCGTGCTGGACGGCGCCGAGGCCTATGCGCTCAGCCAGATCGACGAGGCGTACCAGGCCGAACTCTGGGGCCAGGATTCCGAAGCCGTGATCAAGCGCACCCGCGACGCGGCGGACGTGGCGCATGCCGCCCGGCTGCTGGCCCTGCTGCGCGAGCCCGCCTGAGATGGCGCTGCGCGTCGTCATCTCCGGCCGCGTGCAGGGTGTGGGCTATCGCGACTGGCTGGTCGGCCGGGCCCGCAAGCTCGGGCTGGCCGGCTGGGTGCGCAATCGGGCGGACGGCACGGTGGAGGCGCTGATCGAGGGCGAGGCGGCAGCGGTGCAGGACCTGCTGCGCGCCTGCCGCCGCGGCCCGCTCCTGGCGCAGGTCAGCGGCATCGTCGAACATCCGGCAGACCCGCCGGAAAGCCCCAGCTTCGTCCGCCGGCCGACGGAATAGCTACCCCAGCGCGCGCACGAGACAGACCCCGGCCCCGACGATCAGCGCGCTGAAGGTGCTGGCCATGCCGATGCTGCGCAGGGCGAAGACCTCGTTGGGCTGGCTCATGCCAATGCCGTGCGCCAGCCGGCCCACCAGCAGCACCGCGCCCAGGGCATGCAGCAGCCAGGCGGGGGTGGCGAGGCTTTCGGCGAGGCCGATCAGCACCAGAATGAAGGGCACGTATTCGGCGAAATTCGCCTGCACCCGCATCCGGCGCACCAGCAGCGCATCGCCGCCATCGCCCACCGCCACCTTGGCAGCACCCCGCGCCTGGATCACCCGCACGCAGAGCCACAGATACAGCGGCGCCAGCAGGCCCGCATAAAGCGCCGTGATCTTCATCCGAATACCTCATCCCACGCCTGGCGCATCGCCACATCGGCCTCGGCCATGCTGATCAGGATGCCCTGATCGTGCAGGCTGGTCACCCCGTGTTCGCTGATGCCGCAGGGCACGATGCCGCCGAAATGCGACAGGTCGGGGCAGACGTTCAGCGCCACCCCGTGCCAGCTCACCCAGCGGGAGACGCGCACGCCGATCGCGCCGATCTTCGCCTCCCCGCCGCGGGCGCGGTCCGCCACCCAGATGCCAACGCGGCCCTCGCGGCGTTCGCCCTTGATATTGAACCGGTCGAGCGTGCGGATCAGCCACTCCTCCAGCGCATGGACGTAGCTGCGCACGTCGCGCGGTTTCACCATGCCGATCGGGTGGGTGAGGTCGAGCATGACGTAGCCGGTGCGCTGGCCGGGGCCGTGATAGGTCCATTGCCCGCCGCGCCCGGCCGCATAGGTGGGGAAGCGCAGGGGGTCGTGCAGGTCTTCGGGGGCGGCGGAGGTGCCGGCGGTGTAGAGCGGCGGGTGCTCCACCAGCCATACTAGCTCGCCTGCCGTGCCCTCGCGGATCGCCGCCGCGCGGGTGCGCATGGCGGCGATGGCGTCGGGATAGGGGGTCAGGCCCTCGGCAATGATCCATTCGGGCGCGGATTGGCGGCCGGGGGGCGTTGATACCTGATCGGTCATCGGCTATAGCCCCCGTCCTGCCCGGTGCGGTCGTGGCGGAATGGTAGACGCGCAAGCTTGAGGTGCTTGTGGGGGTAACCTCGTGGAAGTTCGAGTCTTCTCGACCGCACCAATTTTTCTCTCCATCCTCGGCCTGATGTAGGCGCACCGCTCGGTGTCGCCAACCTCCGGCGGCTGGGCTATGCACGTGCTGCAAGGGAGCAGCTCGCATGGATGACGATTTCCGCAAGGCCGCACTGGATTACCACCGTCTGCCGCGGCCGGGGAAACTGGCGATCGAGCCGACCAAGCGCATGGCCTCCCAGCGCGACCTCGGGCTGGCCTATTCCCCCGGCGTCGCCGCCCCCTGCCTGGAAATCGCGGCCAACCCCGAAACCGCGCATCTGTATACCGCGCGCGGCAACCTCGTCGCGGTGATCACCAACGGCACCGCCGTGCTCGGCCTGGGCAATATTGGCGCACTCGCCTCCAAGCCGGTGATGGAGGGCAAGGCTGTGCTCTTCAAGAAATTCGCCGGCATCGACGTGTTCGACATCGAGGTGGACGAGCAGGATCCCGACCGCTTCGTCGAAGTCGTCGCCGCCCTGGAGCCGACCTTCGGCGCGATCAACCTGGAGGATATCAAGGCGCCGGAATGCTTCGACATCGAAGCCAAGCTGCGCGCCCGCATGTCCATCCCCGTGTTTCACGACGACCAGCACGGCACCGCCATCACGGTTGCCGCCGCGGTGCGCAACGCCCTGGTGGTGCAGAACAAGACGCTGGCGGAGGTGAAGCTGGTCACCTCCGGCGCCGGGGCGGCGGCGATGGCCTGCGTCGATCTGCTGGTGACGATGGGCCTCAAGCCGGAAAACGTCACGCTGACCGATATCAAGGGCGTGGTGCATGCCGAGCGCGAGGGGCTGGAGCCGCGCATGCTGCCCTACGCCAAGCGCACGGACGCCCGCACGCTGGGCGATGTGCTGGCCGGGGCCGACATCTTCCTCGGCCTGTCCGCGCCGCGCGTGCTGAAGGCGGAGTGGCTCGCCCAGATGGGGCCGAGCCCGCTGATCCTGGCACTCGCCAACCCCGAGCCGGAGATCCTGCCCGAACTCGCCCGCGCCGCCCGGCCGGATGCGATCGTGGCCACGGGTCGGTCTGATTATCCCAATCAGGTCAACAACGTGCTGTGCTTCCCCTTCATCTTCCGCGGCGCGCTGGATGTGGCGGCAACGACGATCAACGACGAGATGAAGCTCGCCGCCGTGGAAGCCATCGCGGAACTCGCCCGCGTCGAGGCCTCCGAGGTGGTGGCCGCCGCCTATGGCGGGGCGGCGCCGGTGTTCGGGCCGGACTACATCATCCCCAAGCCCTTCGACCCCCGGCTGATCCTGCAGATCGCCCCCGCCGTCGCCCGCGCGGCGATGGACAGCGGCGTGGCGCTGCGGCCGATCGCCGATTTCGAGGCCTACCGGATCGAGCTCGAACGCTTCGTCTTCCGCTCCGGCCAGCTCATGCGCCCGATCTTCGAGGCCGCGCGCACCGCGCCTGCCCGCATAGTCTACGCCGAGGGCGAGGACGAGCGGGTGCTGCGCGCGGTACAGACGCTGGTGGACGAGCGCCTCGCCCACCCCATCCTGATCGGCAGGCGCAGCGTGATTGCTGCCCGCATTGCCGAGATGGGGCTGCGCATGTCGCTCGACAGCCAGGTGCGGGTGCTCGATCCGCGTACCGATACGGCCGTGTTCGGCCCGCTCATCGCCGACTATCAGCGCCTCGTCGGCCGCCGTGGCGCCCCGCCCGATGCCGCCGCCCGGCGCATCGGCAGCCGCCCGTCGGTGGCCGCGGCCATGCTGCTGCATGCCGGCATTGCCGAAGCCGCGATCTGCGGCGGCTCGGGCGACTGGTGGCGGCACATGGAATACGTGATGCCGATCATCCCCCGCCGGGCGGACGTGGCCCGGCTCTACGCCCTCTCCTGCCTGATCCTGCCGGCCGGCGCGCTGTTCATCTGCGACACCTACATGAACCCGGACCCGACCGCCGAACAGATCACCGAAATGACCATCCTGGCCGCCGAGCAGGTGCGACGCTTCGGCATCATCCCGAAAGCCGCCCTGCTCTCGCATTCCAGCTTCGGCGCCTCGAACTCGCCCTCGGCCCGCAAGATGCGCACCGCACTCGGGATGATCCGCACCCGCGCGCCCGATCTGGAAATCGACGGCGAAATGCACGCGGATGCCGCCCTGGTCGAGACCATCCGCAACCGCGCCGTGCCGGACAGCCGGCTGACCGGCACCGCCAACCTGCTGGTGATGCCGAGCCTGGACGCGGCCAACATCAGCTTCAACCTGCTGAAAGCCGCCGCCGACGCCCTGCCCGTCGGGCCGCTGCTGCTGGGCATGTCCAAGCCGATCCACGTGGTGGTGCCCAGCGTGACGGCGCGCGGCATCGTCAATGTCAGCGCGGTTGCCGCCCTGGAGGCGCAGGCTCTGCGGGGGAAGGCGTGAGGAGACAGGGGAAGCCCGCCTGATGCTGTTCTTCCTCCTCGGCATCGCCTCGCTGATCGCCGTGCTGGCGGCGCTCGGGATGTTCAGCCGGGCGAAGATCGCCACGCTGAAAAACCTCGGCGTCTGGACGCTGGCGATCGGCGGGCTGCTGCTGACGGTGCTGCTGTTCTTCACCGGGCGCGGCGGGATTGCGCTCTCCGCACTCATCATGCTCGGCCCGCTCGTCTGGTCCTGGGTGGCGCAGGCGCGGCCGGGCCGGGTCGGCCGCCAGCCCAGCGGGCCGATGACGCGCGAGGAGGCGCATGAGATCCTCGGCCTGCGCCCCGGCGCCTCGGAGGACGACATCCGCGCCGCCCATCGCCGGCTGATGCGCGCCGCCCATCCGGATGCCGGCGGGTCCGACTGGCTGGCGGCGCGGATCAACCAGGCGCGCGACGTGCTGCTGGGATAGGCGCCGCTTTCCAGCGCGTTCAGGATCAGCGTAGATTAAGTCAGAAGTCCTTTTTTGAAAAACAGGACCAAAAAAACTTTTGTCCAGGGGAACATCGCCATGACCCAGATTCGTCGCCGCACCGTGCTTGGCGGGCTTGCCGCCATCGCCGCCAGCCGCGCCCAGGCGCAGGGCCTGCCGGCGCATGAGGCGCAGCTGTATGACGCGGCCAAGCGCGAGGGCGAGATCACGTGGTACACCGGCCAGATGCAGGCCGAACCCTCCGAGGCGGTGGGCCGCGCCTTCACCGAACGCTTCCCCGGCGTGAAGGTGAACGTGGTGCGCTCCACCTCCCAGGTGGTGTTCCAGCGCCTCTCGCAGGATGCCCGCGCGCGCGTTTCGCAGTGCGACGTGTTCAGCTCGACCGACACCGCGCACTTCACCGCGCTGAAGGGCGAGGGCCGGCTGTTGCAGTATCGCCCGGTCAACATGGCCGGCATGGTCAAGCCGGCGCGGGAGAATGCCGACGCCGACGGGTTCTATCAGGTCAGCTATCTCGGCCTCTACCTGCTCTCGCGCCGCACCGACAAGGTGACCGAGGCCGCCGCCCCGAAAACCTGGAAGGACGTGCTGGACCCGAAGTGGCGCAACCAGCTCGCCGTCGGCCATCCCGGCTTCAGCGGCGCCATCGGCTCCTGGGCGGTGCTGATGCGCAAGATGTACGGCGAGGCCTATCTGCGCGACCTGGAGAAGAACAAGCCGCAGATCGGCCGCTCCTCGGCCGACCCGATCACCACGCTGAACGCGGGTGAGCGCACCATCGGGGTTGCCATCCCTTCGGCCAGCACCCTGCTGACCATGTCGCGCGGCAACCCGCAGGCGCTGATCTACCCGACGGACGGCACGGTGGTGATCCCCGCCCCGAGTGCGGCGATCAAGGCGGCCCCGCACCCGAACGCGGCCAAGCTGTTCCTCGAATTCATGGCCGGCACCGGCTATTCCACCATCACCCGGCCGTTCTTCGACGAGTCGCTGCGCACCGACGTGGAGCCCGCACCCGGCGCCAAGCCGCTCGATTCCATCGCCACGATCGCGCCGACGTTGGCGGACTACGAAAAGGGCATTCCCGAGATCAAGGAGCTCTGGCGTGACATCTTCGGTGTTTGATCACCGATGATCCGGCGCCTGCGCAACCTCGAACCCGTCGTTTTCGTCTGGGCCTTGCTGATTGCGGTGCTGCTGTTCCTGGTGGTCGCACCCATGGGCAAGCTGCTGCTGGTCAGCTTCGAGACGCGCGGCACCGGCGCCTTCACGCTGACCAACTACCTGACGGCCTATGGCCGGCCGCGCTATGTCGATGCGCTGCTGAACTCGCTGAAGCTGGGAACGCTCACGGCCCTCATCGCGGTGTTCCTGGCGGTGCCGATGGCCTGGGCGGTTTCGCGCACGGACATGCCGGGCAAGGGCATCACCTGGGCCGCGGTGATGGGGGCCTTCGTGCTGCCGCCCTATCTCGGCGCGATCGGCTGGATCCTGCTGGCCGGGCCGAACTCCGGCGTGCTCAACCGTGCCTGGCGGGCGGTGACCGGGGCGGAGGACGCGCTGGTCAACGTGTACAGCTTCTCCGGCCTGGCACTTGTGATTGCGCTGCATTCCTTCCCGCTGGTGTTCCTGTTCGTGAAATCGGCGCTGGACCTCGTGTCCTCGGAGATGGAGGACGCGGCGAACATCCTGGGTGCCGGCACCTGGACGGCGATGCGCCGGGTGTCGCTGCCGCTCGTATGGCCGTCGATCATCGGCGGCTTTGTCATCGTGTTCCTCGAGACGATCGCCCTGTTCGGCACGCCGGCGATCATCGGTATTCCCGCCCGCATCAACGTGGTGACCACCCAGCTCTGGCAGTTCTTCGAAGCGCCGGTGCGGGTGGAGGTGGCGGCCGCTTATTCGATGCCGCTGCTGCTCATCACCATGGCGATGATCGGCGTGCAGCGGCTGCTGCTCTCCCGGAAGGGCTACGTATCCCAATCCGGCAAGGGCGGTGAGCGGCGGGAGATCAAGCTGGGGCCGTGGCGCTGGGTGATGTTCGCCTGGTGCGCCGGCGTCGGCACCCTGGCCGTGGCCCTGCCGCTGCTGGTGCTGCTGCAGGCCAGCTTCGCCAAGGCCTGGGGGCGCGGCCTGTCATGGGACAACCTGACGTTGCGCAACTACACCTTCCTGCTGTTCGAGCATGAGATGGCGATGACGACGATCTGGAACACGCTGTGGTTCTCGGCCGTGGCCGCCACCTGTGCGGCGCTGATCGCCCTGCTGGTCGCCTATGTCGTCAACCGCAAGCTGGTGCCGTTCGGCGATGTGCTGGGGTTCCTGGCGATGGCGCCCTTCGTCATCCCCGGCATCGTCATGGCGATCGGCTTCTATGCCGCCTATGCCTCGCCGCCGCTGGCGCTGTACGGCACGGCGGCGATCATCATCATCGCCTTCACCGCCCGCTTCCTGCCGATCGCCTACGCCAATGCATCCGCCGCCGTGCGGGCAGTGCATCCGGAGATGGAGGAGGCCGCGCGCATCCTCGGCGCCGGCCGGCTGGTCTCGATCGCCCGGGTCACCGCGCCGCTGGTGAAAAAGGCGATGTTGGGCGGCTGGCTGATCGTGTTCATCGTCGCCTCGCGCGAGTTGTCGGCGGCGATCTTCCTGGTCGGGCCGCGCACGCGCACCATGTCGGTACTGCTGTACGACCTCAGCGAGGCGGGGAATTTCGAGGTGCTGGCGGCCTTCGGCGGGCTGCTGCTGGTGGTCACCGCCGTGCTGGTCGGCATCGGCATGAAGATCGCAGGGCGCGACTTCATGCTCAGGAGGAGTTGAGCGTGGCGCGGTTGGAACTGAGCGGCCTGACCAAGGCCTACGGCAAGCAGAAGGTGGTCGATGCGGTCGATCTGACGCTGGAGGAAGGCGAGTTCGTCTCCCTCCTCGGCCCCTCCGGCTGCGGCAAAACCACCACGCTGCGCATGATCGCCGGCTTCGTGGAGCCCACCGGCGGGTCGATCCTGCTGAACGGCCAGGTGATCTCCTCCCCCGGCTCGTCCCTGCCGCCGGAGCGGCGGGGGATGTCGATGATCTTCCAGTCCTACGCCATCTGGCCGAACATGACGGTGGCGGAAAACGTCGCCTTTGGCCTCACCTTGCGCAAAATGCCCGCCGAGGAACAGCGCCGGCGCGTCGCCGAAATGCTCGACGTGGTGCAGCTCGGCCATCTCGCCGGGCGCTACCCGGCCGAGCTGTCCGGCGGGCAGCAGCAGCGCGTGGCGCTGGCCCGCGCGGTGGTGATCAAGCCGGACGTGCTGCTGCTCGACGAGCCGCTCTCCAACCTCGACGCCAATCTGCGCGAGGAGATGCGCTTCGAAATCCGCCGCCTGCACGACGCCTTCGGCATCACCACCGTCTACGTCACCCACGACCAGGCCGAGGCGATGGCCACCTCGGACCGGATCGCAGTGATGAACGCCGGGCGGATCGAACAGGTGGACGCGCCGCACCGCCTCTACACCCGCCCGCGCACCCGCTTCGTCGCCGGCTTCATCGGGCGCACGAACCTTTTGGACGCCCGCCTCTCCGGCGGGATGGTGGAATGCGCCGGCTTCACCGTGCCGGCGGCCCTGCTGGAAATGGGCAGCGCCCCGGACGGCCCGGTGCTGCTCTCGCTCCGCCCGCAAGGCATCACCCTGCTGGCCGCCCCGGTGGACGGACCCGGCGCGGCCGGACGCATCATCCAAGGCGTGTTCCTGGGCGAAACCTGGGACTACGTGGTGGAACTCGCCGGCGGCACCCGCCTGCGCGCCGCCGCCCCGCCGATGCAACTGCACGCCGTGGACGAGGCGGTGTGGCTCTCGTTCGATACGCGGCAGATGGCGGTGGTGCAGGGGTAGCGAAGGGGAGCATCTTCTTTTTGTTCACAAAAAGAAGATGCTCCCCTTGTCTGCTTCAACCCTCAACCACCCCCAAATACGTCCGATCATCCGACCACTTGCCCGGCACGGAGCCCTTCACGCCGGGGTAGGCGCTGATTTTCGACGGGTCTTCGGCCTCCGTCGCGGCAAAATCCGCTTCCCAGGCCGCCACACCGAAGCCCGGGGCGGGGCGGGCGTAGCCGTCGGTGAAGAGTTCCAGCATGGCGGCGTCAGCCCGGTCGAACCGGGCCACCCGCATCAACGTGCGCGGCACGGCGAAGCCGTCGAGGCAGGCGTAGCCGAGGACGGAGTCGGTGTTGTTCTGGAAGGCGCCTTGCCCGTCCACGATGCCTTCGCGCAGCAGGAAGGCGACGTCGGCGGCCGGCACGTGCGGCAGGGTGGTGCGGCAGTCGGCTTCCGCGGCGGCGGCGATGGTGGCGGTTTCGGGCGGGGTGAGCAGGCTGGGCAGGCCGTGTTTGGCGCCGTGGAAGACGAAGAGGCGGGCGAGGCGCTCACGCTCCACCTGGTCGGCCACGCGGGCGGCGATCAGCGGCCAGGCGTGGCGGCGTAGGGTGGCGGTGATGCGGTCGAGGTCTTTGGCCATCTGCAGCACGGTGTGGCCGCCGATGCGCACGCCGGAATCGCCGACCAGCACCACTTCCACGACGTCCGCGCGGATGATGGCCAGGGCCAGGGTGCAGCACATCCGCCCGCCCCAGCCGGCGGCGGACGGGTCCACGCCGTGCCGGCGGTAGGCGGCGGCGAGGGTGGCGGTGAGTGCGGGTACCACATCCTCGGCGGCGGGGGCGGCGGTGGTGAACATCGCCTCCAGCTTGGCGGCGATCAGCCGGGCGGCGTAGCGGCCGGCGAGCATGCCGTCGTAGCGGGTGCCGTTGCGGTCGGTCACGCCGTCGATCGCGGCATAGGCGCGGCCGGGAATGATGACGAATGCGTCCTCGTTCGCGGCGGGATGGGAAGGCTCGCGCGACTCGCTGAATGCCTCGATCCGCATGGTGGTCTGCCCTGGTGCTGTGCCGGGGTCAGCTTAGCAGAACGCGCGCTGCGGGGCCGAGGCTGCGCGCCTGGGCCGTCGCTGCGGTCAGTGAGCCTGCACCCGCATGCCGGTCACCGCAGCGGCCAGGCGCGAGCGCTGCAGCGTCAGCATCCGCCGCGCGTCATCCGTCAGGGGTGCCGCCAGCGCCTCGTCATAGCCGGTGATGTTGCGCGTCTCCCCGTCGATCAGTCCGGGCAGCACGCTGGCGCCGAGGCCGCCGAACAGGCCGCGGATGTCCATGATCGTGCGATGCACGAGGCTCATGAACGAGCCCTCGCGGTCCGCCACCTCGCCCAGCCGCGTCAGTGCCGCCGAGAGTTCCTCGGCGTTGAGCGTGTGCAGGGCGATCATGTCCTCAAAGACGCCGGTGAGGCCCTGCCCTTCCGCCTCGCGCAGGGCTTCGCGGTAGCCGCTACGGGAATCGATGGCCTGGGTGTGCAGGGTCTTCAGCCGATCGGCCGGGGTGTCGTCCATCGGGGGTCTCCTTGAATGGCGCGCGCCGCTCAATACGTGGCGACGTTGCCTTTGAAATCGACCGAGACCAGCAATGGCAGAGCGCCCTTCTCGGCCTTGCCGCGCCAGACATTGTCCCTGTCCCGCACCAGGCCGGTGACGTTGCGGTAGCCTGCGGCCTCGATGTGCCGGGTCGCCTCCGCCTCGGTGAGCGCGCCGGGGAGCGGCGCGCTGTCGGCGGGTTTTGGCGTGGGTGGCGTGGTCATGCCGGTGTTGGTCTTGGAGGGCGCCACGCTCTCGATCGCCGGCAGCTTCGCCGTATCCTTGGCGCTGATCTCGGGGATCGAGGTGTTCGGCGGTGCCGGGGCGGTTTGGGCCAGCGCGGCCAAAGCGAGGGCCTGGGCCGCCAGGGTTGCCACGATCAGGCGACGCATGGGGGAATTCCTTCTGTTCCCGGCACCGGACGGAGCGGCGGCGGCCGCCCCGTCATGGTGCGGCACCGGGCTCACATGGGCCGATGCGCCACCCTAGG
>CAMCJI010000088.1 GCA_945874805.1 Asaia bogorensis | reverse complement strand
GCTGGTGAGCACGCCGATGACGGCGAGCGTCCACATGCCCTGCTGCACGGCGGCGGTGAAGATGAAGTATTTGCCCCAGAAGCCGGAGAACGGCGGGATGCCGGCCATCGAGAACATGAAGACGGTGAGCGCCAAGGCGAGGCCGGGGTCGGTTTTGCCGAGGCCGCCGAGGTCGGAGATCGCCTCCACCGAGCGGCCGCGGCGGCGCATCGCCAGGATGCAGGCGAAGGTGCCGGCATTCATGAACACGTAGGTGACGAGGTAGATCAGCACGCCGCGCACGCCGGTGGTGGTGCCGGCGGCCAGGCCGATCAGCGCGTAGCCCATGTGGCCGATCGAGGAATAGGCCATCAGGCGCTTGATGTTGCCCTGGCCGATGGCGGCGAGCGAGCCGAGCAGCATGGAGGCGATGGCGACCAGGACGATCAGCTGCTGCCACTGGCCGAGCATGGCGCCGAAGGGGTCGGCGAGGATCCGCACCAGCAGGGCCATCGCCGCGACCTTGGGCGCCGAGCCCATGAAGGCGGTGACGGGGGTGGGGGCACCCTCATACACATCCGGCGTCCACATGTGGAACGGCACGGCGGAGACCTTGAAGGCGAGGCCCGCGACGACGAAGACGATGCCGACGACGAGACCTTCGGAGACCGGCGCGGGATAGGCGAGCGAGGCGGCAAGCCGGGCGAAATCCATCGTGCCGGCAAAGCCGTAGACCAGGGAGACGCCATAGAGCAGCAGGCCTGAGGCGAGCGCGCCGAGGACGAAGTACTTCAGCCCGGCCTCGGTGGAGCGCAGCTCGTCACGCGCGAAGGCGGCGAGCACATAGAGCGAGAGGGACATCAGCTCGACGCCGATATACATCGACATCAGGCTGGTGGCCGAGGCCATCAGCATCATGCCGACGGCGCAGAACAGCATCAGCACCGGGAATTCGAAGCGCTGCAGGTTGGCGTGCTCGGCGTAGTCGAGGGACATCACCACGCCCAGGATGGCCGCGACCAGCACCAGCAGCTTGATGAAGACGGAGAAGGCATCCGACTGGAACTGGCCGAGGAAGCCCACGCCCTGGCCGCCGGAGATCACCAGCACGGCCGTCAGCAGAAGGGCGCCGACGGTGAGCATGCTGGCCAGGAAGAAGCTGTTGGCGCGGACGAAAACGCCGGTGAGCAGGATCGCCATGCCGCAGCAGGCGAGCACCAGCTCGGGGATGGCCAGGGTCCAGTTCATCGCGCGGCTCCCAAGGCCAGTTTGGACAGGGCGGCGAGCGAGGCCTCGTGGTGTTCGACCATCGCACTCACCGAGGCCTCATAGAAGCCGGAGAAGCTCGACGGATAGATGCCCATCCACAGCGCCAGCACCACCAGCGGGGCAAAGACCGCGATCTCCCGCGGGGAGAGGTCGAGGATGGATTTGAGGTCATCGCGGGTCAGTTTGCCGAAGATCACCCGGCGGTAGAGGTAGAGCATGTAGGCGGCACCGAGGATCATGCCGAGGCTGCCGAGCATGGCCAGCCAGAAGCTGACCTTGAAGGCGCCGACCAGGACCAGGAACTCGCCGACGAAGCCGGCCGTGCCGGGCAGGCCGACGCTGGCCATGCTGAACAGCATGAACACGAGCGCATAGGCCGGCATGCGGTTGGCGAGCCCGCCGTAGCGGGCGATCTCGCGGCTGTGGATACGGTCGTAGACCACGCCGACGCACAGGAAGAGTGCCCCGGAGACGACGCCGTGGCTGAGCATCTGGAAGATCGCCCCGCCGATGCCCTGCACGTTGAAGGTAAAGATGCCGATGGTCACCACGCCCATATGGGCGACCGAGGAATAGGCGATCAGCTTCTTCATGTCGGTTTGTGCCAGCGCCACCAGCGACGTGTAGATCACGGCGACGACCGAGAGGGTGTAGATCATCGGCGCGAAATACTGCGCGGCCTCCGGCAGCATCGGCACGGAGAAGCGCAGGAAGCCGTAGGCACCCATCTTCAGCAGCACGCCGGCGAGGATGACGGAGCCGGCGGTGGGTGCCTCCACATGCGCATCCGGCAGCCAGGTGTGGACGGGCCACATCGGCACCTTCACCGCGAAGCTGGCGAAGAAGGCGAGGAACAGCCAGGTCTGCACCTGCGGGGGGAAGGTGGTTTCCAGCAGCACCTGGATATCCGTGGTGCCGGCGGCATACCACATGGCCAGCAAAGCAAGCAGCATCAGCACCGAGCCGGCCAGCGTGTAGAGGAAGAACTTGATCGCGGCATAGACGCGGCGCGGGCCGCCCCAGATACCGATGATCAGATACATCGGGATCAGCACGCCCTCGAAAAACATGTAGAACACGACGAAGTCCAGCGCGCAGAACATGCCGACCATCATGGTTTCCAGCACCAGGAAGGCGACCATGAACTCACGCACGCGGGTGCCGATCGATTCCCAGCTGGCGAGAATGCAGATCGGCGTCAGCGCGGTGGCCAGCAGCACGAACAGCACGGAGATGCCGTCGACGCCCATGCGGTAACTGATGCCCCATTCCGGCAGCCAGGAGGCGACCTCGATGAACTGGAACCCGGCGTCCGACTGGTCGAAGCGGAACCACAGGACCAGCGAGAGGGCGAAGACGATCAGGCTGGTCCACAGCGCCGTCCAGCGGGCATTGGCGGCGACGACCGCCTCCTCCCCCCGCACGGCAAGGATGACGGCACAGCCCACCAGCGGCAGCCAGGTGACGAGCGAAAGGACGGGAAAGCCAGCCGCGTTCATGGGATCACCGGACAAACAGGAAGATGCTGACGAGCAGCACGAGGCCGATCAGCATGGCAAAGGCGTAGTTGGCGATAGAGCCGGTCTGCAGCTTCACGATCTGGACGACGCTGCCGCGGGTGAGCGAGGCCAGCCCGTTCGGCATGCCGTCGATGATCCTGGTATCGCCGACCTGCCACAGGCCGCGGGCGAGCGCGCGCAGGGGGCGGACGATGAGGAGGTCGTAAACCTCGTCGAAATACCACTTGTTCAGCAGGAAGCGGTGCAGCCAGGGAAGTGCCGCCGCGAGCTGGCCAGGTAGCTGCGGCATCAGCATGTACATCACATAGGCCAGCCCGATGCCGGCGAAGCCGACCACGCTGGGTGCGGCCACCACCCATCCGGGAACATGGTGCATGTGCTCAAGTATCTCGTTGCCGGGGCGCAGCACGATGCTCTCCCCCCAGAACGCCTGCCAGTTCTGGCCGAGGAGTTGGTCGTGGAAGATCAGCCCCGTCAGCACCGCGCCGGCGGCGAGCAGTACCAACGGCAGAATCATCACCAGCGGGCTTTCGTGCACATGCTCCATCGTGTGCGCGTCTGCCCGCGGCGTGCCGTGGAAGGTCAGGATCAGCAGGCGCCATGAATAGAAGGCGGTCAGGAAGGCCGCGATGATGGCGCACCAGAAGCCGAACTGGCCGGACAGGCTGTGCGAAGCCCAGGCGGCCTCGATGATCGCATCCTTCGAGAAGTAGCCGGCGAAGGGATAGACGCCGGCCAGCGCCAGGGAGCCTATCCACATCAGCACATAGGTGGCGGGGATCTTCTTCCAGATGCCGCCCATCTTGCGGATGTCCTGCTCGTCGGACATGGCGTGGATGACCGCGCCGGCGCCCATGAACAGCAGCGCTTTGAAGAAGGCGTGCGTCAGCAGGTGGAAGGCCGAGGCCTGATAAGCGCCGACGCCGGCGGCAACGAACATGTAGCCGAGCTGCGAGCAGGTGGAATAGGCGATGATGCGCTTGATGTCGTTCTGCACGCAGCCGATCGTGGCCGCGAACAGCGCGGTGGCGCCGCCGACGATGGCGACCATGGCCAGCGCATAGGGCGCGTATTCCATGATCGGCGACATGCGCGCCATCAGGAACACGCCGGCGGTGACCATGGTGGCGGCGTGGATGAGGGCGGAGACGGGGGTGGGGCCCTCCATCGCGTCCGGCAGCCAGACATGCAGGCCGAGCTGCGCGGATTTGCCCATGGCGCCGAGGAACAGCAGCACGCCGATCACTTCGAACGCCCGCCAGTCCTGGCCGAAGAGGTGGTAGCTGGCGTCCTGATGCTGGCTGACGCTGGCGAAGATGACGCTGAACTCGATCGAGCCGAAAACAAGGAAGATCAGCGCGATGCCGAGGGCGAAGAACAGGTCGCCGACGCGGTTGACGATGAAGGCCTTCATCGCCGCAGCGCAGGCGCTCTCCTTCTCATACCAGTAACCGATGAGGAGGTAGCTCGCGAGGCCCACGCCTTCCCAGCCGAAGAAGAGTTGCAGCAGGTTGTCGGCCGTCACCAGCATCAGCATGGCGAAGGTGAACAGCGACAAGTAGCTGAAGAAGCGCCAGATCGTCGCGTCATGGCTCATGTAGCCGACGCTGTAGATGTGGATCAGCGTGGCGACGAAGGTGACCATCGCCACCATCACCGCCGACAGCGTGTCATAGCGCAGGGCCCAGGAGACCTGGAAGTCGCCGGATTCGATCCAGGTGCCCAGCGAGATCACCCCGGGCGAGACGCCGCCATAGACGAGGTCGTAGAACGCGGCGGTGCCGCAGATGGCGGCCAGGCTCATGCACAGGATGGTGACCATCTGCGCCGCGCGGTCGCCGATCTGGCGGCCCAGCAGCAGGGCGATCAGCGAGCCCAGCAGCGGGGCAAAGACGGCGATGGCGTACAGCATACGCTCAGCCCTTCATCAGATTCACGTCCTCGACCTCGATCGAGCCACGGTTGCGGAAATAGATGACGACGATGGCAAGCCCGATGGCTGCCTCCGCCGCCGCGACGGTGAGCACGAACATCGCCATGATCTGGCCGGCGAGATCATCGAGCGAGGCGGAGAAGGCGACGAAATTGATGTTCACCGCGAGCAGGATCAGCTCGACGGACATCAGGATGACGATGACGTTCTTGCGGTTCAGGAAGATGCCGAAAATGCCGAGCACCAGCAGGATCGCACCCACCGCGAGGTAGTGGCCGAGGCCGACTGCGAGCATGTCAGTGGCCCCCGTGGCCGCGGTGTTCATCGGCCGGTGCCGGCACTTCGGCGACCTTCGGCTTCAGGGTGGGCAGGGTGGGCAGACCCGCGCCGCGCGGCACGTCCACCATCTCCAGGGTGTCGGCCGGGAGGCGGCCGACCTGGTTGGCGATGCTCTGCCGGCGGTTGATGCCGCGGTCGCGATGCGTCAGCACGATGGCGCCGATCATGGCAACCAGCAGGATCAGGCCGGACGCCTGGAACAGCAGGATATGGTCGGTATAGAGCACCCGGCCGAGTTGGGCGGTGTTGTCCAGGCTCGGGTCGCGCGGCACATTGCGCAGGCTCACCGCACCCTGGCCGAACTGCCAGCTGCCGAGCACCAAAGCGAGTTCGGCGAGCAGAACCACGCCGATGGCGGCACCGATCGGGGTGTAGCGCTGAAAGCCCTCGCGCAGCTGGGCGAAATTGATGTCCAGCATCATCACGACGAACAGGAACAGCACCGCGACCGCGCCGACATAGACGATGACCAGGATCATCGCCAGGAACTCGGCCCCCGCCAGCAGGAACAGGGCGGCGGCGTTGAAGAAGGCGAGGATGAGAAACAGCACCGAATGCACCGGGTTGCGGGCGGTCACCACCATCGCGGCGGAGGCCACCAGCACGCCGGCGAACAGGTAGAAGGCAAGGGCGGCGATCATGCGGCGCCTTTCGGGCAAGAGATCATCTGTAGGGCGCGTCCAGTTCGAGGCGGCGGGCCAGCTCCGGCTCCCAGCGGTCGCCGTTGGCGAGCAGCTTGGCCTTGTCGTAGAGCAGCTCCTCGCGCGTCTCGGTGGCGAATTCGAAATTCGGGCCTTCGACGATGGCATCGACCGGGCAGGCTTCCTCGCACAGGCCGCAATAGATGCACTTCGTCATGTCGATGTCGTAGCGGGTGGTGCGGCGGCTGCCGTCCTCGCGCGGTTCGGCCTCGATGGTGATGGCCTGGGCGGGGCATACGGCCTCGCACAGCTTGCAGGCGATGCAGCGTTCTTCGCCGTTGGGGTAGCGGCGCAGCGCGTGTTCGCCCTTGAAGCGCGGGCTGATCGGGCCCTTCTCGTAGGGGTAGTTGATCGTCTTCTTCGGCTTGAAGAAATACTTCAGAGTCAGCGCCATGCCGGCGACGAGCTCGGTGAGCAGCAGGCCGCGGGCGGTGCGGTCGAGGAAGGTCATGGTCTCTCCTTCACGCATGCGGCAGCCAGCCGAAGGCAAGCAGCGCGCCTGCGACCAGCACGAGATAGAACAGCGAGAACGGCAGGAACACCTTCCAGCCCAGGCGCATCAGCTGGTCGTAGCGGTAGCGCGGGAAGGTGGCGCGCACCCACAGGAACAGGAACAGCACGAAGCAGATCTTCAGGATGAACCAGAGCGGGCCGGGCAACCAGTTGAACGGCGCGATGTCGAACGGCGGCAGCCAGCCGCCGAGGAACAGGATCGTCGTCATCGCCGACATCAGGATCATGTTGGCGTATTCGCCGAGGAAGAACAGCGCGAAGCTCATCGCGCTGTATTCGACGAAGAAGCCGGCGACGATCTCGCTCTCGCCTTCCGGCAGGTCGAAGGGGGAGCGGTTGGTCTCGGCCAGGGTGCTGATGAAGAAGATCACGAACATCGGGAACAGCGGGATGGCGAACCAGATGGTCTTCTGCGCGATGACGATGTCGTTCAGGTTCAGGCTGCCGACACACAGCAGCACGGTGATCATCACGAAGCCCATCGAGACTTCGTAGGAGACCATCTGGGCTGCCGAACGCATGGCACCGAGGAACGGATACTTCGAGTTGCTCGCCCAGCCGGCAATGATGACGCCGTAGACGCCGAGCGAGGAGATGGCAAACAGGTAGAGCACGCCGACATTGATGTCGGCGATCGCCCAGCCGTCGTTCACCGGGATCACCGCCCAGGCGATCATCGCCAGGCCGAAGGTGAGCATCGGCGCCAGCAGGAACAGCCCGCGGTTGGCGCCGGTGGGAATGATGGTTTCCTTCATCACCATCTTGATGGCGTCGGCGAAGGGCTGGAACAGGCCGAACGGCCCGACCACATTGGGGCCGCGGCGCAGCTGGATGGCGGCGAGCACCTTGCGCTCGGCCAGCGTGAGGTAGGCAACGCCGATCAGCAGCGGCACCAGCAGCGCCAGCGCCTTGGCGACCGTCAGCAGCAGGATGCCGAAGGGGTGGGTGAAGAAGAAATCCATCGCCGCTACTCCGCCGCCTGAGCTGGTGCAGGCATGTGGACGGCCGTGCATTCCGCCATGGTCGGGCTGGCACGGCTGATCGGGTCGCTCATGTAGTAGTTGGCGATCGCGCGGGTGAAGGGCGCGGTGCCAAGCGTGCCGCCGGCCGGCGCGGTGGCGTCGGCGCAGCCGAAGCGGGGCAGGATGTCGATGCGGGCAAAGACCGGGTTCACCCCCTCCAGCCGCGTGCGCAGGGCGGCGAGCGTGTCGTAGGGCAACGGCTTGCCGATCCAGCCGGAGAAGGCGCGCAGGATCTTCCAGTCCTCCCGCGCGTCACCCGGCGGCAGCACCGCGAACTGGCCACGCTGGGCGCGGCCTTCGGTGTTGACGTAGGTGGCGTTCTTTTCGGTGTAGGCGGCACCGGGCAGGATCACGTCTGCCCGGGCGGCGCCGGCGTCGCCGTGATGGCCCTGATAGACGACGAAGGTGCCCGCGCCGATCTGTGCCGTGTCGATGCTGTCCGCGCCCAGCAGCCAAAGCAGATCGACCCCGCCGCCCATCATGCCGGCAAGGCCGCCGGCGGTGGCGAAACCGAGATCGAGGCCGGCGACGCGGCTGGCGGCGGTGTGCAGCACGTTGAAGCCGTGCCACTCCGCGGTGAGCATGCCGGTCTCGGCGGCCAGCGCCCAGGCGGCGGCGAGGATGGCCGCGCCATCGGCACGGGCCAGCGCACCGGCGCCGAGGATCAGCATCGGCTTCTTCGCCCCGGCGAGCATCGCGGCGGCACCGGCGATGGCGGCGGGGCTGTCGCCCAGATGCGTCACCGGATAGGTCAGGTCCGCCTGCGGACCGATCAGGCCGACTTTCATCCCGCCGGCGAGCCAGCGCTTGCGGATGCGCGCGTTGATCAGCGGCGCCTCGCTGCGCGGATGGGTGCCGATGAGGAGGATGGCGTCGGCCTCCTCGATGCCCGCGATGGAGGTGTTGAAGGTGTAGAAATCCCGGCGCGAGACGTCGGTCGCCGCGCCGTCCGTGCGGCATTCCAGGTTGGCCGAGCCGAGGCCAGCCATCAGATCCTTCAGCGCCAGCATGCTCTCGGCATCCGCCAGGTCGCCGGCGATGGCGCCGATGCGCGCACCCGGCAGGCCCTTCAGCTTCGTGTCGATGGCCTCGAACGCCTGGTCCCAGGTGGCCTTGGTCAACTTGCCGTCGCGGCGGACCCAGCAGCTATCCAGGCGGCGGCGCTTCAGCCCGTCCACCGCGAAGCGCGACTTGTCGGCCAGCCATTCCTCGTTCACGTCCTCGTTCAGCCGCGGCAGGATGCGCAGCACTTCAGGGCCGCGGCTATCGACGCGAATATTGGCGCCGACCGCATCCAGCACGTCGATACTGTCGGTCTTCTTCAATTCCCACGGCCGGGCGACGAAGGCGTAGGGCTTGGAGGTCAGCGCGCCGACGGGGCAGATGTCGATCAGGTTGCCGGACAGCTCGGACGACAGCGCCTTCTCCACATAGGTGCCGACCTCCATCCCCTCCCCGCGCGCGGTGGCCCCCAATTCGGAGACGCCAGCGATTTCGGTGGAGAAGCGGATGCAGCGCGTGCAGTGGATGCAGCGCGTCATCACCGTTTTCACCAGCGGGCCGAGGTTCTTGTCCTTCACGGCGCGCTTGTTCTCATGATAGCGCGAGGTGTCGCTGCCGTAGCCAACCGCTTGATCCTGCAGGTCGCATTCGCCGCCCTGGTCGCAGATCGGGCAGTCCAGCGGGTGGTTGATCAGCAGGAATTCCATCACCCCGCGCCGGGCCTTCTTCACCATCGGCGTGTCGGTATGCACCACCATGCCCTCGGCGACGGGATAGGCGCAGGAGGCAAACGGCTTCGGCGGCGCCTTTTTGATCTCGACGAGACACATCCGGCAGTTGCCGGCCACGCTCAGCCGCTCATGATAGCAGAAGCGCGGCACTTCCTTGCCGGCGGCCTCGCAGGCCTGCAGCACGTTGGAGCCGGGGGGGACATCGACGTCGATGCCGTCAACGGTGACTTTGACCATGGCTCTACTCCGCCGCCATCTTGGGGGCCGAGCGTGCCTTGTAGGCGGCGATGCGGGCTTCCATTTCGGGGCGGAAATTCTTGATGAGGCCCTGGATCGGCCAGGCCGCAGCATCGCCCAGCGCGCAGATGGTGTGCCCCTCGATCTGCCGGCTTACCTGCTCCAGCATGTCGATCTCCTCGACCTCGGCGCGGCCCTGCACCATGCGGTTCATCACCCGCATCATCCACCCGGTGCCCTCGCGGCAGGGCGTGCACTGGCCGCAGCTCTCATGCTTGTAGAACTGGCTCAGCCGGGCGATCGCCTTGATGATGTCCGTCGATTTGTCCATCACGATCACCGCCGCGGTGCCGAGGCCGGACTTCACTTCGCGCAGGCTGTCGAAATCCATCAGGATGGAGTCGCAGGTCAGCTTCGGCAGCACCGGCACCGAGGAGCCGCCGGGGATCACGCCCAGCAGATTGTCCCAGCCACCGCGCACGCCGCCGGCGTAGCGGTCGATCAGCTCGCGCAGGGGGATGCCGAGTTCTTCCTCGACATTGCAGGGCTTGTTCACATGGCCGGAGATGCAGAACAGCTTGGTGCCCGCGTTCTTCGGCCGGCCGAGGGCGGAGAACCAGAACGGGCCGCGCCGCAGGATGGTGGGCGCGACGGCAATGCTCTCGACATTGTTCACCGTGGTCGGGCAGCCATAGAGGCCGACGGCCGCCGGGAAGGGCGGCTTCAGGCGCGGCATGCCCTTCTTGCCCTCCAGGCTTTCGATCAGCGCGGTTTCCTCGCCGCAGATATAGGCGCCGGCGCCGCGATGCAGATACAGGTCGAAATCCCAGCCCGAGCCGCAAGCGTTCTTGCCAATCAGCCCGGCTTCATAGGCCTCGTCGATGGCGATCTGGAGATTGACCGCCTCGTTGTAGAATTCGCCGCGGATGTAGATGTAGCAGGCGTGGGCGGCCATCGCGAAGCTGGCGATCAGGCAGCCTTCGATCAGCTTGTGCGGATCGTGGCGCAGGATGTCGCGGTCCTTGCAGGTGCCCGGCTCGCTCTCGTCAGCGTTGACGACGAGGTAGTGCGGCCGCTCGCCCACGGTTTTCGGCATGAAGGACCACTTCATGCCGGTGGGGAAACCCGCACCGCCACGGCCGCGCAGGCCGGAGGATTTCATCTCCTCGACGATGGTGTCGCGTCCGCGCTCGAGGATCGCCTTGGTGCCGTCCCAGTCGCCACGGGCCAGCGCGCCCTTCAGGCGGAAGTCGTGGATACCGTAGAGATTGGTGAAGATGCGGTCCTGATCGCTCAGCATAAGGCTATTCCGCCTTCTCGAAATTCAGCGAATTCAACGTGATCGGCCCGCCATCGGGGGCGGAATTGCGCCTTCCGGTCACCGAGCCGCGCGGCGGCGGGGCACCGGCGCGCAGCGCGGCGAGCAGGGTTTTCGTGCTCTCCGCGTCGAGGTCCTCATAGAAATCGTCGTTCACCTGCAGGATCGGCGCGTTGACACAGGCGCCGACGCATTCCACCTCGGTCATCGTGAACAGCCCGTCGGCGCTGGTTTCCTTCCAGCCCTTGATGCCCGTCTCATGCCGGCAGGCCGCGACGATATCGTCCGAGCCGCGCAGCCAGCACGGCGTGGTGGTGCAGACCTGCAAGTGGTACTTGCCCACCGGCGTCATGTTGAACATCAGATAGAACGTCGCGACCTCATAGACGCGGATCGGCGGCATCGCGAGGATGCGGGCGATCTCGTCCATCGCCACGGTGGGGATCCAGGCGCTGCCGGTGGTGCGGCCCATCTGCCGCTGCGCGAGGTCGAGCAGCGGCAGCACCGCGCTGGCCTGCCGCCCGGCCGGGTATTTGGCGATATGCTTGTCGACCTGCACCTGGCTTTCCGCGTCGAAGGCGAAATGCGTCGGCTGTTCGAAGCTGGCGGTGGGGGTCTCGGCCATGGTCTACCTGTCGATCTCGCCGAACACGATGTCGAGCGATCCGATGATCGCCACCGCATCGGCCAGCATGTGCCGCTTGGACATGAACTCGATCGCCTGCAGATGCGCAAAGCCGGTCGCGCGGATCTTGCAGCGATAGGGGCGGTTGGTGCCGTCGGCCACCAGATACACGCCGAACTCGCCCTTCGGCGCCTCAACGGCCGTGTAGGTGGTGCCGGCGGGCACGTGATAGCCCTCGGTATAGAGCTTGAAGTGATGGATCAGCGCCTCCATCGAGCGCTTCATCTGCGCGCGCGTCGGTGGGGTGATCTTGTTGTCCTGCACCTTGATCGGGCCGGGCTTCATCTGCGCCAGGCACTGCTTGATGATGGCCACGCTCTCGCGCATTTCGGCCATGCGCACGAGGTAGCGGTCGTAGCAGTCGCCATTGCGGCCGACCGCCACCTTGAAATCGACCTGGTCATACATCTCATAGGGCTGCGAGCGGCGCAGATCCCACGGGATGCCGGACGCGCGCAGACACGGCCCGGTGAAGCCCCAGGCCAGCGCATCCTCCGGCGAGATGATGCCGATATCGACGGTGCGCTGCTTCCAGATGCGGTTGCCCGTCAGCAGATGCTCCAGATCATCGATGAACTTGGGGAACTTGTCGGCCCAGGCGCCGATCTTGTCCTCCAGCCCCGCCGGCAGGTCCTTCGCCACGCCGCCGGGCCGGAAGTAATTGGCGTGCAGCCGGGCGCCGGAGGCCTGCTCATGGAACTCCATGAGCGTCTCCCGCTCCTCGAAGCCCCACAGCGCGGGCGTGATCGCGCCGACATCCAGCGCGTATGTGGTGATGTTCAGCAGATGGTTGAGAACCCGGGTGATCTCGCTGAACAGGGTGCGAATCCACATGGCGCGCAGCGGCACCGTCACGCCCAGCAGCTTCTCGGTGGCCAGCGCGAAGGCGTGCTCCTGCGTCATCGGGCTGACGTAGTCCAGCCGGTCGAAATACGGCACGGCCTGGATGTAGCTCTTGTACTCGATCAGCTTCTCGGTGCCGCGATGCAGCAGGCCGATATGCGGATCGGCGCGCCGCACCACCTCGCCATCCATCTCCAGGATGAGCCGCAGCACGCCGTGTGCCGCCGGGTGCTGCGGGCCGAAATTGATCGAGTGGCTGTCGATCTCGATGGTCTTGGACACGGCCTCGTTCATGGCTTCGCCGCCTTCTCATCACCCGGAAGCGACGTCATCGCCTCCCACGGCGAGAGGAAATCGAAATTGCGGAAATCCTGGGTCAGCTTCACCGGCTCGTAGACCACCTGCTTGCGCTCCTCGTCGTAGCGCACCTCGACATAGCCGGTCAGCGGGAAGTCCTTGCGCAAGGGATGCCCCTCGAACCCGTAATCGGTGAGGATGCGGCGCAGGTCGGGCTGGCCGGCGAAGACGATGCCGAACATGTCCCACGCCTCGCGCTCCCACCACGTCGCCACCGGCCAGACGCTGTGGACGGAGGGAACGGGCTGCACGGCGTCGGTCGTCACGATCACCCGCACGCGATGGTTCAGCGAGACCGACAGCAGATTGTAGACCACATCGAACCGGTCCGCCCGCTCCGGCCAGTCCACGCCGGCGAGGTCGATCATCTGCTCGAAGCGCAGGCCCTCGCCATCGCGCAGAGCCGTCATCAGCGCCAGCAGCGAATCGCGTTCGGCGAGCGCGATCACCTCGCCCAGCGCCACGCTGACGCTGGTCACGCCCGGCAGGGCCGCAACCGCGGCGGCCAGGATGCCTGCGTCAGCCACGGAGGATGGTCCCGGTGCGGCGGATCTTCTTCTGCAACTGCATGATGCCGTAAACCAAAGCCTCCGCCGTCGGCGGGCAGCCGGGCACGTAGATGTCCACCGGCACCACACGATCGCAGCCGCGCACCACCGCGTAGGAGTAGTGGTAGTAGCCGCCGCCATTGGCGCAGCTGCCCATGCTGATCACCCAGCGCGGCTCAGGCATCTGGTCGTAAACCTTGCGAAGCGCGGGGGCCATCTTGTTGGTCAGCGTGCCGGCCACGATCATCACGTCGCTCTGCCGCGGTGAGGCGCGCGGGATGATGCCCAGCCGGTCGAGATCATAGCGCGGCATGTAGGCGTGGATCATCTCCACCGCGCAGCAGGCCAGGCCAAACGTCATCGGCCACAGGCTGCCTGTCCGCGCCCAGTTCACCAGCTTGTCGAGATTGGCAACGACGAAGCCCTTGTCCTCGATCTCGCCGGTGATGCCCTTGATGACGGCATCCTGCGCCGGGCCCGGCTGCAATGCCTGTGTGAGTGCGTTCATCGTGGTCACTCCCAATCCAGCGCGCCTTTGCGCCACTCATAGATGAAGCCGACCGTCAGAACGCCAAGGAAGCCGAGCATCGAAAGAAAACCGAACACACCGATATCGGACAAGCTGACCGCCCACGGGAACAGGAAGGCCACCTCAAGATCGAAAATGATGAACAAAATCGCAACGAGATAGAACTTCACATCGAACCGGCGGCGCGCATCGTCAAACGCCTCGAACCCGCACTCATAGGCCGACAGCTTCTCCGCATAGGGTTTCTGCCGCGCCGCCAACAGCGAGCCGCCAACCATCGCCACCGCAATCAGCGCAGCGATCGCCATGAACACCAGGATGGGGAAATACTCGGCCAAATCAGGCGCCATCACGCAGTCCTCCGCTCGGCCACCATGCGATCATATTGCACCGCAGCGCGACCGGACACTACCCGCAATGCCATCGCACTGCCATAGCCCGGTTGGCGCAAAAGATGCCGATTTCAAGAGCCTGCTGTGCGAAAAACGGGCGCGCCAGTAAGATCGGAAAACTGATGCTACTGGCGCGAGTGACGGGGCTCGAACCCGCGACCTCCGGCGTGACAGGCCGGCGCTCTAACCAACTGAGCTACACCCGCAGCAAGCAGGCCGGTCGTTTAGAACCGCCCCCACCCAACGTCAACCCCACGACGGGGTGTGCAGAGAAAGAAAGCAAGGCGGGGGGCTTCGCCCACCCGATCCCCACCAGGTCCGGAGCGCGCCTTCGCGCGACGGTCAGCAACCCTGGGCCGGCGATTTGAAGGAATCACGGTTTGAGAGAGGGGGCCAAACGGCTCTTCGTGCAGCTCGGCCGGCCCCCCTCTCTCAAACCCTGCTGTTAAGTCATGGGTCAAGAGGCCGCTGCCCCTTGCGGGGTCCAGGGTCGTGGATGCCGCTTTACCAAACCGCGATTGCTGTTGCGTGAGGGCTGGCGACCATGCACGCGCAGCCTGCCTTTCCAAGGCCGGTCGCGTTTGCCCGGTTTGGCGAAAAATCAGGTTTCGAGCACCAGATGAACACGCTCGCCCGCGAAGCGGGCAAGCGAGAGTTTGATTGGTGTGCCGTCCGGCTGCGCGTCGATGGATTCGGAGACCAGCACGGGGACGACGCGGGGCTGGTGCAGCAGCTTGGCTTCCTCCGCGGTCGGCAGGCGGGTGCTGACGCGGGTGCGCCAGCGGTTGAAGTCGGGCACGCCGCAGGCGGCCAAGGCGGCGGTAACCGAGCGGGAGTCGCGGTAGGCGTCGGGGAAGGCTGTGAAGCGGGTGGCGGGCAGGGTGTGGCGGACGAGGCTGATGGGCACGCCGTCGGCCGCGTTCAGGGTCTCCACCACCAGAACGCGCGGCGAACGGCCGACGAGTCCGAGGGCGGCGATGGCGGCGGGGTCGGCGACCTCCTCATGGGCGGAGAGCAGGCTGCCGGTGAAAGCGCGGTTGGCGCCGAGCAGGTTGGCCTCAACCCGGGTGCGCCGGCCGATCGTGTAGTCGATCACATCCTCATGCACGAAGGAGCCACGGCCCTGCTCGATGCGCACGAGGCCACGCTGGGCCAGGGCTGCAACCGCGCGGCGGACGGTGTGGCGGTGGGCGGCGAAGCGGCCGGCGAGGTCAGGTTCGCTGGGCAGGCGGCTGCCGGGCGGCAGGATGCCGGACATGATCTCGCCGTGCAGCGCGCGCTCGATGCGCCGCCACAGCGGCTGTCCGTCGTCAGGCAGGGTGGGCTCATTCATATCCATCGGCGGCGTTCCGGGCAGTCGCCGACAGTCTACCGTCCGACCGTGCGCGAGGCCACTTCCGCCGCGAGGGCCGCCTCCGCCGCCTGCCAGCGGCTCCTGCGGGCGGCAAGCGCGGTCCGCTGCCCGGCCAGCGTGGCCGCGTAGCGCGTGAGGCTGGCGCCCAGCGCCGATGGCCCCGGCCCGCCCAGCCGCTCCCGGACCGCGATCGACTGCTCCGGCTGGGTGGCGGCAGCCAGCAATGCCGTCGCGACCGCGGGCGCGCGCCCAACGACGATGGCGAAGGCCGCGTCGATTGCCGCTTCGTCGAGCCCAGCCATGCCGCGCCCGCCGGCCAGCAGATGGCGGGAGAGATGGGCGCAGACCTCATGCGCCTGGCGGAAGGCCAGTCCCTCCAGGCGGACGAGACTGTCGCAGAGCTCGGTC
>CAMCJI010000087.1 GCA_945874805.1 Asaia bogorensis | reverse complement strand
CGACCCGTGATCTGGGAATCCCCTGATTTCAAGCCGTCTCCGCGACGAAGTGGCCCGACTTACGCAACAGGTCTAATGCTGCGCGCGAAGCTATGACTGAGCCCTGCACCTGACAAGTCGGAACGGAGAGCGGATGCAACAACCGGTGCTGGAAGTGGAGGGGCTGACTCTGGAGGCCGGCGGCCATGCACTGGTCGAGGACGTGTCCTTCTCCGTCGCACCCGGCGAAATGCTCGCTTTGGTGGGCGAATCCGGCTGCGGCAAGACCGTCACCGCGCTCGCCGTCCTGCGGCTGCTCGCCCCGGCGGTGCGGATTGCCGCCGGGCGGATCGTGGTGGACGGCACCGACGTGCGCGCCCTCGACCCCGAGGGCCTGCGCCGGCTGCGCGGCAACCGCGCCGGCATGATCTTCCAGGAGCCGATGACCAGCCTCAACCCGGTGTTTACCATCGGCGAGCAGATCGCCGAGTCGCTGCGCATCCATCGCGGCATGAGCAACCAAGCGGCGCGCGCCCGGGCGGTGGAGCTGCTCGATCTCGTCGGCCTGCCCGTGCCGGCCCGGCAGCTCGACCGCTACCCCCACCAGATGTCCGGCGGGCAGCGCCAGCGGGTGATGATCGCCATCGCCCTGTCCTGCGAGCCGAAGCTGCTGATCGCCGACGAGCCGACAACCGCGTTGGACGTGACGGTGCAGGCGCAGATCCTCGACCTGATCGACCGGCTGCGGCGCGATCTCGGCATGGCCTGCCTGCTGATCACCCACGACCTCGGCGTGGTCGGCGAGGTCTGCGACCGCGCGGCGGTGATGTATGCCGGGCGCATCGTCGAAACCGCGCCGGTCGCCGAACTCTTCGCCCATCCCCGCCACCGCTACACCCAGGCGCTGATCGAGACGATGCCAGCGAGCAACCCGCCCGGCCTGCGCCTGCCCTCTATCCCCGGCATGGTGCCGCCGCCGGGAAGCCGCGGCACCGGCTGCACCTTCGCGCCACGCTGCCACGGGCTGCTGGAGGATTGCGTGCTGCTCCGCCCGCGACTGGACGAGGAAGGCGCGCATCGCGTCGCCTGCTGGAACCCGGCATGAGCGAGCTTCTGCGCGTCGAGGGCCTCACCAAGCATTACCCCGGCCCCGGCGGGCGCAGCCTGCAGGCGCTGGAGGATGTCAGCTTCACGCTCGCGTCCGGCGAGGTGCTCGGCCTCGTCGGTGAATCCGGCTGCGGCAAAACTACACTCGGCCGGGCCTTGCTGCGCCTCGTCGAGCCCACCGCCGGGCAGGTATTCTTCGAAGGCGAGGACATCATCCCGCTGCCCCGCCGCGCCATGACCGAACGGCGGCGGCAGATGCAGATCGTGTTTCAGGACCCCTTCGGCTCGCTCAACCCGCGCCACCGCGTCGCCACCCTGATCGGCGAGCCGCTGACAATCCACGGCCTGCCCGGCCGCCCGGCCCGCGTGGCGGAGCTGCTGCGCCTCGTCGGCCTGCCGGCTGATTGCGGCGACCGCTACGCCCACGAGTTCTCCGGCGGCCAGCGCCAGCGCATCGCCATCGCACGCGCCTTGGCCCTGTCGCCCAAATTGCTCGTGGCGGACGAGCCGGTTTCGGCGCTCGACGTCTCGATCCAGTCGCAGATCATCAACCTGATCGCCGACCTGAAGGAGGAGCTCGGCCTGTCGATGCTGTTCATCAGCCACGACCTGTCGGTGGTGCGCCATGTCAGCGGCCGGATCGCGGTGATGTATCTCGGCCGCATCGTTGAGATCGGCGCGACGGAGGCGATCTTCGCCGCTCCCGCCCATCCCTATACCGCCGCCCTGCTGTCGGCCGTGCCACGCAGGTTCGGCGAGGCAAAGGGCAAGCGCGTCGTGCTGCAAGGCGACCTGCCCGACCCGTCGGACCCGCCCGCCGGCTGCGCCTTCCACGGCCGCTGCGCGATGGCGCAGGCAGCCTGTGCCACGGTTCGCCCGCCCCTCGTCCCGCGCCGCCTGCCGGACGGATCGGTGCGGGAGACCGCCTGCATCCTGCACGAGGCCGCATGAGCGCGTTCGACCGGGCCTTCGCCCATGTGCAGGCGGCGATCGACGCCGGGCGCATCCCCGGCGCCGTGCTGGGCCTGCACGACGGCACGCGCCACCTGTGCGCCGCCGGCCTGGCGCAGATCGTGCCGGACCCGGCGCCGATGCAGGAAGCCACCTGGTTCGATCTCGCCTCGCTGACCAAGGTAGTGTTCACCACAACCGCCATCCTCGATCTCGTCGCGGCCGGGCGGATCGGGCTGGATGATCCGCTCACCACGGCCATCCCCGACCTGCGGCAATACGACGTGGCGGGGGCTGCGGAACGCCGGCTGACCTTCCGGCAGTGTCTGGCCCACCAGACGCATCTGCCGGCGGTCGAGCCGCTCTACACCTACGGCCAAGATCCGCAGACCCTGCGCGCCTTCATCCTGCAACGGGTCTGGACACCCGGCCCACCGGTGTATTCGGACAACAACTTCCTGCTGCTGGGCATCGCCATCGAGCGGCTGACCGGCCGGGCGCTGCCCGACCAGCCGCTACCGGCCGGCTTCAGCTTCCGCCCCGATCCGGCGATCTGTGCCGCCACCGAGAACTGCACCTGGCGCGGCCGGGTGATGCGCGGGCAGGTGCATGACGAGAACGCCTACGCGATGGGCGGTGCAGCCGGGCATGCCGGCCTGTTCGGCACCGCCGCCGGCCTGCTCGATTTCGCATCCGGGCTGCTCGCCGCACCCGCGCGGCTGGCCCTGCTGGCCACGCCGCATTCCCCCACGCGCGGCCTGGGGTGGGAGATTGCACACACAGGCTGGTCCGGCGGCGATGCCTGCCCGGCCGGGACCATCGGCCACACCGGCTTTACCGGCACCGGCCTGTGGATCAACCCAGCGGAAGGCCGGGCCTGGACCCTGCTGACCAACCGCGTCCACCCCACCCGCCATTTCGACAGTGGCATCGTGGCTTTGCGCCGCGCGGTGGGCGAGGAATTGGCCGCCGGCTAGCCGGGCAACGGCTTACTCAGTCGAGCAACCCGCCCGGCCGCCGGTCGATGAAGCCGCGCGGCCCGGTGGCCGGCGCCGGGGAGCGCGCCTCCTCGATCCGCTCCCGTGCCGGCACGCTCGTGCAGGCGGCGAGGGAGAGGTAAGGCTTGGGGTCGATGGCAACCCCACCGACCCTGACCTCGAAATGCAGATGCGCGCCGCGAGCGCGGCCGGAGGTGCCGATCTGCCCGAGTTGGCCCCCGGCGGCGACCGCGGCCCCAGGCCGGATGCCGGAGGCATAGGCCGAGAGATGCGCATAGCGCGTCACCGTGCCATCGGCGTGGCGAAGGTCGACCATGTGCCCGTAGCCGAAATAGCGCCCGGCAAACACAACCGTGCCCGCAGCGGCCGCGCGCACCGGCGAGCCGTAAGGCGCCGTCAAATCCAGCCCCGCGTGATGCTGCGAAATGCCGCGCGAAACCTGCTTGAGCTGGGCGGCCGGCATCAGCATCGAGCCGCACATGGATTGTGCCGCCGCCGGCAGAGACGATATTGCGAAGAGTGACAGAGCCATGAGTATTTTCCGCATCCGAGCGCAGTAGCATGCATAGCTCGGCGCGCCAACCCAGCGTTCACGAATAATTTCAGATTTCGTCAGCCCTGTGACAAGCCACCATCGAGTCGCCAACCGCCCGCCACGCCGGCTCCTCGCGCCGGCACCGATCGATCACCATCGGGCAGCGCGTGTGGAACCGGCAGCCGGAGGGCGGATTGGCCGGGCTCGGGATTTCCCCCGCCAACGGCACCCGCGGCTTGGCCCGCTGCACCACCGGATCCGGCTCCGGCACCGAGGCCAGCAGCGCCCGCGTGTAGGGGTGCCGGGGCGCTGCAAACAGCGCATCGCGCGGCGCCAGCTCCGCCAGCCGGCCGAGATACATTACTGCCACCCGGTCGCACACATGCCTCACCACGGCGAGATCATGGCTGACGAACAGGCTCGCCATGCCCAGCTTGCCCTGCAACTCGACCAGCAGGTTGAGGATCTGCGCCCGCACCGACACGTCCAGCGCCGAGACTGGCTCATCGCACACCAGCAGCGCCGGCCGCAGCGCCAATGCACGAGCGATCACGATCCGCTGCCGCTGGCCGCCGCTGAACTGGTGCGGATAGCGGTCCGCATGTTCCGGCCGCAGCCCCACCTCCTCCAGCAGCCCGGCCACCCGCTCGCGCAGCGCTCGGCCGCGCGCAAGTCCCCGCACCACCAGCGGCTCGCCCACCGCGGCTCCCACGCTCATGCGCGGGTTCAGCGAGGTCGCGGGGTCCTGGAACACCATCTGCACCCGCGCCCGCATCGCCCGTAGCCGCGCGCCCGAGGCCCCGGCGATCTCCTCGCCCAGCACCCGCACGCTGCCCCGCGTCGGCGCCAGCAGCCCGACCACGGCGTTCGACACGGTCGACTTGCCGCAGCCGCTCTCCCCCACCAGCCCCAGCGTCTCACCCGGTCCGACAAACAGCGACACCCCATCCACCGCACGAACCGGCGCGCCGCTGCGGCCGGGGAAATGCACCGCGAGGTCAGTGATCTCCAGCACGTTCTGCCCGCCGCTCATCGCACCTGCTCCGCGTGCCAGCAGGCCGAAAGGCGCCCCTCACCGATCGGCGCCAGCGGCGGCGTCTGCGCCTCGCAATGCGCATCCGCCAGCGGGCAGCGCCCTGCAAACCGGCAGCCCGGGCCGAATTCCGCCGGCGTCGGCACCCGCCCCTCGATCACCGCCAGCGCCGATTTCGGCACATCCGTCAGCCGGGGGATCGAGGCGAGCAGCAGCGACGTATAGGGATGCCGCGGCGCGGCGAAGATAGCCTCTGTCGGCCCGCTCTCGGCGATCCGCCCGGCGTACATCACAGCCACCCGGTCCGCGATATCAGCCACCACGCCCATATCGTGGGTGATCAGCACCACGCCCGTCCGCCGCTCGGTCGCCAGGGTGCGGAGCAGGTCGAGGATCTGGGCCTGGATCGTCACGTCCAGCGCCGTTGTCGGCTCATCGGCCAGCAGCACGGCCGGGCGGGAGATCAGCGCGCAGGCGATCATCACCCGCTGGCACATGCCCCCCGAGAGCTCGAACGGATACTGGTCGATCCGCTTGGCCGGATCGGAGATCCCGACCTCCTCCAGCATCCGCAGCACCTGCGGCCGGGCCGAGCGCGCGTCCATCCGCAACGCCTCCGCCACCTGGCTGCCGACGGTCGCGAGCGGATCGAGCGCCGCCTGCGGCTCCTGGAAGATCATCGACATCTGCCGCCCGCGCAGCGCCTGCATCCGCCGTTCCGGCAGGGCGGTGATGTCCTGCCCCTCCAGCACCACCCGCCCGCCGGTCTGGCGGATCGCGGACGGCAGCAGCCGCATCACGGCCGCCGCCGTGAGCGACTTGCCGCAGCCGCTCTCCCCCACGATCGCGAGCACTTCGCCAGGTGCGACGGAAAACCCGACGCCGTCGACCACCGTCGCGTCGCCAATGGCCAGCGACAGGTTCTCGACAACCAGGGCGGGAGCTTCGCTCACGTGTTGGTGGCGGGCTGATACGTGCCGATGGAATTGCCGCCATCGACCGCCACCACCGTGCCGGTGATGAACGCCGCATTCTGCGAGGAAAGGTACAGCACCATCCCCGCCGTCTCATGCTCCTGGCCCATCCGGCCCAGCGGAATCCGCGCGATCATCCGCTCCACATAATCCGCTGGCAGCAGCGAGACCTCGCTGCCCGGTGCGAAGCCCGGCTCCACCACGTTCACCCGGATCTTGTGCGGCGCCAGTTCCAGCGCCTGGCCCTTGGACAGCCGCTCCACCGCCGTTTTCGACACGCAGTAGGTCACCGATCCCGTCGGCATCTGCCGCGCCGCCCCCGAGCCGATGGTGATGAAGCTGCCCTGCACGCCCTGGGCGATCATCAGCCGCGCCATCGCCTGCGTCACCAGGAACGGCGCGCGCACGTTCACGCTCATGATCCGGTCGAACTCGGCCGCGTCCAGATTGATCAGCACGCCGGTGCGCGGATAGATGCCGGCGTTGTTGATGACGATATCCGGCGCCCCCCAGGCGCTGCCCACCGTTGCCGCCAGCTCGGCGATCGAGGCATCCACCGTCAGGTCCGTGCCATGCAGCAGCGTCGTCGCCGCATCGAGCCCCAGCCGAGCGGCCCCCTCATCCAGCTTGTCCCGCCGATTGTCCGACAGGCACAGCACCGCCCCCTCGGCGGCGAACGCCGCGGCGATCCGCCCGCCATAGATGCCGGCGGCGCCGGTGATGACCACCTTCTTGCCCTTGAATTCGCCTTGGTAGTTCATCGTCGGTATCCTCTATGTCTCAACGCCCGCGCGAACGCGGGTCAACCCGGTCACGCAGCCAATCCCCGAACAGGTTGACGCACAGCACCAGCACGAACAGGCACGCACCCGGAAACACCGTCAGCCACCAGGCCCGCTCCACATACTGCCGCCCGACCGACATGATCGAACCCCAGGAGGGAAACGGCGGCTGGATGCCCAGGCCGAGGAACGAGAGCCCGGCCTCAAACAAAATCATCAGCCCGAATTCGCTGGTCGCCACCACCATCAGCGGCCCGGCGATATTCGGCAGCACGTGGCGCAGCAGAATGCGGTGCGGCCGCGCCCCGGCCATCTCGGCCGCCCGGATATAGGGCAAGGCGGAGACCTGCAGCGTCTGCGCATAGGCCACGCGGGTATAGCGCGGCCAGCGCGTAAACCCGAGCACCAGCACGAGATTGAAGAAGCCCGGCCCGAGCACCGCCACGGTCAGCACCGCCAGCAGAATGGCCGGGATCGACAGCATCGTATCGACGCCGCGCATGATCAGCACCGCCACCCAGCCGCGCGCCCAGCCGGCGATCAGCCCCAGGGTCGTGCCCAGCAGCAGCGAAACCGTCACCGACAGCGCCGCCACCGCGATGGATGCGCGCGCCCCATGCAGAATGCGCGACAGCAGGTCGCGCCCGAGATCGTCGGTCCCGAGGAAGAACGTCCCCGCCGCCACCGTATGCCCGGGCGGGCGCAGCCGCAGCAGCAGCGATTGCCGCAGCGGATCGAAGGGCGAGAGCAGCGGGGCGGCAAGGGCGGCGACGATGAAGCCGATCAGCAGGACGAAGATCAGCCACGTGCCCCAGGTGATGCGCCCGCTCATCCGCCCATCCTGATCCGCGGATCGATAGCGGCGTAGGTGAGGTCGGCGATCAGGTTCATGCCGATATACACCAGCGAGACGAACAGCACGACCGCCTGCACCACCAGGAAATCCCGCGCCGCGATGGACTGGATCGCCAGCTGCCCGATCCCCGGCCAGGCGAACACCGTCTCGACGATCACCGCCCCGGCCAGCAGATTGCCCACTTCCAGCGCCGCGATGGTCACCACGGGAATCGCCGCGTTGCGCAGCACATGCCGGAACACCGCCGCCCCCACTGACAGCCCGCGCGCGCGGGCCGCATTCACGTAATCGCGCGACAGCTCATCCAGCACCGAAATCCGCGCCATCCGCGCAAAGGTGGACATGGTGATCGCCCCCAGCGCCACCGACGGCATGATCAGCGAACTCAACCCATCCGCCCCCGAAGTCGGCAGCCAGCGCAGGAACACGCCAAAAAACAGGATCATCAGAATGCCGGACCAGAACGTCGGCAGGCTCTGCCCTGCCAGCACGATAGCCGAGAGCACCCGCTCCAGCACCCCGCCGCGCCACACCGCCATCGCCACCCCGGCCGGCAAGCCGATCCCCAGCGCCACGGTCAGCGCGCCAAGCGCCAGCGCCACCGTGTAGGGTATCCGCTCACCGACAATCCCGGCCACCGGCGCCCGCTGCACCAGCGACTCACCGAGATCCAGCCGGGCAAGATCACCCAGATAACTCACATACTGCACCACCAGCGGCCGATCGAAACCGAGCAGATGGCGCAGCTGCTCGATCTGCTCGGCCGACGCCCCCTCAGGCACCAGCAGCAACGTCGGATCGCCAGACAGGCGCATGACAAAGAAAACAATCGTCAACACGCCAAAGCTGGCAAGGCAGGCCTGGCCGAAGCGGTTGGCAAGGTGGCGAAGCATCACGAGTACCTTGCTGGTTTGGACGTCAAAGAAGGGGAGGATAGCGTCATCTTTTTTGAAAAAAAGAAGCAAAAAACTTTTGTCCGGGCTTCGCCACCTAGTCGCATAATTGGTTCCAAGAGCGGCGAAGCCAAAGAATCGCCGACACTCAATCCCAATGCCGCGAGCTCAGACCCGAATCAACGGAAAAAGTTTTTTTGCTTCTTTTTGTTCACAAAAAGAAGATTCTCCCTGCCGCTTGTCTTCTGGCGTAACTCCCGCCTCAGGGAACCCACTTCATATCGAACACGAAGAACGCTTCATTCGGCGTCGGTGCCCATTTCAGCTCGCGCCGGGCGAGGTAGATCGCCGCGTCCTGGAACATCGGCACCGAAGGCGCCTCCTCCTTGAGGATGACGAACGCGCGGCGGTACTGTGCCAGACGCTCCTTCTCATCCAGCGTCACCCGCGCCGCATCAAGGGCCGCGTCCAGCTCAGGGTTGCTGAACTTGGACCACTGGCTGCCGCTGCGGAACAGCGGGAAGATCACCCCATCGGCATCCTGGCACGCGCAGGACCAGCGGCCCTGCGCCATGTTCATCGCCTCTTCCGGCGTGCCCTGGCGGCGGCGCAGGAAGGTCGGCTGATCGACCATGACGAAGCTGACCTTCAACCCGATCTCGCCGAGCATCTGCTGCACGGCCTCGTTCACCCGCCGGTCATATACCGGGGAGGTGAGAAACTGGATCTCCGCACCCTCGGCACCCGCCTCCTTCACCAGTGCCTTGGCCCGCACCGGGTCGTACGGCCAGAACGGCACGTCGCCGACCCAACCGAACGCCGCCTCGGTGACCATCACGTCGGCCCGCTTGGGAAAGCCGAGCATCAGGGCGGAGATGATGGTGTCGCGGTCGATGCCCATGGCAATCGCCTGGCGCACCCGCTTGTCCTTCGTCGCCCCCACCGAGGCGTTGACGAACATGTGGCTGATCCGCTCGGTGGCGATGCTCATGATCTGCAGGTTGCGCTCATTCTTCAGCGCCGCCGCGTCATCCGGCGTCAGCCCGCGGGTGATATCGGCCCGGCCGGTGCGCACGTCGGCGATGCGGGTGGCGATATCGGGCACGGCGCGGAAGGTCACGTTGCGAAAGGGCGCCGCCCCGCGCCAATAGCCGGGTGTGGCCTCCAGCGTGCTGGCCACGCCCCGCTGCCAGGATTTCAGCGTATAGGGGCCGGAGCCGACGACCGCCTGGTTAAATGCGGTGTCGCCCAGCTTCTCCACCACCGCCTGCGGCACGATGGACATCTTCACCAGCTGCGCCAGCAGCACCGGATAGGGCGACTTGGTGCGCAGCGTCACCTGCGCCGGGCCGGTCACGTCAGCGGCGATGATCTGGTCGAACTGGGACAGCTGCGGCGACCGGAAGGCCGGGTTGATCACGCGCTTGATGCTGAACACCACATCGGCCGGGGTCAGCGGCGAGCCGTCCTGGAACTTGATGTCCGTGCGCAGGTCGAAAACGATCGTCGTCGGATCTGTATAGCGCCAGGCGGTCGCCACCTGCGGCACGATCTTGCCGGTGCCGTCGCGGGTGACGAGGTTGTCGAAGATGTTGCGATAAACGCTATAGCTCTCGGTGTCCCACTGCACATGCGGGTCCATCGTCGCCACGTCGCCGGGCAGATTGACCACCAGCGTGTCTTTCTGCGCCCAGGCCGGGCCCGTAGCCGCCATCATCAGGCCCGCCAGCGCCGCCATCCATACCCGCATCGCCAATTCCCCCGTTTTGTGGCTGTCATGTTGGCCGCAGACGCGACGTCGCGCAATGCGGTTGCCGCATCACGCGCGGCGCCATAATGTGAACAGATGCTCATGTTCTTTGCCCGCCGCGCTATTCTGGCCGTGCTTGTCACCCTCACGGTGCTGACGATCAGCTTCGCGCTCACCCGCCTGTCCGGCGACCTCGCGGTCTCCATCGCCGGCCCGCAGGCGAGTTCGGCGGACATCGAGATCGTGCGCAAAGCCTACGGGCTCGACCGGCCGCTGCCGGTGCAGTTTTTCGACTGGGTGGCCTCCGCCGCCTCCGGCGACCTCGGCAAATCCTACCTCTACCACGAACCGGCGGCCGATCTGATCCGCGCCCGCCTGCCGATCACCCTCACCCTCGGGCTGACCGGGCTGGCCATCGCGCTGTGCACCGCCATCCCGCTGGGCATCCTCGCCGCCATGCGCGAGGGCTCGGGGATGGACCGCGGCATCATGCTCATCGCCGTGATCGGCCAGGCCATGCCCAGCTTCTGGCTAGGCCTGCTGCTGATCATCGGCTTCGGCCTGAAGCTGGGATGGCTGCCGATCTCGGGGGTGGAGACGTGGCAGGGCTTCATCCTGCCCGGCATCGTGCTCGCCTTCTCCGCCATCCCCGCTTTGATGCGCCTCACCCGCAGCGGCATGGTCGATGCGCTGGCGTCCGACTACATCCGCACCGCCCGCGCCAAGGGGCTCAGCCGCTGGTCGATCGTGCTGAAACATGCCCTTCGCAACGCGGCCATGCCGGTGGTCGCCGTCTCCGCCGTCCAGCTCGGCTTCATGCTCTCCGGCTCCATCGTGATCGAGACGGTATTCGCCCTCAACGGCGTCGGCTACCTCGGCTGGGAATCGATCAGCAAGAACGACTTCCCGGTGGTCCAGGCCGTCGTGCTGTTCCTCGCCGTCATCTATATCGGCCTGACGCTGGCCGCCGACCTGCTCAACGCCGTGCTCGACCCGCGGCTGAGGACGGCCTGATGCGCCTGCCCCCGCTGCGCAAGCTCTCCGCCGGCCTCGGCACGCTGATCGTCGTCGTCGTCGCATTTTGCGCGATCTTCGCCCCGCTGATCGTCCCGCACGACCCGTTCCTGCAAAACCTCGACGCCCGGATGATCCCGCCGAGCTTCATGGAGGGCGGGCAGCCCCAGCACCTCTTCGGCACCGACCAGCTCGGGCGCGACTATTTCTCCCGGCTGATCTGGGGGGCCCGCATCTCCTTGCTCATCGGGGTGGCCACCGTCATCACCTCCGGCCTCATCGGCATAACATTAGGCGTGCTCGGCGGCTTCTTCGGCGGCCGGGTGGACGATGTGGTGATGTTCGCCATCACCTGCCGCCTGTCGATCCCGCTGATCCTCGTGGCGCTCGCCGTGGTCGGCCTCGTCGGCAGCTCGCTGACGGTGGTGGTGATGACCCTCGGCCTGCTGCTGTGGGACCGATTCGCGGTGGTCGCCCGCACCACCACCATGCAGGTCCGCACGCTCGACTACGTCGCCGCCGCCTGGGCCGCCGGCTGCTCGCGCAGCCACATCCTGCTGCGCGAGGTGCTGCCCAACATCATCCACCACCTCGTCGTCGTCGCCACTCTGGAGATGGCACTCGCCATCCTGCTCGAAGCCGCGCTCTCCTTCCTCGGCCTCGGCGTGCCGCCGCCGCTGCCCTCCTGGGGCCTGATGATCTCGGAGGCGAAAGACTACATGTTCTTCACCCCGTGGGTGATCATGGTCCCCGGCATCGCCCTCTTCGTCCTCGTCCTCGGCATCAACTTCATGGGCGACGGCCTGCGCGACCTGCTGGGGGCGACGCGGGACGCATGACCGAAACCCTGCTCGACATCGCTGGCCTGGACGTCCGCTTCGGCACCACTCATGCCGTGCGCGGCACCGCCATCCAGGTGCAGACCGGCGAGACTCATTGCCTCGTCGGCGAATCCGGCTGCGGCAAGTCGGTCACCGCGCTCGCCGTGATGAACCTGCTCGCTCGCGGCAGCGAACGCCGCGCCGACCGGATGGACTTCATGGGCGAAAGCCTGCTCGGCCTCTCCGAATCCGCCATCTCGCAGCTGCGCGGCGACAAGATGGCGATGATCTTTCAGGAGCCGATGACCAGCCTGAACCCCGCCTACACCGTTGGCTCGCAGATGGCCGAAGTGCTGCGCCGCCACCGCGGCGCCAGCCGGCAGGCCGCGATGGACCGCGCGGCGGATCTGCTCGCCCGCGTCGGCATCACTGCACCGGGCATGCGCCTCGGGCAGTACCCGCACCAGCTCTCCGGCGGCCTGCGCCAGCGGGTGATGATCGCCATGGCGCTGATGTGCGACCCCAAGCTACTGATCGCCGACGAGCCGACCACGGCGCTGGACGTCACAGTCCAGGCCCAGATCCTGCGCCTGCTGCTCGAATTGCAACGCGAACTCGGCCTCGGCGTGCTGCTGATCACCCACGACCTCGGCGTCGTTGCCCGCATGGCGCATCGGGTGAGCGTCATGTACGCCGGCAAGGTGGTGGAATCCGGCCCCGCAGCGGATGTCTTCGCCGCCCCGACCCATCCCTACACCCGCGGCCTGCTGGAATGCGTCCCCGTCCCCGGCCGTGTGCGCCGCGATGAGCCGCTCGGCAGCATCCCCGGCACCGTGCCACGCATCCGCCCCGGCTTCACCGGCTGCGGCTTCCGCGACCGCTGTGCCAAGGCCATGCCGCAATGCGGCGGAGACATCCCAACGCAATCGCGCATCCCCGGCCACGACTATCTCTGCCACCTGCCCACGGGGTGGACGGCATGACGCCCGCAATCGAAATCCGCAACGTCGCCCGGCTGTTCAACCAGTCCACCGGCCTCTTCTCCGCCCCGCGCGTCGTCCGCGCGGTCGACGGCGTCTCCTTCTCCGTCCCCGCCGGCTCCTGCTTCGGCATCGTCGGCGAGTCCGGCTGCGGCAAATCCACCCTCGCCCGCCTCATCCTCGGCCTGCACCCGCCCAGCTCCGGCGAGATCGTGGTGGACGGCCAGGCCCTCTCCGCGATGGACCGCCGCGCCCGCGCCCGCCTGATCCAGCCGGTCTTCCAGGACCCCTTCAGCTCGCTGAACCCCCGCCGGCGCATCCGCGACATCGTCGGCCTGCCGCTGGCCGCCCAGGGCATCGGCGAGGCCGACCGGCGCCGCACCGTCGATGAAATGCTCGCCCGCGTCGGCCTCTCCGCCGAACAGGGCGGCCGCCTGCCCGCCCAGCTCTCCGGCGGCCAGCGCCAGCGCGTCGCCATCGCCCGCGCCCTCGTTCTGCGCCCGCGCATCGTCGTCTGCGACGAGCCGACCTCCGCGCTGGACGTCTCGGTCCAGGCGCAGATCCTCAACCTGCTCAGCGAACTCCGTCGCGAACTCGGCCTCACACTCGTCTTCATCAGCCACAATCTCGCGGTGGTCGAGCACGTGTGTGACGAGGTCGCGGTGATGTATCTCGGCCGCATCGTCGAACGCGCCCCCACGGACGCCCTGTTTGCCCGCCCCACTCACCCCTACACCCGCGCCCTGCTCGCCTCCGTCCTCACCCCCGAACCCGGCCTCGGCATCCCCGATGTCGGCCTGGGCGACACTTACCCGGACCCCGCCAATGTCCCCCCCGGCTGCCGCTTCCACCCCCGCTGCCCGATCGCCGAGGCCCGCTGCACCACCGAGGTACCGAAGCCAAGAATGCTGGACGGGCGCGAGGTCGAGTGTCTATTGGCCTGACCAACCGCCGGAAGCACCGAACCATGAAGCGACTCGCCGCCGCACTCGTCCTCATCGCCTTCCCCGCCGCCGCCGAGCCCGACCCGGCCGCCGGTGAGCGCCTCTTCAAGGCGCAATGCGGCGCCTGCCACACCATCGAAGCCGGCAAGCACCGCGTCGGCCCCTCGCTGGCAGGCATTTTCGGCCGCAAGGCGGGCGAGATCGAAGGCTTCCGCTACTCGCCGGCCAACAAGAATTCCGGCCTTGTCTGGGATGCCGTCACGCTCGACCCGTACCTCGCCAATCCCCGCGCCATCATCCCCGGCACCACCATGACCTACGCCGGCCTGCGCAATCCCGCACAGCGCGCCGACATGATCGCCTATCTGCAAACCCTGAAGTAGACTCCCCCGGTCAACGGAGGGGCGACGCAAATGGAACTCGGGGTCATCGGTCTGGGCCGCATGGGCGGCAACATCGTCCGCCGCCTGCATCGCGCGGGCCACAGCTGCGCGGTCTACGACGCCAACCCAGCCGCGGTTGCCGCCCTCGCGGCCGAAGGCGCCACCCCCGCCGGCTCGCTGCCCGCCCTCGTCGCCGCGCTGACTCAACGCCCCCGCGCCATCTGGGTCATGCTCCCGGCCGGCGCCATCACGGAAGCGACGATCGCCACCATCGCCCCCCTCCTCGACCCCGGCGACATCCTCATCGACGGCGGCAATTCCAACTTCAAGGACGACGTCCGCCGCGCCGGCGAACTCGCCACGCGCGGCATCCGCTATCTCGATGTCGGCACCTCCGGCGGCGTCTGGGGCCTGGAGCGCGGCTACTGCCTGATGATCGGCGGCGCCAAGGACGCGGTCGATTTCCTCGACCCGATCTTCGCCGCCCTCGCCCCCGGCATGGGCGACATCCCCCGCACCGACGACCGCACCGGCGACCCACGCGCCGAGCAGGGCTACCTGCACACCGGGCCCGCCGGCAGCGGCCACTTCGTCAAGATGATCCATAACGGCATCGAATACGGCATGATGCAGGCCTTCGCCGAAGGCTTCGACATCCTCAAGGGCCGCGCTTCGGCCAAACTCCCCGAAGCCGAGCGCTACGACCTCAACCTGGCCGACATCGCCGAAGTCTGGCGCCGCGGCAGCGTCGTCACCTCCTGGCTGCTCGATCTCTCCGCCCAGGCGCTGGCCCGCGAACCCAGCCTCGAAACCTTCTCCGGCCACGTGGAGGACAGCGGCGAAGGCCGCTGGACCATCGACGCCGCCGTCGAACAGGCGGTCCCCGCCGACGTGCTCGCCGCCGCCCTGTTCGTCCGCTTCCGCTCCCGCCAGGACCACACCTTCGCCGAAAAGATGCTCTCCGCCATGCGCCTCGGCTTCGGCGGCCATGTCGAGGCGCCGAAAAAGCCATGACCATCCTCGTCGTCATGGGCGTCGCCGGCTGCGGCAAAACCACCGTCGGCGAGGCCATCGCGGCCGAACTCGGCTGGCGCTTTCAGGAAGGCGACGCGCTCCACCCCCCCGCCAACGTCGCCAAAATGGCCGGCGGCACCCCCCTGACCGACGACGACCGCTGGCCCTGGCTCGCCACCATCGCCGACGTCATGGCAACCTGGCGCGCCACCGGGCAATCCGGCGTCGTCACCTGCTCCGCCCTGAAACGCGCCTATCGGGACGCACTCCGCCGCGGCCACACCGACGTTCGCATCCTCCACCTCGCCGGCACCCGCGACCTCATCGCGGGCCGCCTCGCCAGCCGCCGCGGCCACTTCATGCCGCCAGCCCTGCTCGACAGCCAATACGCCGCCCTCGAACCCCCCGGCGCCGACGAAGCCACCCTGACGCTGAACATCGCCCTCCCCCCCGAAGACCTCGCCGCCCAGGCGGTGGCGTGGCTGCGGGATGCCGCGACAGGTGAAGGCAAGCGGCAGTAAGGCAAGCGTCTTCTTTTTTGAAAAAAAGAAGCAAAAAACTTTTTCACTGGCTTCGCCGTAAGAACCCATCCCGGAAGTTTGAATCTACGTTGAGCACCTTGCCTGCCTGCGCATCATGATTCGGATCATGGCAAGGCGGACGAAGGCTGCGGCGCAGCGGACAAGGCGTTCGAAGTCTCGGGCCAGCCTGCGGTGGTGACTGATCC
>CAMCJI010000086.1 GCA_945874805.1 Asaia bogorensis | reverse complement strand
GTCCGCTTCCCCATCGCCAGCGGCCTCTTCCGCCCCAAGCGCGAAGTCCAGGCCGTCAGCGACGTCAACCTCACCTTGCACCCGGGCGAGACCCTGGCCCTGGTCGGCGAAAGCGGCTCCGGCAAAACCACCTTCGCCCGCGCCATGCTCGGCCTCGTCCCCATCTCCGCCGGCAGCGTCCGCTTCGAGGGGGCGGACGCCGCGGCGATGACCAGCCGGGACCGCCAGGCCATGCGCCGCGCCGTGCAGATGGTCTTCCAGGACCCCTTCGGCTCGCTCGACCCCCGCCTGCCGGTCTCCTCCATCATCGCCGAGCCCCTGCGTATCCACGCCATCGGCACCAAGGCCACCCGGGCAGCACGGGTGCGCGAGCTCCTCGGCCTCGTCGGCCTGCCGGCCGATGCCGCCAACCGCTACCCCCACCAGTTCAGCGGCGGCCAGCGCCAGCGCATCGCCATTGCCCGTGCCCTCGCCCCCGAACCCCGCGCCATCATCGCCGACGAACCCCTCTCGGCGCTCGACGTCTCGATCCAAAGCCAGATCCTCAACCTGATGGCCGAGCTGCGGACCCGCATCGGCATCTCCTACCTGCTGATCAGCCACGACCTCGCAGCCGTCCATCACCTGGCCGACCGGGTGGCCGCGATGTATCTCGGCCGCGTCGTCGAGGTCGCCCCCCGCGACGCCCTGTTCACCCATCCCGCCCACCCCTACACCCGCGCTTTGCTGGACGCCGTGCCCCGCATCGGCACCGGCAAGCGCATCCCCGGCCGCGCCCTGCAAGGCGACATCCCCTCCCCCATCGCCCCCCCGCCGGGCTGCACCTTCCACCCCCGCTGCCCCCGCGCATCGGAGATCTGTTCCAGGGAGATCCCCCGCCTGAGCCCGATCGCCCCCGGCCACCAGGCCGCCTGCCATCACCCGCTGGAGCAGGCCGCATGATCCGCTTCCTCGCCTCCCGCGCGCTCGGCGCCTTCGTGGTGCTGGTGGCCAAGTCCTTCGTCATCTTCGCCCTGATCGGCCTGATGCCCGGCGATCCCATCGACCTGCTGATGACCGCCAACCCCGAAGCCACCCCGGAGGACATCGCCCATCTCCGCAAGCTCTACGGCGTCGATACCCCCATCCCCGTGCGCTACTGGCACTGGCTGGTCGGCGCCGTGCAGGGCGACTTCGGCTACTCGCGCATGCAGCACCGCCCGGTGCTGGAAATCGTCATCCCCGCCTTGGGCAACACGATCATCCTGACGCTGACCGCCTTCACCATCGCCACCGCCATCGCCATCACCCTGGGCACCATCGCGGCCCTGAAGCGCGGCACCTGGATCGAGCGGGCGATCGGCCTGCTCGCCTATACCGGCATCTCGGTGCCGACCTTCTGGCTCGGCCTGGTGCTGATCTACCTGTTCGCCGTGACCCTGGGCTGGCTGCCCGCCGGCGGCATGCCGAAGCCGGAGGACGGCTGGACCGGCCTGTTCCGCCATCTCGCCTTGCCGGTGCTCACCCTGGTGATCGTCGAGATCGGTGCCCCCACCCGCTATGCCCGCGCCGCGATGATCGAGGTGCTCAACCAGGACTACATCCGGACCGCCCGGGCCAAGGGCATCACCAACACCCGCATGATCATCCGCCACGCCCTGCGCAACGCGATGATCCCGGTGGTGACGATCATCGCGCTGGGCATGGGCAACCTGTTCAGCGGCGCCCTGCTCACCGAGACGATCTTCGCCTGGCGCGGCATGGGGCGGCTGATCCTGGAGGCGATCATGGGCAACGACTACAACCTCGCACTGGTCTGCCTGCTGTTCACCACGGCGACGATCCTCGCCGCCAACATCCTGGCCGACGTCGCCTATACCAAGCTCGACCCCCGCATCGCACTCGGAGGGCGCCGCAAATGAGCGGGAGCATCGCCGACGACTCCGTCTCGGTCTGGCGCCTGCGCTGGCAGCGGCTGCGCGGGGACCGGGCGGCACTGGCCGGCGGGGCGGTGCTGCTGGCGCTGCTGGTGGCGAGCTATTCCGCACCGCTGCTGGAACAGGCCCTCGGCGTCTCCGGTGTGGAGACCGACCTGTTCGCCCGCTTCGAGCCGGCCGGCGGCAAACACCTGCTCGGCGCGGACGACGCCGGCCGCGACGAGCTCGCCCGGCTGCTGCGCGGCGGGCAGACGTCGCTGACGATCGGCTTCATGGGGGCGATGGGGGCGAGCATCGTCGGCACGATCATTGGCGCGGTCAGCGGCTACTTCCGTGGGCGCATCGACATGGTGCTGATGCGCTTTACCGATTTTATGATCGCGCTGCCCTCGCTGCCGCTGCTGATCATCCTGGCGGCCCTCGACCTGACGAAGCTCGGCTTCAGCCAGGAGTTCATCCGCTCCGGCGATGCCGGCTACTGGCGCATCGTGGTGATCGTCACCCTGCTCGGCTGGACGGGGGTGGCGCGGCTGGTCCGTGCCTCCACCCTGGCTTTGGCCGAGCGGGAATTCGTGCTGGCCGCCCGCGCCCAGGGGGCGCCGGCCTGGTGGGTGCTGGGCATCCACATTGTGCCGAACGCCATAACCCCGGTGATCGTGGCGACGACGATTGCGATGGGCCGGGTGATCCTCGCCGAGTCTGGCCTGAGCTTCCTCGGCGTCGGCATCCAGCCGCCCAGCACGTCCTGGGGCAGCATGCTGTCCAACGCGCAGGAGCTCATCGGCATCGCGCCGCTGCTGGCGATCTGGCCCGGCCTGCTGATCCTGGCCACCGTGGTGGCGATCAACTTTCTGGGCGACGGGCTGCAAGCCGCCTTCGATCCCCGCAGTGATCCGCGCTGAGCTCAAGGTGAACCGCTGCGTACATCGCTGAATTATCGCACTATTGACGTGGCGGAGCCGGCCGACTGCGGTAGTACGGTCGGCATATTGCGCCGTCCGGCCCACGGCGGCATAGAAGGCCCGACCGTGGAGGCTGGACGTGGCGTCCCGCAAGGCATGACATCGCGAATGCATCGCCCGTGCTGACCCGCAAGCAACCCGCTTTGGCAGCCCTGACCGGGAGTGCCGCCTATTGGGTGGTGATGGCCGCCGGCTTGCTGATCGTCTGGGCCAGCGCCTCCGTCCACCTCTGGCAGGAATACGCGCGGACCGAAAAGGCTGCCCTCCAGCAGACCGCCAACCTCTCGCACGGCTTTGCCGAAAACCTCGAGCGCACCCTCGAAGCGATCGACCAGACCCTGATCTTCGCCCGCGACGCCGCAGCCGCGGCGCCGGGCAGCTTCGATCTGGCGAAATGGACGAACACCGGCCCCGTCGTTGGCCGGCCGGCCATCCGCCTGTCGGTGATCGATGCCGCGGGAATGCTGCGCAGCACCAGCAGCGGCGGCGTGCCCGGCCGGATCGACCTGTCCGACAGCGACCTCGTCCGCACCCAGCAGGGCAGCCAGGACGACCGGCTGCATATCGGCCTGCCGGTGCGCCACCGCCTCACCGGCGCCTGGACGCTGAACCTCACCCGCAAGATCACTCTGCCGGGCGGCGGCTATGGCGGGGTTGTCGTCGCCAGCGTCGCCGTCGATGTGCTCAGCCGGTTCTACGAGGGGCTGAACCTCGGCAATTTCGCCGTCGCCGTCATCGGCACCGATGGCGCCGTGCGCGCCCGCTTCCCGCCGATGGACGCGGTGATGGGCCAGCCCATGCGCGGCCCCGGCAGCGCGCAGATGCTGAGCGAGGACGCCGACCGCGGCCATTTCCGCGTGGAAAGCCCGTTCGACGGGGTGGACCGCCTGTTCGGCTTCCACCGCGTGCCGGACTACCCGCTGCTGGTCACCATCGGCCTCGACGCCCGGGAGGTCTTCGGCGAATACCGCCATCAGGCGCTGATGGTGGCCGGGGCGGCGCTGGCGGTCTCGGTGATGATCGTCCTCGTCAGCATCGCCATGCGCAGCCAGCATCGCCGCCTGACCGACAGCCGCACCGCGCTCTCCGCCACGCTCGACAACATTGCCCAGGGCATCATGATGGTGGAGCCGGACGGACGCATCCCCGTGCTCAACCGCCGCGCGGTGGAATTGCTGGGCCTGCCGGACTCGCTGCTGCGCACCACCCCGCGCTTCGCCGACATCGTGCGCTGGCAGCTGGAGAACGGCGAATTCGGCCCGCCGGAAACCCGCGACCCGGTGATCGAGCACGTGCTCGGCAGCGGCACGCTGGCCGTGCAGCGCAGCCTCTTCGAACGCCGCCGGCCGAACGGCACGGTGCTGGAGGTGCGCACCGAATTCGTCCCCGGCGGCGCCTCGGTGCGCACCTATACCGACATTACCGAGCGCCGCCGTAACGAACAGGCGCTGGCGGCAGCCCGCGACGCCGCCGAGAGCGCCAGCCGCGCCCGCAGCGAATTCCTCGCGGTGATGAGCCACGAAATCCGCACCCCGATGAACGGCATCATCGGCGTCGCCGGCCTGCTGCTCGACATGAAACTGGCCGCGACCGAGCAGCACTACGTGCGCATCATCCTCGACAGCGGCCAGCACCTGCTGCAACTGATCAACGACATCCTCGACTTCTCCCGCCTCGATGCCGGCCGGCTCGACCTGGAGGAGACGACGTTCGACGTGCGCGGCCTGGTGCGCGACGCAACCGAGCTGATGGGCCAGGCGGCGCGCAGCAAGAACATCGCGCTGGAGATCGACCTCGCGCCCGACGTGCCCGGCCGCGCCGTGGGCGACCCGCATCGGCTGCGCCAGGTGCTGCTGAACCTCATCGGCAATGGTGTGAAGTTCACCAACCGCGGCAGCGTGCGCATCTCCGTCCGCCGCAGCCGCGCCGATGCCGACCGTGGCGGCCTGCGCCTCAGCTTCGCAGTCGCCGACACCGGCATCGGCATCCCGCCCGACGCGGTGGGCAAGCTGTTCACCGAATTCACCCAGGTGGACAGCTCGATCTCGCGGCGGTTCGGCGGCTCCGGGTTGGGGCTGGCGATCAGCCGCCGCCTGATCGAACGCATGGGCGGCAGCATCGGCGTGGAAAGCGCCGAGGGGGTGGGCAGCACCTTCCGCTTCGACGTGCTGCTGCGCCCCGCAGCCGGCCTGCCGGACGCAGCCCCGGAACCCGCCGCCAGCACCCCACTGCCCAGCCTGTCAGTGCTGGTGGCCGAGGACAACGCGACCAACCGGCTCGTTATCACCCGGATGCTGGAACGCCAGGGCCACAAAGTCGCGGCGGTGGAGAACGGGCGCGAGGCGCTGGAAGCGGTGCAACGGCACAGCTACGACTTCATCGTCATGGATGTGATGATGCCGGAAATGGACGGGCTGGCCGCCACCCAGGCGATCCGCACCCTGCCGCCCCCCACCGGCCGCATCCCGATCATCGCCCTCACCGCGAACGCGCTGCGCGCCGACGCGGCGAAATGCCTGGCCGCCGGCATGTCCGGTTTCGAAACCAAACCCATCAGCTCCGAACGCCTCGGCCAGGCGATCCGCCGGGTGATGGCACCCGGCCTGCCCCCGCCCGACCCCGCACCTCCCGCCCAACCCCGCAGCTTCGACGCAACACGGCTGGACGACCTCGTGCGCGACATCGGCGCCGCCGCCACCCGCGAAGTCATCCGCCAGTTCTGCGAAGCAGCCCCCCGCCAGGCGGAAGAACTCGCCGCCCTGGCAGAAGCCGGGCGGACGGAACTACTCGCCCACGCCGCCCGCATCCTCGCCCGCAGCACCCGCAATGTCGGCCTGCTGCAAGCCGCCACCGCCACCACCACCCTGCTCACCGATATCGAACACGGCCACACCACACCGCCCCTCCACCACGTCCGCACCATCACCCACCTGCTGCGCACCGGCATCACCGAACTCCAGACCTGGCAGCCGCGGGGGTGAAGGCGGCGGGGTAGGAAGGCAAGGCGGGGGGCTTTGCCCCCTCGACCCCCCCCCGGGACGGTCGTCCCTGGACCCATGACTCAAGAGCAGGGGTTGAGAGAGGGGGGCCTGCCGTACCATTCGACAGTGCGGATGGCCCCCCTCACCCAGCCGCCGCGGGCTTGGGTTTGGCGAGGAGGAGGGTGAGGGGGACGGCGAGGAGGAAGGTCAGCGCCATGCAGATCAGGATGTCATTATAGGTCAGCACCAGGGCTTCGCGGCGGACGAGTTGGCTCAGGCGGCGCAGGGCGGTCAGGTGGGCGGTGCTTTCGTGGGTGGCGTGCATGGCGTGGGCCATGCGGTCGAGTGCCTGGGTGGCGGCGGGGCGGGCCCAGTTCACCTGCTCCTGCAGGTGCAGGGTGTGGGTGGCGCTGCGGATGGTGGCGATGGTGTTGATGATCGCCAGCCCCAGGGCGCCGCCGAGGTTGCGCATGAGGTTGTAGAGTCCGGCGGCGTTTTTCACCTGGTGGGGGGCCATGGTGCCGAGGGAGAGTTGGTTGACCGGCAGGAACATGAACATCATCGAGGCGCCGCGCAGCATTTGCGGGGCCAGCATTTCCCAGAAGGCGGACTGGTTGGTCAGGTGGGCGAGCCACCAGACGGAGACGGCGAAGGTGAACAGGCCGAAGGCGAGCATCCGCCGCAGGTCCACCACGCGGGAGAGGCGGCCGGCGATGGGGGCGCAGATGAACATGGCGACCCCGGTGACGAACATCGTCTGCCCGATTTCCAGGCTGTCGAACCCGCGCACGCGGCCGAGGAACAGCGGCACGACGTAGACCGAGCCGTAGAGGCCGACGCCGATGATGACGGAGAAGAAGCTGCCGAAGGCGAAATTGATGTTGCGGAAGGCGCGCAGATCGACCATCGGCTCCGGCCGGGTCAGCATCCGCCAGAAGAACAGCCCGCCGGTCAGCAGCGCCAGCGCAGTGTAGGCGGTGATGTGGTCGTCCTCGAACCAGCCGTCGCGCTCGCCTTCCTCCAGCACGTAGATCAGGCTGGCGAGGAAGATCGCCATGAGCACCAGGCCGAGGATGTCGAAGCTGCGGCGCAGGCTCCAGTCCGGCTTGTCGATGTTGAGGAAGCGGCCGACGCTGAAGGCGATGAACAAGCCGATGGGCACGTTGATCAGGAACAGCCAGTGCCAGCTGAGCGCCTGGGTCAGCCAGCCGCCGAGGGTGGGGCCGATGGTGGGGGCCATTGTCGCGGTCAGGCCGATCAGCACGGAGATCTGCGCGCGGCGCGGGCCGGGGAAGAGCAGGAAGGAGGTGGCGAACACGGCGGGGATCATCGCCCCGCCGGTGAAGCCCTGGCAGGCGCGGTAGAACACCATCTCCTCCAGGCTGGAGGCGGTGGCGCAGAGGAAGGAGAACAGCGTGAAGCCGAGCGCGCTCAGCACGAACATGATGCGCGTGGACAGCAGGCGGGAGAGCCAGCCGGAGAGCGGGATCATCACGATCTCAGCGATCAGGTAGCTGGTCTGCACCCAGGCGACCTCGTCGGCGCTGGCGGAGAGGCCGGCCTGAATTTCGGCGATCGAGGCGCTGACGATCTGGATGTCCAGGATCGCCATGAACATGCCGAGCACCATGGAGAAGAACCCGGCCCATTCGCGCCAGGAGAGTTGCTTGGCGGCCGGCTGCGGCAGGCCGCCGGACATCAGCGCAGCCCGGCGGCTGCCAGGGCGGCGCCGAAGAAGCCCAGGCGCTCGGCGTCGGGGCCGCGGGTATCGACCTCGGCGGTGATGGACAGGCCGGCGCGCAGCCACGCGGCACGGGCGGCGTCCGCGGGGTCGAGGGTGAGTTTGACCGGCACGCGCTGGACGACCTTGGTGAAGTTGCCGGTCGCGTTTTCCGGCGGCAGCAGGCTGAACAGGGCGCCGGTGGCAGGCGCGATGCTGTCCACCCGGCCGGTGACGGCGGCACCCGCGTCGATATCGGGGATCAGCCGCACCTTCTGGCCGGGCTGCATGCGGCGGATCTGCGTCTCCTTGAAGTTGGCGACGACGAAGAGGCGCTCGGGCGGCGGGGCGAGGGCGAGAAGCTGCTGGCCGACCTGCACGTGCTGGCCGAGCTGGGCGGCGCGGTTGGCCGCCACCCCGTCCGCCGGGGCGCGGATGGTGGTGTGGGACAGGTTGTTCTCCGCCAGCGCCAGGGCCGCGCGGGCGGAGCCGACGCGGGCCTGGGCGGTTGCCACCTGCGCCTGTGCCACCGCGATGCTCTGTTCTGCGACACTTTTCTGCGCGCGGGCGGCGAGCACGCCGGCATCGGCCTTGCGGGTGGTGGCAATCGCCAGGTCGTTGGCCTGGCGCGAGGTCCAGCCGGCGCCGGAGAGCAGGCCGGAGCGGCCGGCATCGGCGGCGGCGCGCACCGCCTCGGCCTCGGCTTGCACGACGGTGGCGGCGGCCGCGTCGATCGACAGGCGGGTCTGTTCCACCTGGCGCTCGGCGGTGACCACCGCGGCCTCGGCCTCCGCCAGCCCGGCGCGGGCCTGGTCGCGGCGGGAGAAGAAGTCGGCGGGGTCGAGGGATATCAGCGGGGTGCCGGCGCGCACGCGCTGGTTGTCGGCGAAGGTGATGGCGGTGATGTCGCCTTCGATGCGGGCGGTCAGCACGACGATGTCGCCCTGCACATAGGCGTTGTCGGTGCTCATCACCCAGCGGCCCTCGCTCATCCACCACAGCCCGGCGATGGCAGCCAGCAGCAGCAGGCCGGCCAGCACGAGCAGGCGCAGCAGCTTCAGGAGGCGCCGGGGCGGCGGGGGCGCGGGCTGGCTCTGCGCCATGCCATCGGGCACGGGCTTTTCGGCCACGGCGTTCATCGGGGAGAGGCTCCTGCGGCAGGTCGTTACCGGTCAGGATGCGGATGCTGCGGCGCAGCGTCAAGGCTAAACTGAACGGTTCAGTTCAGTTGCCACTTGACGTCGCCGGCCCGGCTTCCGCAGAGTACGGCATGGACATCGTGCCGGCGGCCAGCCCTCCGATCGAGGAATCGCGCAAGCGCCGGCAGGTGCTCGATGCGGCGTCCGACCTGTTCATGGCGCTGGGCTATGGCGCGGTGAGCATGGAATCCGTCGCCCGCGCGGCCGGCGTGTCGAAGGCGACGCTGTATGCGCATTTCGCCTCGAAGGAGGTGCTGTTCGCCTCCATCGTGCGCGAAGCCTGCGACCGCAACACCCTGGCCGCCGACAACTTCCCCGACGAGGTGGAGGACATCGCAGCGGCGCTGAGCGGCATCGGCGGGCGGGTGCTGCGCTTCCTGTTGCAGCCGCGCACGCTGGCGATCTACCGCGTGGCGGTGGCCGAGAGCGCGCGGTTTCCCGAGCTCGGCCGCGCCTTCTGGGCTGCCGGGCCGAATGCGTTCCGCGAGCGGTTCGCGGCGTGGCTCGCCATCCAGTCCGCCGCCGGGCGGCTGCGGGTGCCGGATGCGCGGGTGGCCGCCGACCAGTTCGGCGCCCTGCTACGCGCCAGCCTGTTCATGCGCGCCACCCTGGCGCTGCCGCCAGCGCCGGACGAGGCGGAAATCGATGCCACGGTGCAGCAGGCGGTGGCGATGTTCCTGCGCGGCTTCGGGGCAGCCTAGGCAGCGAAGACGTGCGCGCTGCCGTGCACCACCAGGGCCACGCTGGCGCCGACCTCCGGCGCGTCGATGCCCGGCTGGCGCAGGGTCAGCACCGGGCCGGCGGCCAGCCGCAGGGTGACGCTGCACACCGGGCCGGCGAAATCGCAGTCGAGCACCTGACCCAGGGCGGAACCCGGCGCCGCCCCTGGCGGGATCAGGCTGATCTGCTCAGGCCGCAGCATGATCTGCACCTCGCCCCGCCGGTTGGCATCGTCGATCGGGATGCGGCCGAGGGCGCAGGTGGCGGCCCCGTCGGCGAGGCTGGCCGGCAGGATCACCGCCTCGCCGAGGAAGGCCGCGATCATCGGCGTGGCTGGGCGCAGATACAGCGCGCGCGGCGCGCCGACCTGGAGCAGCCGCCCCTCCCCCATCACTGCCACCTGATCCGCGAAGGACAGCGCCTCCGCCTGGTCGTGGGTGACCATGATCGTGGCGATGCCGGCCTTTTGCAGCAGGGAGGCGACCGCCTTGCGGGTGCTGGCGCGCAGGGCGGTATCGAGTGCCGAGAACGGCTCGTCCAGCAGCATCAGCCGGGGTGAGCGGGCGAGCGCGCGGGCGAGGGCCACGCGCTGCTGCTGCCCGCCCGAGAGCGCATCCGGCCGGCGCTGCGCCATCGCGGGATCGAGCCCGACCATATCCAGCAGCTCGGCGATGCGCGCGGCACGTCCGGCCATGCCGCGGGGCAGGCCGAAGCCGATATTCGCGGCGACATCCAGATGCGGGAACAACGCGCCATCCTGCATCACCACGCCGACGCCGCGGCGGTAGGCGGGCACGGCGGCGGTGCCGTCGGCCAGAACCTCCCCGTCCAGAACGATGCGCCCGCTGTCCGGCGCCTCGAACCCGGCGATCAGGCGCAGCAGCGTCGTCTTGCCGGAGCCGGAGGGGCCGACGATCGCGGTGCGGCTGCCGGCGGCGACCGTGAGGGAAACATCCGCCAGCGCGGTCACCCCGCCATAGCGCTTGCCGACATGCTCGACGCGCAGGAACGTCATCGCCCGGATGCCCGCAGCGATTGGGTGTGCAGCAGCCAGGTCAGCGGCAGGGCGAAGACGACCATCAGCACGGCATAGGGTGCCGCGGCCGCATAGTCGATCTCGCTGCTGTAGGCCCAGAAGGCGGTGGCGAGCGTCTGCGTGCCGGTGGGCGCCAGCAACTGGGTCGCGGTCAGCTCGTTGGTGATGCCCAGCGAGACCAGCGCCATGCCGGCGGCAGCGCCCGGGGCGGCGAGGCGCACGGTCACCGCCCACAGGGCGGCGGCGGGGCGGCGGCCGAGGCTGCCGGCGGCGTGTTCCAGCTCCGCCGGCGCCTGGGCAATGCTGGCGCGCAGGCTCAGCAGAGCGCGCGGCAGGAACATCAGCACATAGGCGACGATCACTGTCACCGCCGTCTGGTAGATCGGCATGGCCACGCGGACGGTGACGAACACCAGCGCCAGCGCCACCACCACGCCGGGCAGCGCACCGACGATGTAGTTGCAGGCCTCCAGCCCGCGTTGCAGCGGGCCGGGGGCGCGCACGGCCAGCCAGGCCATCGGCAGGGCGGCCAGCAGCGTCAGCACGCCGCCCGCCGCGGCCAGCAGCAGGGTTTGCACCAGCGCGGGGCCGATCTCGTCCCACCGCCAGATCGCCGCCCCGCCGGCCATCAGCCAGCGCGCGAGGGTGGCCAGCGGCACGCCGAGGGTCAGCGCTGCCGTGAGGAGGAGCCCGGCGATGCAGGGCAGCATCGCGCGGCCGAGGCTGCTTCGCCGGCGCAGGCGGGCCGCCCCGCTTCCCAGCCGGGCGTAGCGCTCATCGCCGCGCAGACCCGCCTCCAGCCCGAGCAAGGCAAGGCAGCAGAGCACCAGCACGCCGGAGAGCATGTTGGCGGCCGGGCCGTTATAGGCGGACTGGAACTGGTCGAAGATCGCCGTGGTGAAAGTGTCGAACCGGATCATGGCGAACAGGCCGTATTCGCCGAGCAGATGCAGCCCGACCAGCAGCGAGCCGCCGCAAAGGGCCAGACGCAGCTGCGGCAGCACCACGCGAAGGAACACCTGCCAGGGCGTGTGGCCCAGTGAGGCGGCGATGTCCTCCAAAGCCGGGTCCAGCCGGCGGAGCGTGGCGGCCAGCGGCAGATACATGAAGGCGAAATAGGCGCAGACGGAGACGGCCACCCCGCCCGACAGGCCGTGCATCCCAGGCAGCAGCGTCACCCAGGCATAGGAATGGACGAAGGCCGGAACTGCCAGCGGCGCCACCGCCAGCCAGGCCCAGATGCGCGCACCCGGCAGGTCGCTGCGTTCGGTCAGCCAGGCCATCGCCAAGGCGAGCGCGGCACAGAGCGGCAGGGTCAGCGCCACCAGCAGCACGGTATTGGCCAGCAGTTCGCCCACCCGCGGGCGGAAGACCAGGGCCACGGCGGATGACCAGCCGGCCTGCACACCTGCCCACAGCACGAAGCCCAGCGGCATAAGCGCCGCCAGCGTGACCAGCAGGGCCGCCGCCGCGATCCAGGGGATGCGCACCGGCGTGGGACCGGTGCGGACAGCGGCACCGCTCAACTCCTGCTCCTTATCTGCGCGCGTGAATGTGGGCGGAGCGATACCCCGTTCCCGCCGGGAAGGCTACAGCAGCCCCGCCGCCAGCATCAGCTCATTCACCCGGCGGCTGTTCATCTGCGAAGGTTCGATCTGCGGGGCTTGCAACTCGGCCAGCGGCACCAGGGAGGGATGCGAGGCCGCCCCGATGCCCACTGCGTATTCGAACGAGTCGCCGGTGCGCAGGATGTCCTGCCCGCCTTTGCCCGCGATCCACTTCACGAAGGCCTGCGCCTGGGCCGCCCGCTTGCTGGAAGCAAGCACGCCGCCGCCGGAGAGGCTGACGAAGGCGCCGGGATCCTGGCCGCGGAAGTAATACAGGGCGACGTTGTTGCTGTTCTCACCGGTCCTCGCGCGGTCACCGAACCAGTAATAGTTGTAGATCACCGCGCCATCGACCTCACCGGCGTTGACTGCCTTCATCGCCACGCTGTTGCCGCGGTAGGCGACAACGTTGGACTTCATGGCCCGCAGCCAGGCCGCAGTGGCGGCCTCGCCCTTGAGTTGCAGCAGGGCGCCGACAATGGCCTGGAAGTCCGCACCGGAGGGCGATGCCGCCCAGCGGCCCTTCCAGGCGGGGTCCGCCAGGTCCAGCAGCGACTTCGGCAGTTGCGCCGGGGTCAGGCGCTTGGTGTTGTAGACGAAGACGGTGCTGCGCGCGGCGATGCCGACCCACTGCCCGTTGGCCGGCCGGAAGCCCGCCGGCACCAGGGCGAGCGTGTCCGCTGCCACCGGGGCGAACAGCCCGGCCTTCTCGACCAGCGCCATCGCCGGCGAGTTTTCGGTGAGGAACACATCTGCCGGGGAGGCCGCACCCTCCTGCACGATCTGGTTGCCCAGTTCGGTGTCGCTGCCGTTGCGCAGGGTGACGGCAATGCCGGTCTCCCGGGTGAAGCCCTCGACCCAGGCTTTCGTCAGGCTGGCGTGCTGGGCGTTGTAGACAACCAACGGGGCCGTCTGCGCCCGGGCCGCCACGGGGGCGGCGGAGGCGAGCAGGGCGGCGAGCAGCAGGCGGCGGCTGAGGCGGGGCGGCATGAGCGGGGTCTCCGAGAGGGCGGCGTAAATGCGACGCATTCTCATCTATTGCGTGCAACCGGGCTTGTCCAGGGGTGGCGGACCACCCCTGGAGAGATCGTTACCGCCGCAGGCTGCCCGGCGCCTCCACGCCCTCGGGGATCGGGCAGATATAGGGCTCGCCATTGGTGCGGGCGACGAGCTCGGCCTTGGCGGCCGCGACGAGTGCGGGGTTCTGCAAGGCATCCAGTGCGGTGGCAGCCATCACCTTCGCCACGTGCACCATGCCCTTCTTGGCATGCGCCGATTTGCCCTGGGCGGTGAACTGCCAGGAATGGAACGGCGAGCCGATGGCGATCGTCGCCCCGTCCGCCTGCACCAGCGGCACCTTCCAGGAGACGTCGCCGACATCGGTGGAGCCTTGCAGCACCTCACCCTTCTGGTGCAGCGGCACGATGCGCTCGGGCAGCGGCTCGTCGCCGCGGGGCTTGAAGCCGACATGCTTGTAGTGGGCGTCGATATCCTCCTGGCGGAGGGTGGCGCGGATGTCCTCGGCGAACTTGCGGTCCGCATCGTCCCAATCCGGCAGGCCGAGGCGCATGAGGTTGGCGTGCATCGCCTCCTCCAGCGGCCCGTTGCCGACGAGGTTCGACATGCCGGCGACGATCTGCGTCGTCACGCTGCATTCCGTCATCAGGCAGGCGCCGTCTGCGATCTTGCGCACCCGGGCCTCCAGCGCCCGCACATCCGGGCTGGTGGCGCCGCGGATCATGTAGCGCACCTTTGCCGAGGCCTGCACCACGTTCGGCGCCACCCCGCCGGCATCGAGCAGGGCGTAATGGATGCGCGCGTCGGACGGCATGTGCTCGCGCATGTAGTTCACGCCGACATTCATCAGTTCCACCGCATCCAGCGCCGAGCGGCCGAGATGCGGGGCGGCGGCGGCGTGGGAGGCGCGGCCGGCGAAGGTGAAATCCACCATCACATTGGCCAGCGACTTCGCCGGGTTGACGCCGGGGAAGGGCATGGGGTGCCAGGTGATGGCGATGTCGCAATCGTCGAACACGCCCTCGCGGGTCATGAACGCCTTGCCGGAGCCGCCCTCCTCGGCGGGGCAGCCGTAATAGCGCACGCGGCCCTTGATGCCGTTGGCCTCCAGCCAGTCCTTCACCGCGGTGGCGGCCAGCATGGCGCCGGAGCCGAGCAGGTTGTGGCCGCAGCCATGCCCGGCGCCGTCACCGGGCAGCGGGGTGTGGGCGGATTCGCCGGCCTGCTGCGAGAGGCCCGGCAGCGCGTCATACTCGCCGAGGATGGCGATGACCGGACCGCCCTCCCCCCATTCGCCCATCATCGCGGTCGGCAGGCCGGCGAGGTTCTCGGTGACCCGGAAGCCCTGTTCGCGCAGCATCGCTGTATGCTCGGCGGCCGAGCGGTGTTCGGTGAAGTTGATCTCCGGCGTGTCGAACACCCGGTCGGACAGGCCCTCGAACGCCGCGCGGTGGCGATCGACCAGGGTCCAGATTTCATCGGCGTTGCGCATGGTTAGATCCTCAGGCCGGCTTGCGGATCGGCGGGTTCACGCCGGCGGGGATGGTCGGGGCATAGGGGTGATCGGCCGTGCGCGCCGCCAGGTCCGCCTTCGCGGCGGCGACGAGCTCGGGGTTCTGGATCGCGTCGAGCGCAGTCGCGGCCATAACCTTGGCCACATGCACCATGCCCTTCTTCGCCAGCGGCGACTTGCCCTGGGCGGTGAGCTGCCAGGAATGGAAGGGCGTGCCGATGGCAATCGTCGCGCCATCTGCCTGGACGAGGGGGACGACCCAGGAGACGTCGCCCACATCGGTGCTGCCCAGCATCGCCTCGCCGGTGAGGCCGAGCGGCACGATCTCATCGGCCAGCGGCTGATCGCGGCGGGGCTTGAGGCCAGCGCGCTTGTAGTGGCTGGCGATGTCCTCGTCGGACAGGGTGGCGCGGATCTGCTCAGCAAATTCCCGGTCCGCCGCATCGAACGGCGGCGGGCCGAGGCGCATGAAATTGGCGTGCATCGCCCGCTCCAGCGGCAGGTTGCCGACGAGGTTGGAGACGGCGGAGATCACCGTGCCGGTCACCGTCGTCTCGGTCATCAGGGCCGCACCCTCGGCGACCTTCTTCACCCGCTCCAGCAGCGCCGTCATCTGCGCGGTGTCGCGCGCGCGGACGGCGTAGCGGACTTTCGCGGTGGCCTGCACCACGTTCGGCGCGACGCCGCCGGTGTCCAGCACGGCGTAGTGGATGCGCGCGTCCGACGGCATGTGCTCACGCATGTAGTTCACGCCGACATTCATCAGCTCGACGGCATCGAGCGCCGACCGCCCGAGATGCGGGGCGGCGGCGGCATGCGACGCGCGGCCGGAAAAAGCGATATCGATGCGGGTGTTGGCGAGCGCCTGAGCGTCATTGACGCCGGCAAATGGCATGGGGTGCCAGGTGATGGCGATATCGACATCCTTGAAGGCGCCGGCGCGGACCATGAACGCCTTGGCGGCACCGCCCTCCTCGGCCGGGCAGCCGTAGTAGCGCACGCGGCCCTTCACACCGTTCTCAGCCAGCCAGTCCTTCACCGCGGTGGCGGCGAGCATGGCCGCCGAGCCGAGCAGATTATGGCCGCAGCCGTGGCCCATGCCGTCCCCCGGCAGCGGCGTGTGGGTGATGGCGCCGGCTTCCTGGCTCAGGCCGGGCAGCGCGTCATACTCGCCGAGAATGGCGATCACCGGGCCGTCCTCGCCCCACTCGCCCATCATCGCAGTGGGGATGCCGGCGAGGTTTTCGGTGACCCGGAAGCCCTGCTCCTGCAAC
>CAMCJI010000085.1 GCA_945874805.1 Asaia bogorensis | reverse complement strand
GTTGCACTTGCCGGCGTCGATCGCCTCGGCGGCGGGGGCGACGGCAGCGATGTAGGAGCAGCCGCCGTAGTCTGTGCTGTCGGCGTGGCGCACGCGGAGATTCAGATAGTCGAGCATGTTGACGGGGCCCATGCCCGGGGCGTCGCCGGCGCAGAAATAGCCGTCCACGTCGTCCTTCGTCAGGCCGGCATCGGCGAGCGCGCCGGCGGCGGATTCGGCGTGGAGCTGGGCGACGGATTTGTCCGGCGCCTTGCGCGTCGGGTGCTCGTAGGCCCCCGCGATATAGGCTTTACCCTTGATGGTCATGGCGTTTCCTTGTTTGCGTGGCCCGAGTCACACGTCCACAACGACATACGACTCCTCGACGGTGACGGCAAAGGTCTCGGCGACGAACGGCCCGCGGGCCAGGGCTTCGCCGGGTTCCAGCGTCACGTCGTAAGCTTTCACCTTGGTGTCGTTCGGGTCGCACCAGGATTGGCCGGTGCGGATGTCGTATTCCCAGCCGTGCCAGGGGCATTTCAGCATCTCGCCCGCGCGCGACCACTCGAAACTGCCGGGGCGGGTGGAGGTGGCGAGGCCGACGAGCGTGCCCTTGCACAGCTCGCCGCCCTGGTGCGGGCAGCGGTTCAACAGGGCGAAATACTCGCCATTGTGGTTGAACACGCCGATCTCGCGGCCGCGGATGGTGACGATCTTGCGCGATCCCGACGGGATTTCGGCGGCGGTGGCGACGACGTGTCTCATGTTTGGGGGCTCAGGTCAGGCAAGTGGCAGGGAGGAAGCATCTTCTTTTTTGAAAAAAAGAAGCAAAAAACTTTTGCTCCTGGGTGCCCCGCCGCTGAGAAAGCCGGCTCCAAACGGATGAAGTTTTTTTGCTTCTTTCCTGCGCGGCGTCTCCGCCGTCGCAAGTTCACAAAAAGAAGACCCTTGCTGCCACACGCCTGCATCACGGCAGCTTGTACACAGCGCGGGCGTTAGTGTTGAAGAGCATGCGGCGTTCGGCTTCGCTCAGGCGGAGTTTGAAGACGTGTTCCGGGTTGTCCATGTCCCAGTGCGGGTAGTCGGTGGCGAACAGCACGCGGTCCCAGCCCATCCAGTCGAAGATGCGGCGGAGGTCTTCGGGATTTTCCGGCTCGTCGGAGGGCTGGGTGGTGTACCAGATATGCTTGCGCATGACTTCGGAGGGTAGACGCTGGAGGTGGGGGACTTCTGCCTTCATGCGCTTGTACTGGGCGTCGAGGCGCCAGGCCATGGCGGGAACCCAGGCAAGGCCGGCTTCGACGATGACGAGTTTTAGGGCGGGGAAGCGTTCGAACACGCCTTCGACGACCATCGACATGCACAGCGCCTGCTGGGAGATGGCGACGTTGTGCTGCTCCTCCACATAGTAGCTGGCCCAGCCGGCGCCGCTGATGGCGTGGCCGTTGAAGCCGGAGGTGTGCAGGCCGAGCGGCAGGCCGGCATCGACCGCGGCCTGGAAGATCGGCCAGTAGCGGCGGCGGCCCATCGGCTCGATGGTGTGGGTGACCATCGAGATCTGGCTGAAATCGGGGTGGCCCGACCAGTGCTCGATTTCGGCGACGGCGGCGGCGGGGTCCTCGCCGGGGACCATGATGGCGGCGCGCAGGCGTTTGTCCTGGCTGGTCCAGTGGTCCACCACCCAGGTGTTGATGGCGCGGCAGAGGGCGGCGCCCAGATCCTGGTTGCGCTGGTCCATGCCCTGCGGCGTCAGCAGGTGGAGCATGCCGTATTCGACGTCGTAGCGGTCGAGCAGCTGGTGCTGGAGGAAGGCGAGGTTGGCGCCGGGGGGGCTGCCATCCGGCGGCCAGGCATCGGTGCGGGAGAGGGCGGGGGCGACCTTGGGGTAGGGGGAGCTGCCGCTGAACGGCACCTTCATCCGGCTGCCATAGGTCTCCAGATGGTCGCGCCAGTGCTGGGAGAGATAGGGGTAGAGGTCCGACATGTCGCGCAGGGCGTGGTGGACGTCGCAGTCGATCAGGCGCAGGCGGGAGTGCGCCTGGATCTCGGGCTGGGGGAGGCGGCCATCTTCGGGGGTCATGTCAGCGTCTCCTTGAGACGGGGATAGGCACGCAGGGCGTTGTCGCGCAGCACGCGCGGCTTCAGGGCAGCGGGGAAGCCGGCTGGGAAGGGGTCCGCGCCGTCGAACTGCCAGTGGGGGTAGTCGGTGGAGAAGACGAGCATCTGGTCGCCGCCGATCTGGGCGATCACCTCGGCGAGGTCGGCGGCATCCGGTGGCGGGTCGGCGGGTTGCAGGGTGAAGCTGACGTGGTCGCGGATGATCTCGGCGGGCGGGCGATCGACCCAGGGGACCTCGGCGCGCACGCCGCGCCACGTCCGATTGGCCCGCCAGAGGAAGTTCGGCAGCCAGGTGAAGCCGGATTCGAGGCAGACCATCCGCAGGGCAGGGTATTCGTGGAACACCCCCTCATGGATCAGGCTCAGCAGGTTGGACTGGAAGCCCTGGGCGTTGGCGACATAGTCCTCCAGATGGAAGCTCGGCCAGCCGTTCGAGGTGGTGGCGTGGCGGTGGGTGCTGCCGGCGTGGATGCCGATGGTCAGGCCATGCCGCTCGGCGGCGGCGTAGATCGGCCAGTACTGGCGCCGGCCGAGGGGCGCGTCCTGCATGCAGATCATGAGGATTTGCACGAAGCGGCGGTCGCCGGCGCAGCGCTCGATTTCGGCGACGGCCAGCTCGGCGTTCTGGCTGGCGATGGTGATGGAGCCGCGCAGGCGGGGGTCGTGGTCCAGCCACTCGGCGGCGAGCCACTTGTTCATCGCGGTGGCCAGGGCGGCGGCGAAGAAGTCGTTGTAGACGGCCTGGATGCCGTAGAGCGGGTTGAGGATGGCGATGCTGGTACCGAAGCCGTCCAGCGCCTGGCGGATCAGGTCCGGGCGGTGTTCGCCGGCCTTGCCGATCGCCGGCTGCCAATCGGGGCGGGCGTGGGCGGGGACGCGGAGCGGGAAGCTCGACAGGTCCAGCCCGTCGATGCCGCGCACGGTGACCTGTTCGCGCCAGTAGGGTTCCAGGTACGGCAGCAGCGCCGCCATGCCGGGCAATGCCGGATGCACGTCGCAGTCGATGCCGCCGGCGGCGAGGTGATCCATGGCCATCCTTCCCGTTGCCGGCAGGCTACACCCCGGGACGGGATGGTGGAAAGAGCGGCCGCTCAGGCCAGGCGCCCGCCATCCACCGGCAGCGCCACGCCGGTGGTGAAGCCGGCGGCGTCGCTGGCGAGATAGAGCACCGCCTCGGCCACCTCGGCGGCGGTGCCGAAGCGGCGCATGGGGTGGCGCTGGCGCCAGACATCGATGCGCGCGGCCTGGGCGGCGGCATCGCCCGCACTGGCGAAGGTCGCCTCCAGCATCGGTGTTTCGATCGCGCCGGGGCAGACGCAGTTGACGCGCACGCCCTTGGTGGCGAGGTCCAGCGCCAGGCTTTTCGTCAGCATCACCACCGCCCCTTTGCTGGCGGAATAGGGGCCGAGCACGGCGGAGCCGCCGAGGCCGGCGGTGGAGGCGAAGTTCACGATGGCCCCCGGCCGGCGCATCACCGGCAGCACGCGCCGGGCGGCGAGATAGGTGCCGCGCACATTCACCGCGAACACCCGGTCCCAGTCCTCCGGCGTGCAGTCCGGGATCGGCACGGCGGGGCCGAGCATGCCGGCCGCACAGATCAGGATGTCCGGCGTGCCGGGGTCGAGCGCATCCCACGCTGCCGCATCGGCGACGTCGAGCACCGCGGTGCGCGCGACACCGCCGCAATCCGCCGCGGTGGCGGCCAGGCCCGCCGCGTCGCGGTCCAGCAGCAGCAGGCTTGCCGCCCCCTCTGCCGCCATCCGCCGGGCCACTTCCGCCCCCAGGCCAGATGCCGCCCCGGTGATCACTGCCGTCTTGCCTGCGAATCGCATGCCCGCCCCCTTGCCGTTCGGACGCAGAGGCTTGATCCTGTTGGCCCATCGCACAAGAGGCATCCGCCACCCCCTGCCGCCGCTGCCTGACGCTACCGCCGAGCCCGCCTTACCCTGACAGCCACCAAGGACAAACCGCATGGCCGACCATTTCGTATGCCTGACCTTCGACCACGACAACGTCTCCGCCCAGATTTCCCGCGGCATGACAACGCCGACGGCGATGAGCCGCGGCGATTTCGGCATTCCCGCCACCGCGCGCATCCTGCGCCTGCTCAACGAGACGAACATCCCGACCACGTGGTTCATTCCGGGCCATACGATCGAGAGCTACCCCTCCTGCGTTGCCGCCGTGCATGCCAACGGCCACGAGATCGGCAACCACGGCTGGACCCATCGCGTGCCCGCCACTCTGTCGCCGGAGGATGAGGAAGCCGAGCTGGTGCGCGCCAATGCCTGCATCGAGGCGCTGACCGGTAAGAAGCCGGCCGGCTACCGCTCACCGGCCTGGGACCTGACGGCGCATTCGGTGGATTTCCTGATCAAGCACGGCTTCATCTACGACAGCTCGATGATGGGGCACGACTACATGCCGTATCAGGCCCGCCGCGGCGACGTGGTGACCCTGCTCGAGCCGATGCAGTTCGGTCCGGATACCGAGCTGGTGGAGATGCCGATCTCCTGGTCGCTGGATGATGCGCCGCATTTCGAGTACAACCGCTCGGCGGTCGGCATCAATCCGGGCCTGCAGAACGCCCGCCTGGTGTTCGAGAACTTCATCAACGAATTCAAATACATGAAGAAATCGACCGACTGGGGCATCCTCACCTACACCTTCCACCCCCATGTCGTCGGCCGCGGCCAGCGGATGTTCATGCTGGAACACATGATCGAAGTGCTGAAAGCCGAAGGCGCGAAGTTCATCACGATGGAAACCGGGGTGGCCGAATACAAGGCGAAGTTCCCGCACGGCGTCAGCCTGCGCGGGCGGTAGTCTTCGGCGCCCACTGCCGCACGAGGTTTTCGATCTGCCCGAAGGTGACGGGTTTGGTCAGATAACCGTCCATACCGGCCTGCAGGCAGGCGTCCCGCTCCGACTCAAGGGCGCCTGCCGACAGTCCAATGACCACGCTTCCCGCGGCATCACCGGCCTCGCCGCTGCGGATGCGCCGGGTGGCTTCCACCCCGTCCATCTCCGGCATGTGCCGGTCCATCAGGATCAGGTCGTAGGCGGCGTGTTGCAACCCAGCCAGCGCCTGCCGGCCGTCCTCCGCCTCGTCCACCAGGCAGCCCGACTCCTCGAGGAAATAGCGGGCGACTTCCCGGCTGGTCGCGCTGTCATCCACCACCAGGACGCGCATCCCCGGCCCGGCGGACGGCGCGGCGATCGGAACCACCGCCGCCGGGGCCACGCGCAGCGGCACCACAACCGCCGCCGCACCGAACACGACGGTGAAGGCAAAGGTCGAACCGGCGCCCAGCGCGCTCTCGACCGTGATCCGCCCGCCCATCAGGCCCACCAGTTCCTGCGCGATCGACAGGCCAAGCCCGGCACCGCCGAAGCGGCGGGTATTCGATCCATCGACCTGCGCGAAGGGATCGAAGATCGCGGCCTGTTGCGCGCCGGGAATGCCGATCCCCGTGTCCTCCACGGTAAAGCAAAGCGCCAAGCCCCGCGCCTCCGCCGGCCTGACTGCGGCGGTGACGACCACGTGGCCCTTAGACGTGAACTTGATGGCGTTGCCGACGATGTTGATCAGCACCTGCCGCAGCCGCGCTGCATCGCCGACGACCAGCTGCGGCAGGTCAGATGCCAGCTTCAGCGTCAGCGTGAGCCCTTTCGCCTGGGCAAGGCCGCCGAGCAGCTCCTCGACCTCCTCCAAAGCCGCGCGCGGGCTGAAGGGCTGCGCCTCCAGCTCTAAACGGCGCGCTTCGATGCGGGAGAAATCGAGGATGCCGGAAATCAACTCCAGCAGCACCTTGCCCGAACGCAGGGCCGAGGCGGCGTAGCGCGACTGGCGGGGCTGCAAGGGCTGCATCGACAGCGCCTCGACCATGCCCAACAGCCCGTTCAGCGGGGTGCGGAGGTCATGGCTGATGTTGGCCAGGAACTGCGACTTCGCCGCATTGGCCTGCTCGGCCACCACCTTGGCCTCGATCAATTGCCCGACGAGCCGCTCGCGCAGCCGTGCGAACACCGCCGCGAGCCCCGCAGCACAGGCGAGGATTGCGAACATCAGGCCGGTCAGCGTCCAGTGCAGGCGGCCGAGCTGGGCTTGATCGATGCCGACGAGGTCGCCCGCATGGGAATTGGCGGCGGCGGCCATCTGCAACATGCGGGGCACCAGCGGCTCCAGCGCGGCGCGGATGGCAATCGCAGCCTTTGGATCGGGCAATGCCGGCACGTGGGCATGCACCTGCGCCAGTCCCGCCCGCAACGCCGCCACGGTGGCGATGTGCGGCGGGCGGGCGCGGATAAAGGCATCTGCCTCGCCATGCTCCAGCAGGCCAAGCCGGTTTTCGAGAATATCGACGCGCAGACCGACGTCGTCCGCGTCTACCCCGCTGCCAGGCACGGCCGCGGCTGAGACGATCTCCACCAATCGGACCGTCTCGTTCGCCGCCTGGCTGAGCAGCCACGAGAGATTGTAGCGCGAGACCCGCTGCAGGCTCTCCTGGCGTTCGACGATCAGGCACGACGTGATGACGGCAATGCCGGCCAGGAACAGCAGGATCGCCGCCAGCACCCACTTCAACCGTCGTGGGGCAGCGACGCTCCCTTGCAATCCCGGGGCCGGCGCCACCCTCACTTCACGATCAGGCGGGCGAGCTGCCAGGCCGAGCGGCTGTAGAAGCGCTGATGGCTCAGCATCGGGTCGGAATCATAGGGATAGACGATGAACAGCGGCCCCTTGTCCTTCACCGGCATGTAGGCGCCGTCGCGCTTGCTCGCCAGCAGCACACGGTGGCGGGTGAAGTCCTCCATCGGGATCTCGGTGCTGTAGTCGTTCAGCGCCAGCGCGGTGACGGCCGTGCCGCGGGCGCCGACATGCTCAAGCAGCCGCGCCATCGGCACGCCCTCGAACGTCACCTTGCCGGTGAACCACGGCGTTGCGGTCGAGAAGGATTCGACGCCGAGCGCCTCCAGCATCGCCATGTCGAACTGGGCGGCATCGGGGGCGTTGGTCACGCCAAGCTGGCCGGAGATGCTCAGCACCACCTTCCCGCTGGGTGCTGCGAGCCGGTTTGCTGTCGCTCTGGCGGGGCGGGCGAAACCGGCGGCGGCCAATCCGCCGCATGCGAGGGCAGCGCGACGCGACAGCATTTTCATGAAACAGCTCCAGCGGAAGGGTTGAGGTTTTGGGCCAGGCGGCAGGCACGCGCCGTGTCGATCAATCCTGTTGGCATGAGGTCGGCCTCATGCCTGCGTGTCCGGGTTGCAAGCCTGATGCCATTCTTCGTGAGATAAACTCCTAATTATATCATATGGTTAATTTTTCCTCAGCAATGTCCGTCCCGCCGTCCGATTCGCATTTTGCGCAATATCTCCCATCCTGCGATTGCAAAATGGGACAGGCCGATCCACCCTCCTCACCGGCGCCATCAGCCCGGAACGCCAGACCCCACCATCGAGGAGACTGCCATGGCGCGCCTTACCCTGCCGCAGGCCGGCCAGAGCCAGGATGCGCTCCTGGCACAGATGCGCAGCTTCAAGGCTGGCGACATGGACTGGCAGCACGGCCGGGTGCCGCTGTATTATTTCGAGGCCGACCAGGCAGTGTACGAGGCCGGGAAGGCCGGATTCTTCGAGTATTTCTCGGAGAACGCGCTGGGCGCCAAGCGCGCCTACCCCTCCGTGAAGCGCATGGAGGAGGAGGTGATCGACATGGCGCTCGGCCTCTTCAACGCCCCGGACGGCGCGCAGGGCTTCATGTCCACCGGCGGCACTGAGAGCATCATACAGGCGGTGCAGTCCTGCCGCGACTTCAACCGCGCGGCGCGGGGCGAGCGGCGGCATCGCGGCAACATCGTCGCCAGCGAGACGGCGCATCCGGCGTTCGACAAGGGTGCCAAGCTGATGGACCTCGACGTCCGCCGCGCGCCCGTCGGCGCCGATCTGCGGATGGACCTCGCGGCGATGGAGGCGCTGATCGATGACGACACCATCATGCTCGTCGGCTCCGCGCCGAATTTTCCGTATGGCATGATCGACCCGATCGCGGCCCTCGGCGAGATCGCCACGCGCCGCGGGGTGTGGCTGCATGTGGACGCCTGCGTCGGCGGCTATCTCGCGCCCTTCGTGCGGATGATCGGCCGCACCATCCCCGACTTCGATTTCGCGGTGCCCGGCGTTTGTTCGCTCTCGGCCGACCTGCACAAGTATGGCTTCTGCCCGAAGCCCGCCTCCACCGTGTTCTACCGGGATGCGGCGCGGGCGAAGCATCATTTCTTCGATGCGGATGTGTGGCCGAATGGGCGGTTCATCACCTCCACCATCTGCGGCACCCGCCCGGCCGGTGGCGTGGCCGGTGCCTGGGCAACGCTGAACTTCCTCGGTGTGGACGGCTACAAGGCGATCGCCACCGAGCTGATGGGCTTCATCGATGCCTACAAGGCAGCGGTGTGCGAGGTCGGCGGCCTGCACATCCTCGGCGCGCCGGATCTCGCCATCGTCACCTACGGCTCAACGGAGTTCGACGTGTTCCGGGTGGCCGAGCTGATGAGCGGCAAGGGCTGGTTGCCGGGCCTGACGCAGAAGCCGCGCGGCATCCACCGGATGATGTCGATGGTGCATGCCCGCGCCTTCGAACCCTACATGGACGACCTGCGCGCCGCCGTCGGCGTGGTGCGCCAGTCCGGCGAGGCGGCAACGATCAAGGCGACTTACTGAGGACCACTTCCTGCGCGACGCCGCGGCAGTCGAGCTCGAACTCGAGATCGACCACCGGCGGGCGGCAGTAGTGCCACGTCGCGCCGTGCCGGGCCGCACCGCGCGCGACGATCTCGTCCGCGAGGAAGGGCGTGATGTCGTGCACGGTATAGACCTGCAAGGCCGTGGTATCGGCCCAGGCGAAGCCGAGGGCGGCCATGCGCCGTTCCATCTCGCCCAGCACGTGCCGCGCCTTCAGCAGCATGCCGGCGGGCGAGAGGTCGCGATAGGCGATCGTGTTGGCGGCGTAGCTCCCCTGCCCTTCGGCGCTCTCGCCGCTACCGGCGATGACGAAGCTGGGTGGGGCGTCTGCCGGCACGGCGAAGCTGAAGGCGTGGAATGACGGGCCAGCCGGCTTGTGCAGTTCCGGGCAGACGTTGGAGCGGGCGACCGGGTTCTTCCCGTCGGCGATGACGCCCCAGCGCTCCAGCACGGCAAAATACAGGCGGTTGAAGGCGGTGAAGCCGTCCTCGGTGAACGGCGCGGGAGAGCGCAGTTCGCAGGCGGCGAAGGCGGTGGGCGGCAGGCCGCGGCTGCGCAGATAGGCCTCGATGCGGGTGAAGCCCTCGTCCAGCGGCACCGGGTCGGCGAAGCGGGCGCGCTCCATCCGGTATCCCGGCAGGGCGGCGACGCCGGCGGAATACTGGAACACGCCTTCGACGAAGCGGAAGCCGCGTTCGGGCAGGTCGATCACGTTTGCCATTCTCAGACTCCTTGTGCGTAGCCGTCGCGCTGCGGGTCCGCCCCGCCTTCGATCCGCCCATCCCAAAGGGTAATGCCGTGCGGGGCGGCGAAGGGGTAGGAGAGCGGCGAACGGCGGACCTGATAGCCCATCGCCTCCACGCCGCGCTGGGCGGTGCGGGGGATGCGGTTGGAGATGTCGATCACGTCGGTGGTGGCGGAGAAGCGCGGCGCGGTCACCGCCTCCTGCATCGTCATCCCCCAGTCCAGCACGTTGAGCAGCACCTGCAGCAGCGCCACACCGATCCAGGCGCCGCCGGGGGCGCCGAGGGTCATCACCGGGGTGGCGCCCTCGAACACCAGCGTCGGCGACATCGAGGAGAAGCGGCGCTTGCCGGCGGCGATCGAGCCGGGGCGGCCGGGGCGCGGATCATACCAGTTCATCGCGCCGTTCAGCATGAAGCCGGTGCCGGGCGGGATGACGCCGGAGGGCACGCCGAGGGTGTGGGTCAGCGACACCACCATGCCGCGCGCATCGACGCAGGAGACCGTCGTCGTGTGCTTGGAATCCCCGCCGACGCGCGGGAGGGAAGTTTTTTCGCCGGAGCGGATGCGCGCGGCGAGGCTGTCCGCATAGGCGTCCGACAGCAGCATCTCCAGCGGCGGCGGGGCGAAATCGGGGTCGCCGATATGCGTCTCCTTGTCGAGCCCGGCGATCTTCATCGCCTCGGCCACCACCGCGATATAGGCCGCCGAGTTGTGGCCAAGCGAGACGAGATCGAAGCGTTCGAGGATGCGCAGCATCTCGGCGACCACGATCCCACCGGCCGGCGGCGGCGGCACCGCGATACGGCGGCCGCGATAGGTGATCTCCAGCGGCGCATGCACCCGCGGCTTGAAGCCGGCGAGGTCGGCGGCCGAGAGCAGGCCGCCATGCTGTTCCATGTCCGCCACAATGCGTGCGGCAATGGCGCCGGTGTAGAAGCTCTCGACCCCTTCAGCGGCAATCGTGGACAGCGTGGCGGCGAGATCGGGGTTGCGCACGCCGTCGCCGACGCGCTTGGGCGTGCCGTCCGGCCGCAGATACAGCGCGGCACCGTCCGGCGTCGCCGCCAGCTTCGCCGAATAGGGCTGGCGGCCATAGGCGCGCTCATCCGTCGTCATCATGCCGGCCACATGCGGGCGGATCACCCAGCCGTCCCTGGCGAAGCCGATCGCCGGGCCGAACAGGTCGGACCAAGGCAGCGTGCCGTACTGCGCATGCGCGTGGGCGAACAGCCGCAGGATACCCGGCGTGGTCACCGCCGTGCGGCCGAGTTCGTTCACTGCACCCGTGAGCACATAGCCGTAGCCGTCCGCGCATTCGCGCTCGAAAATCGACTCCCACATCGCCGGCGTGCAGGCGCCGGGGCAGGTGGACAGGCCGTCGATCACCTCATGCCGGCCAGTCGCGGGGTCGAACACCTGCATCGATCCCAGGCCGCCGATGCCGCACATCAGCGGATCGACGACGCCCTGGGTGAAAGCGCAGGCGAGGGCTGCATCCACCGCGCTGCCGCCCGCCGCGAGGATGGCGGCGCCGGCCTCGACCGCTTCGGGCTGCGGGGCGGTGATCATCGCGCGGGGTTGCGGCAGCTTGCGGTCGGGTCGGGCCATCGGCGGCTCCTATCTTCGGCGGTTGGCCTGGAAGCCCATTGTTGCCTCGGGTTCGCAGTCGGTGGTCACGAGGTAGGGTTTGATGTCCACCAGCGGCGTGCCGTCCACGCAATCGAGCCAGCGCACCTGCAACACGCCAGGGGCGGCCATCCCCTCGAACTTCACCACGCTCAGGCCGATCGGGTTGGGGCGGCGGGGGGTGCGCGTGGCGAACACCCCGCGCGGCTGGTCATCGAAGGGCGGCTTGAACACCATCTCCGGCGGGCCGGACTGGTCGAGCCAATACAGCAGGATCAGGTGGCTGTAGCCCTCGATCGAGTGAAGCCCCTCCACGAACGCCGCGTCCAGCTCCACCGTGCACACTGGCGGCGGGTCGGCACGGCGGCCGTTGCGCGGGCACTCGCTCGTCGTCTTCCAGGGCGTGCGAAGCCGGCCGATCGGCTGGACGGTGAAGCTCACCAATTCATCGCCGGCCGCTTATCCGCCCAGGGCAGCACCTGCTCGAACGCCGCACTCGCCTGCAGCACGCCGAGGTCGTTGAACCGGCGCCCGACGATCTGCAAGCCCACCGGCAGGCCGGCCGCATTGAAGCCCGCCGGCACCGTGGCCGCGGGGTTCCAGGACATGTTGAAGGGGTAGCTGAACTCCGCCCACTGCATCCAGTCCCAGCTGTGCTGCGGCCAGTGCTCCGGCATCAGCCGCTCAGCCGGGAAGGCGGCGGTGGAGCAGGTCGGCGTGATCAGATAGTCCCACTCCTCGAAGAACGCGTGGATCGCCGCGATATAGGCGTGCTTGCGCTCCTTCAGGCCGAGATAGGCTGAGGTCGGCATCTCGCTGCCCTCGCGGATGCAGGCGACGAGCCCGGGGTCCATCCGGTTGCCCCATTCGGCCAGCCGCCCGGTCATGCGCGCCATGTGCGCCGCCCAGAAGCCGCGGCCGAGCGCCGGGCCGAGCGGGCCCCAGTCCGGCGTCACGTCATGCAATTCGAAGCCGGCGCCGGCCGCGAACTTCTCGGCCGCGCTGCGCACCAGGGCCGCCACATCAGGGTCCACCCTGGCGTGGCCGAGGTCCATGCTGAAGGCCACCCGCGCGCCGCGGATGCCCTCCCCCAGCCGCGCGCTGTAGGGGGCGGGCCAGGCTTCCAGCGTGGTGTGGTCGCCCGGATGCGGGCCGGCCATCACCTCGGTCATCAGCGCGGAATCCGCCACCGTGCGCGTCATCGGCCCGATATGGCTGGTGAAGTCGCCCACCGGCACCGGGTGATAGGGAATGCGCCCGAAGCTCGGCTTCAGCCCGTAGATGCCGCAGAAATGGCTGGGCATCCGCACCGAGCCGGCGCCGTCGCTGCCCTGGTGCAGCGCCCCATAACCCGCCGCCGCCGCCGCCCCCGCCCCGGCGGAGGACGCACCTGCGTTGTAGCCCTGCTTCCACGGATTATGCGTGATCCCCGTCAGCGGCGAGCGCGAGATGCCGGACCAGCCGAACTCGCTGGTCGTCGTCTTGCCCACCACGATGGCGCCCGCGTCCTGCAGCCGCTCCACCACCGGCGCATCCTTCGGCGCGCGGAAGCCCTGCTGGATGAAGCTGCCGGCCTCGGTGTTGAAGTCCTTGGTCCAGACGAGGTCCTTGATCGTCACCGGAAGGCCGTGCAGCCGCCCCAGCGGCCCGCCGCCCATCAGCGCCGCCTCGGCCCGCCGCGCCCCGGCCATGGCGCGATCGCCATCCCAGGCGGCCATCGCGTTGATCTTCGGCTCCAGCGCCTCGATCCGCCGCAGCAGCGCCGCCATCACCTCAACCGGCGAGATCTGCTTCGCCTTGATCATCGGCGCCAGCGTGGTGGCCGGCAAAAACCCCAGATCGGCGTCGTTCATCTCAGATCTCGCCTTCGGATTTGATCATCGCCAATGACTCGCGGAACGCCGCGACCGTCGCCGCCACATCCTCCAGCGTGTGGCTGGCCGAGGTGAAGCCACCCAGCCGCGGGTTCAGGTCCACACCGTTGACCAGCATCGCCAGGCGCAGGCGGTTGTTCAGCCGCGGCGCCTGAGCCTTCAGCTCTTCCATGCCCGCCGAGAGCGCATCGAACCCGTGCGGCGTGATGTCGCGGCCGTTCGGGTTGGTGAACAGGTGGAAGCCCGAGTAATTGCCGTAGATCGACCATTTCAGGCCGGCATCCACCAGCGCATCGTTCAGGCCGGCACGCAGCACATCCGCCGTGGCATGCGCCTTGGCCACCGCATCCGTCTCCGCCAGGATGGTCAGGCAGGCGATGCCCGCCGCGGCCGAGACCGGGTTGGCGTTGAAGGTGCCGGGATGGCCGATCTTCTCGCGCCCGGATTTCGCGGTGGCCTGGAAGTCCAGCAGATCCATGATGTCCTTGCGGCCCACCACCGCCGCCCCCGGCATGCCGCCGGCGACGATCTTGGCGAAGGAGGACAGGTCCGGCTTGATCCCGAACGCCCCCTGCGCGCCGCCGGGCGAAACCCGGAAGCCCGTCACCACCTCATCCAAGATCAGCAGCGCGCCATGCAGCGACGTCAGCCGCCGCAGCCCATGCAGAAACTCCGGCGACACCGGCACCTGCCCGAACGACGAGCCCGTCGGCTCGATGATGACGCAGGCGATCTCCGGGTTGGTGGCCAGCGCATGCTCGGTCGCGGCGAGATCACCTGGCGGCACCAGCACCGTCTTGGTGGCGATGCCAGGCAGCACGCCAGTGGTCGGCGTGCCGTCGTAATGGCTGGAGTAGCCGGCCGCCATATGGTCGTGCCAGCCGTGGAAATGCCCCTTGAAGCGCAGCACCGTGTCCCGCCCGGTGAAGGCGCGGGCCAGCCGCACCGCCATCAACGTCGCTTCCGTGCCGGACGAGGTGAAGCGGATGCGCTCGGCCGAGGGCACCAGCCGGCGGATCGCTTTCGCCCACAGCACCTCCCGCGGATGGCTGGCGCCGAACTGCGAGCCTTCGGCGCTGGCCTCGGCCACCGCCGCACTCACCACCGGATGGCAATGGCCGAGGATCAGCGCCCCGTGCCCGCCGAAATAATCGATGTATTTGTTGCCATCCACGTCCCACTTGTGCGGCCCGAAGGCGCGGCGGATGTAGATGCCATAGGGATCGACATTGCGCGCATCATGCGCGATGCCACTCGGCAGCAGGTCCAGCGCCTCGCGCTGCAGATCGGCCGAACCGGGCGTGCGCGCCCGATAGGCGGCGACGATACGGGAATTGGTGCGGCTGTCCTCGGTCACCGTAGCGCTGGACATTGATTTCTTCCTTCGGGGCGGTTGCGGCCTGACTCGTATCCTGCGACGCTTTTCCCGGTTTGGGAAAGGGGGGGATGCCATGCTTGATCTGGTTCTCAAGGGCGGGCGGGTGCTGGACCCGGCGCAAAACATCGATGCGGTGCTCGATGTCGGCTTCGCCGAAGGCCGCGTCGCCGCCCTCGGCCACGACCTCGGGGACGCAGCCGAAACCCGCGACGTCACCGGCAAGCTCGTCGTCCCCGGCCTGATCGACCTGCACACCCATGTCTATTGGGGCGGCACCTCGCTCGGCGTCGACCCCGACAGCTATGCGAAGTTCTCCGGCTGTACCACGCTGGTCGATGCCGGCTCGGCCGGGCCCGGCAACATCCACGGCTTCCGCCGCCACGTCATCGAAACCTCCGAAGTTCGCGTGCTGCCCTTCCTCAACCTGTCCTTCGCCGGCATCTTCGCCCTGCATTGGGACGTCAGCATGGGCGAAAGCTCCGATCTGCGCCTGCTCAACCCGCGCGTCGCCCTCGCGGTTGCCAAGGAACAGGCCGACCTCGTCGTCGGCATCAAGGTCCGCATCGGCGCCGGCACCTCCGGCGCACTCGGCATCCTGCCGATGGAAATGGCCCTCGAAGTCGCCGAATACGCCGGCCTGCCGCTGATGGGCCACCTCGACTCCAGCCCGCCCGCCCGCGCCGACGTGATGAACCTGCTGCGCCGCGGCGACATCCTCACCCACTGCTTCCGCCCCTGGCCGAACGCGCCGCACGCCCCCACCGGCGAAGTCCAGCCCGACGTGCTGGCCGCCAGGGAACGCGGCGTCATCTTCGACATCGGCCACGGCCGCGGCAGCTTCGGCTTCGAAACCGCCATGGCCATGCTGAAAAACGGCTTCATGCCGGACGTCATCAGTTCCGACGTCCACCTGACCTCGATCGGCGGACCCGCCTACAACATGCTCGTCACCATGTCGAAATTCCTGCGCCTCGGCATGCCACTGCACGACATCATCCGCGCCAGCACCATCAACGCCGCCCGCGCCGTCCGCAAAGACGACCGCGGCACCCTCGGCGTCGGTCTCCTCGGAGACGCCACCATCCTCGACATCGAAAAAGGTAACTTCAGCTTCCAAGACGTCATGGGCGAAACCCTCACCGCCACCGAACAAATCACCTGCTCCGGCATAGTCCTCGGCGGGCGGTGGTGGCACGGGTAAGGAAGGAAGCAAGGCGGGGGCTCCGCCCGTGGTACCCCTTTTACCGAACTGAGGAACACGGCAAGAACGGTTTCGTCAACTGAGCTTGGGCTCCTGGGATCGTTCGGTCTGGCAGCGGTGGTGAGCATCTGCATAAGGTCGCCGACGAGTTCGGTCTCCGGCGGATCGCCTTCGTGCTTCGGTGGGCTGACGATGATCTTGTCGATCAGCTTGCGCGCCAGCTCCAGGGCCTCAGGGTCGGTGCCCCTGGCAAGTGCGGCACGCATGTCCTCGATCTTACGCCGGTAGGTGGCAGCGATATCAGGGCCGAGCTGGGGCGTGGCGCTGGGCGTTGCTGCATCGTCCGTGGGGATGCGGCCGAGTT
>CAMCJI010000084.1 GCA_945874805.1 Asaia bogorensis | reverse complement strand
AGCCATCCGCATCCTGCATCGCATTCTGCATGACCCCCGCCGCAGCGACATCCGCCACAACCAGCTCCACCGCCCCACTGGCCAGATGCAAGGCAATGTTGCCGCGATGCCCGGTGGACAGATCATCCACCACCCGCACTCGATGCCCTTGATTCACAAGGGCATCCGTCAAATGCGAACCGATGAACCCTGCCCCGCCTGTAACAATGTACAACATCGAACCCTGATCCTCTCGGCGCACCAACGCTGGAACGCTCTGTGCATAACCTCACGCAGTTCCGCAACCGCGCTGTGTCCCGCAGCCCCGACACGGCGACAGGAGTTCCCCATGTCCGCGCCCACCGGCTCACATACCGCAACCAGCCGCATCCTGGTCGCCGACGACAACCCCACCATCCGCATCCTCACGGTCGCCATGCTCGAACACATGGGCCACGCCGTCGAAATCGCAGAAGACGGCGCCGCCGCCCTCTCCGCCGTCAGCACCAAACCCTTCGACCTCATCCTGATGGACCTGATGATGCCAAAAATGGACGGCCTGGCCGCAACACGCGCCATCCGAGCCCTCCCCGGCCCCGCCGCCCACCTGCCCATCATCGGCCTGACCGCCAACACCTCCGACGAAGACCGCGACGCCTGCCTGAAAGCCGGCATGAACAGCTTCGCCACCAAACCCATCACCGCCCAACACCTCCGCTGCCAAATCACCGCCGCCCTCGTGAACCGGGCGGCCTGAGGAGGAAGGAAGGCAAGGCGGGGGGCGGCGCCCCTGGCCTTGCCTTCCCGCTCAGCCCATCCCAAGCCGCGCGGCGCCGTGGCGCAGGATGGCAGGGTTGCCTTCGGCGGCGTCGATGTGTTGGCGCAGGGTTGCTTCGGCGGCGGGGCTGCCCCAGGGGTGGGCGGGGTCGGGCCAGGGCAGGCAGTCGATCAGCAGTTTCGTGTAGGGGTGCTGCGGGGTGACGAACACCTCAGCGGGGTCTCCGGCTTCCACCACCCGGCCTTTGTGCAGCACCAGCACGGCGTCGCTGACCCGGTAGGCGGTGGCGAGGTCGTGGGTGATGTACAGCACCGATATGCCGTAGCGGTCGCGCAGTTCCACCAGCAGATCGAGGATCGACGCCCGCAGCGAGGCATCCACCATCGAGACGGGTTCATCGGCGACGAGCAGCCGCGGCCGCAGCGTCAGCGCGCGCGCCACCATCAGCCGCTGCCGCTGCCCGCCGCTGAGTTCGTGCGCGAAGCGGTCGAGCAGCACGGGGTCCAGCCCCACCTGCCGGCAGGCGGCTTCCATTGCGGCGCGGGCTTCGGCGCGGGATTTGGCGACGCCGAGGCGCAGCAGCGGCACCATCAGGCTGCGCCCGGCGCGGTAGAACGGGTTGAACGCGCTGTAGGGGTCCTGGAACACCGCCTGCACCGCGCGGCGAAAGCCCAACCGCGCCGCCCCGCGCAGGGCCGACACGTCCTGCCCCTCGAAGCGCACAACCCCGGTGCTGGCCGGCGTGAAGCCCAGCGCCATGCTGCCCAAAGTGGTCTTGCCGCTGCCGCTCTGCCCGACGACGGCGAAGATGCGCGCCGCCCCGCCAGGCAGCGCGAAGCTGAGCGGGTGCAGCGCGGTGGTCGTCCCCCGGCTGAACAGCCCGCCGCCATAGGTCTTGCCGGCGGCTTCGAAGGCCAGGATCGGCGTGCCCCCCGCCGGCGGATCAGGCACGGCGGAGGCGAGCACCTGCCCGCCCACCACCGGCACGCTGCGGATCAGCTCGGCGGTATAGGGATGCGCGGGGCGGGCAAAGATGTCAGCCGTGAACCCGAGTTCTTCGAGCCGCCCGTTGCGCATCACCGCGATGCTGTCCACGCTTTGCGCCATCAGCCCCATGTCGTGGCCGATGAGGATCATCGCACTGCCCAGCGCCTCCTGCGCCGTGCGCAGCGTCTGCATCACCTGCCGCTGGGTAACCACGTCGAGTGCCGAGGTCGGCTCGTCGGCGATGATCAGCCGCGGCCCGAGCGAGATGGCGAGTGCGATGCACACCCGCTGCTTCATCCCGCCCGAGAGCTCATGCGGATAGCGCCCCGCCACCGCCGGCGCGAGCCCCACGCGCTCCAGCAACGCCGCCACCCGCCGCTCCAGTGCCGCGCCTGACAGGCGCTCGCCGTGATCGGCCAGCGCGTGGCCGATCGAGGTGCGGATGCGCAGCACCGGGTTGAGCGAGTTCATCGCCCCCTGCGGCACATAGGCGACTTTCGCCAGCCGCAGCGCCGCATGCGCCTGGTCGTCCAGCCCCACCAGTTCCTGCCCGTCGAGCTTGATGCTGCCAGCATGAACATGGCCGGGATGGCGCAGCAGCCCCATCACCGCCAGTGCCAGGGTCGTCTTGCCCGAGCCGGATTCGCCCACCAGCCCCAGCCGCTGGCCGGGCCCGAGCGACAGGCTGACATCGCGCACCGCCAGCACCGGCCCGGCCGCCAGCCCGTAGCGAACATCGAGCCCCGATATCTCCAGCAGGCTCATACGCGGCGCCGCAGCCGCGGATTGGCGAATTCGTCCAGGCCCGTGACCAGCAGATACATCCCGACGAACAGTACGATCAGCACCACCACCGGCTCCAGGATCCACCACCACAGCCCGCGCAGGAAGGCGCCTTCCAGGATCATCCAATAGATCGTCATGCCCAGCGTCGGCTCGTTGCGCGGCCCCAGCCCCAGCGCCTCCAGCCCGACGGAGGCGAGAATGGCGGCCGACACGGCAGAGACCAGCCCGGCGCCGAGATAGGGCAGCAGGTTCGGCACCATCTCGCGAAAGATGATCGACAGGCCGGACTGGCCGGAGAGCCGGGCCATCAGCACATAATTCGCCTCGCGCATCACCAGCACCTGCGCGCGGATCTGCCGCGCCGGCTCCCGCCAGGCCAGCCCCGCGATCACCAGGGCCATCAGCGTGGTGGTCATCTGGCCGGGATAGGCGGAGGCCAGCACGATCAGCACCAGCAGGCCCGGCACCGTCAGCAGCACATCCACCACGGCGGAGATCAGCCTGTCCGTCCACCCGCCGTAGAACGCGGCGATGAAGGCGAGCAGCGTGCCGATGGAAATACCGATCAGCCCGGCCAGCAGCCCCACCTTGGCGGTCAGCAGCGTGCCCAGCACCAGCACCGCCGTCAGGTCGCGCCCGGCGGTATCGGTGCCCAGCCAGTATTCGGCCGAAGGCGGCTTGGCGATACCGACGGAGAGCGGCCGCGCATTTTCCAGATCGACGATCAGGCTGCCGATCACGCAGGCCGCCACCAGCAGGCCCAGCAAGAGCAATCCGCTCAGCAGGCGCGCGTTCATTGGCCACCATGCCGGATGCGCGGGTCGAGCAGCGGATATACCACATCCACCAGCAGCATCATCGCCGCGATCATCACCACGATGATGAACACCACGCCGTAGATGACGAAGTAGTCGGACTGCTCGATCGCCTGGAACAGCAGGTTGCCCAGGCCGGGATAGCCGAACACCCGCTCCACCAGCACCGCCCCGGCCGCCACGTGCCCGATGCTCAACGCCAGCGCCGTCACCTGCGGCAGCAGCGCATTGCGCAATCCGTAGGAGAAAAACCGCCGCCGTGCCGAAAGCCCGTTGGCCTGGGCATAGGTCATGTAGTCCTCGCCCTGCACGGTGATCATCATCCCGCGCATCGCCAGCGCCCAGGTACCGACCGAGGCCAGCACGATCGAGGCCGCCGGCAAAATGGAATGGCGCAGCACATCGAGCGCAAAGGTCCAGGTGAGCCCCGGCACCGCGGTGATCTGAAAGCCGCCCTGCAACGGCAACAGCCGCCACGTGAAGGCAAACACATAGACCAGCACGAGCCCCATCAGATAGTACGGGAGTGCTGCCAGCACCATCACCCCCGGTGCCAGGAACGCCAGCACGCGCGAGCCCCGCTCCCAGGCGATCAGCGCCCCCAGCACCGTCCCCAACCCGAAGGAGAGGAACGTCGCCGTCAGCAGCAGCCCGATCGTCCACGGCAAGGCGCGCAGGATCAGGTCGATCACCCGGGCCGGATAATGCGCGATGGAATAGCCGAGATCGAAGGAGGCCGTGCTCGCCAGATAGTTGCCGTATTGAGTCAGCAACGGCTTGTCGAGGCCGAACTTCTCCTCGTACGCCTTCACGAGATCCTTGATATCCGTCAGCGCCCCGCCGCTCTCCGTCAGCTGGAGCAGCTTGGTCTCGACGGGATTCTTCGGCGCCAGCTTGGGCAGCAGGAAGTTCAGGCTGGCCGCGGTGAACACCACGGCCAGCAGCATCAATATCCGTTGTCCAAGCCAGACGACAAACATCAGCGCCGGCCCAGCCGGACGACAGACATCATCCCTTCTTCTTCAACCCATGCACCACCATCATCGTCGAATGGTAGGAGACGGTGGGCGACTGGTAGGGATCCGCCTCGGTCGGCCAGCCCACCCAGTTGGTCGTGTTCACCGGCACCCGGTGGTACCACTGCGCGATCGGAATCTCGACCGCGTCATCCAGCCAGATCTCGAAGGCCTCCTTCACCAGCGGCCGCAGCGCGGGATCGCCCAGCGGCAACTGCCCAACCTGATCCGCCAGCGCGTCGAAGCGGGCATTGCGCCAGCGGTGATGGCGCGTGGTGATCTCGCCCACCGGCCGGTAGAACTTGCTGTGATACAGCAGCATCGTGTCCTCGGGGTCGTAGATGCTGCCGCCGTGGCCCCACATGACCAGATCCGCCCGCCCGCCATAGGCGAACTGCAGGAAGTCCGGCCGCCGCGAATAGCCCACCTGGAACCCCGCCCGGCGGAACTGCTCGGCCACGATCGGCCCCATCAACTCCAGCGGCGGCGGCACCACCATCTCGCCGGTCCACCGCTTGCCGTCCTTGCCCCAGAAGCCCTCGCTGTCCTTCTTGTAGCCGGCCTGCTCCATCAGGGCGGCCGACCGGCGGAGGTCGAAATTGTTGACCCCCTTCGCCTTCGCCATCGCCTCGATATCCTGCAGATAGGGCCGCAGCACCGGGAAATCCGGGAACGGCGTGTAGGCCTGCTCGGCCGCCCCGTCGTGGAAGATGTCGATGATCTGCTTCGGATTGATCGCATGCCGCATCGCCTGGCGCAGCCGCAGATCCTTCACCGCCGGGCTTTCGAAGTTGAACCACACCGAGGTCGGCCACCAGTCGATATAGCCATAAGGCGGCTTGCGGTCGGTCAGCGTCGTCACCGCCGGCGCCTCGGCCAAAATGCGCTTCATGATCGGCACCGGCGCCTCGACCATCCAGTCGATCCCGCCGGACACCAGCTGCTGCGCCATCTGCTGCGGCTCGCCGCGCGGCAGGGTGATGATCCGCTTCGGCGCCGGCAGCTTGGCCCAATAGGCCCCCGCCTGCGCGCCTGCCCAAACCCCCGCCTTCGCCCCCCACCAGTCGTCGCGCCGGTCGAGCACCACCCGCTCGGGCGAGGTCGCCACCACCTTGTACGGCCCCGTCCCGATCGGCAGCCCGCGGGCGATATCCAGATTGGTGAAGGCGGAAAACTCCGTGACCCCGTCGATGATGTGCTTCGGCAGGATGAACACGTTGGCCGCGGTGAACTTCACCATCAGCGTGCGCAGCACAAACCGCGGATCGCGCCGCTTGAGGTCGAAGCGCACGGTAAGGTCATCGACCTTGCTCGCCAGCGTCAGCACCGCCGCGATGTCGGAGGCGACGGAAAGGTCCTTCTTCCCCTCGCCGTTCTGCCGCAGCAGCTCATAGGTCGCCACCACGTCATCCGCGCTGAAGGGCTTCCCGTCAGCCCAGGTCACCCCGGCCCGCAGCGTCACCGTGCAGGACGTATATTCATCGTTGAACTTGAACCCGGTCGCCAGGAACGGGATCAGCTCGCCCTTCAGATTGTTCCAGTAGAACAGCGCCTCATACACAAACACGATGTGATTGCGCGGATCGTTGCCCACCGCATACGGATTGAGGTTGCCGAAGTTCCGGAACGTCGGTCCCGCCGGCCACGTCTCCGCAATCAGCGTGTCCTTGCGGTCCACCACATCCATCGCGGCGGCCATCTGCGGCACCATCGCGGCCGCCGCGGCCGTCAGGCCCAGCGTGCGGCGTGTCAGTCCCTTGGGGTTCGACATCGGCTTCCTCCTCGCTCTTGTTCGGCGTTGCCGCGAGGGTTGCGGGTTGCGGCAGATCGGTCAAGATCAATCCAAAATGGACGCCGAGGGGAAATGCCATGAAACTGAAAATCCGCAGCATCACCGCCTACCCCGTCTGGATCGGCCACCGCAACCAGCTCATCGTCAAGGTGATGACGGAGGACGGCATCATCGGCTGGGGCGAATCCGGCTTCTCCGGCCGCGAACGCGCGGTGATGGGCGCGATCGAGCACTACACCCCCCTCCTCCTCGGCCGCGACGCCTTCCAGATCGGCGCCTTCTGGCAGGAGCTCTACCGCAGCCAATACTTCGAAGGCGGCCGCGTGCTGACCGCCGCCATCTCCGCCATCGACATCGCGCTCCACGACATCAAGGCCAAGGCGCTGGGCATCCCCGTCTACGACCTCCTCGGCGGCAAACACCGCACCCGCGTCCCCTCGCTCGCCTCCGTCCAGGCCGCCGGCGAGGCGATGATCGAGGAAGCCCAGCAATTCATCGCCGAAGGCTTCCCCGCCATCCGCCTGCAACGCGGCTTCGGCCGCAAAGCCGGCGAGGCGGAGGAAATCTTCGAACCCCGCGAAGCCATCGCCGAATCCGCCCACTGGTGCACCCGCGCCCGCGAAAAACTCGGCAGCACCGTCGTCCTCGGCATCGACTACCACCACCGCCTCTCCCTCGCCGAGACCGCCTCCTTCTGCCAACGCATGCCCAAAGGCACGCTCGACTTCCTGGAAGAACCGATGCGCGACGAAACCCCCGAAGCCTACGAGGCCCTGCGCAAACTCACCGACATCCCCTTCGCGCTCGGCGAAGAATTCAGCTCGAAATGGCAGGCCCTGCCCTACATCGAACGCGGCATCACCAACTACATGCGCCTCGACGTCTGCAACATCGGCGGCTTCACCGAAGCCATGAAAGTCGCCGGCTGGTGCGAAGCCCACTACATCGACCTGATGCCCCACAACCCCCTCGGCCCGGTCTGCACCGCCGCCTCCATCCACCTCGGCGCCGCCGTCCCCAACTTCACCTGGCTCGAATACAACCGCTCAAAATTCCGCCCCGCCCCGCAAATCGAACTCGACCTCTTCCCCGGTAGCCCCACCCTGAACGGCACCAGCTTCGACGTGCCCACAACCCCAGGCCTCGGTATCGAAGTGAACGAAGCCCTGCTCACCCGCGAAGAATTCCGCGCCTGGAACCCGCCGATGCTGCGGCGCCGGGACGGTAGCTTCACGAACTGGTAGGCAGGCAAAGGGGCAGGAAGGAAGCATCTTCTTTTTTGAAAAAAAGAAGCAAAAAACTTTTCTTCTGGCTTCGCCGCCCAGCCTCAAAATCAGATGCAAAGACGGCGAAGCCATAAAATCTGCCGATCCTCAGAACCCCACTCCGCGAGCCCCCCCCCACCCAACGAACAAAGTTTTTTTGCTTCTTTTTTTCCAAAAAAAGAAGACGCTTGCCTGACCCTGGCCGACACTTCCCTCCCCCACCGAGGCAAAAACATGACAAAGACCGTTCTCATCACCGGCGCTGGCGGCAACATCGGTGCGAAGCTGCGCGCCCACTTCGCCTCCCTCGGCTGGGCGCTCCGCCTGCTCGATGTCGACAGCAAGGGCGACCCCGCCATCCACGCCGCCGACCTCTCCGTCTGGGACGACGCTTGGGTGAAGCTGTTCGACAAAGTCGATGCCGTCATCCACCTCGCCGGCCGCCCCTCGCCGGCCACCTCGTGGGAGGATATTCAGCGCTACAATCTCGACCTTTGCCAAAACGTCTATGAGGCCGCGGCGAGGCAGGGCGCCAAGCGCCTCGTCTTCGCCAGCTCCAACTGGACGATGGCCGGCCACCGCTTCGAGGATTTCCCCCTCACCACCGACCTCCCACCCCGCCCCATCAACGCCTACGGCGTCTCCAAGCTGATCGGCGAGCGCCTCGGCCGCTCCTATCACGACCGCTGGGGGCTCTCGGTCATCGCCTTCCGCATCGGCTACTGCCAGCGCGGCGACAACCAGCCAGGTGCCCACATGGGCTGGAACAGCTGGGGCCAGCTGATGTGGCTGTCGGACCGCGACCTCTGCACCGCCATGCAGCGCAGCGTCGAGGCCGAGGGCATCGGCTTCGAAGTCCTCAACCTGATGAGCCGCAACCCCGGCATGCGCTGGGACATCGACACGACGGAGCGCGTCCTCGGCTGGAAAGCGCAAGACGGCGCCGCCCCCACCATCACCCCCGCCATCGCCGCGGAGGAAGCCATCGCCCGGCAAACCCGCACCCTGCAATTCGGCCTCGACGGCCTCGACCAGTCACGGAAATGGTAGCCATGAGCGAAGCAACCTGCATCCTGCCCATCGCCGCCCAACTCGGCGAAGGCATCCTCTGGTGCGAGCGTGAGCAGATGGTCTGGTGGGTCGATATCCGCGCCCCCAGCGTCAACCGCTATGATCCCGCATCCGGCATCAACACCGTCTTCCCGATGCCCGAACCCGTCGGCTGCCTCGGCCTCGGCCAGGACCACCGCATCCTCTGCGCGCTGGCCTCCGGCCTCTCCTGGCTCGACCCGCGCGACGGCACGCTGACCGCCTTCACCCCGATCGAGGCCGATGAGCCCCGCACCCGCCTGAACGACGGCCGCGTCGATCGCCAGGGCCGCCTCTGGGTCGGCAGCATGAACCGCGACCCCGACGGCCCCGGCGGCGCCCTCTACTGCGCCACCGCGGACGGCGCCCTGCGCCTGATCGAACGCGGCATCCGCGTGCCCAACTGCACCGCCTTCAGCCCGGACGGGCGGACGATGTACTTCGTCGACACCCCCACCCGCCGCATCCGCGCCTTCGACCTCGACCCCGCAACCGGCGCCCTCTCGAACGACCGCACCTTCACCCAAATCCCCGACTCCGAAGGCGGCCCGGACGGCGGCACCGTGGACGCCGAAGGCCATCTCTGGGTCGCCCAATGGGACGGCGCCTGCCTCAGCCGCTTCCGCCCGGACGGCACCCGCGAACGCATCGTCCCCCTGCCGGCCAAACGCCCCACCTGCATGGCCTTCGGCGGCGCCGATCTGGACATACTCTACATCACCTCCGCCAGCGTCGGCCTGGCCACCCCCGGCCCCTGCGACGGCGGCCTCATGGCCCTCCGCCCCGGCGTCCGCGGCCTGCCGGAGGCACGGTTCGCGACGGCCTGAGAGGAGCGGCAGGCAGGCAAGTGGCAGGAAGCATCTTCTTTTTTGAAAAAAAGAAGCAAAAAACTTCTGTTCATGGCTTCGCCACTGTGTCGCATGGGGGCTTCACCGAGCGACCACATCTCATCCTCGCACGCATAACTTTCGTCTTCCTCGGGCTTGTCCCGAGGACCCACGCCTGACGGCAGCAAAACCGACCGCAATCGCAATTTCTTTGAAACCGTGTCCTAGCTTCGCCGCCCAGAGCCCCACAACCCGGCTCTACGGCGAAGCCACAAACCCCCTCGCTCCAGAATTTCCCCACGTGTTGAGCGCCGGCCCAACGGACAGAGTTCTTCTGCTCCCTTCCTGCGCGATGCCTTCGCCGATGAGCCGAAGAGACGTTTGTAAACTGGCGAAGCCATAAAATCCGCCCGCGCCAGAAACCAATCCCGCCGCCAACGCCCCCACCCAACGGACAAAGTTTTTTTGCTTCTTTTTGTTCACAAAAAGAAGACGCTTGCCTTGCTGCCACTTATTCCTTTCGCCCCCGCCCTCTCCGGCCATGCTCGACAGGCTGGCCGGTTCCGGATACCCCCCGCCGCACCGGTCTGGCTGAGGAACTTCCCCGTGAAGGCGTGCGTTTATCATCGCTATGGCGGGCCTGAGGTGGTTGAGGTCCGCGATGTGCCGACTCCGGTGCCGGCGCCTGGGGAGGTGCTCGTCCGCATCATCGCCGCCACCGTCAGTGCTGCTGACTGGCGGGTGCGCTCACTGGTGATGCCGCGCGGCTTCGGGCCGGTCGCACGGCTGGCTCTCGGGCTCACCGGCCCGCGCCAGCCGATCCTCGGCGGGGACTTCGCCGGTGTGGTGGCGGGTGTTGGCGCGGGGGTGACGCGCTTTGCCTTGGGAGATGCGGTGTTCGGCTTTCCCGGCGCCAGGTTCGGCTGCCACGCGGAGTACCGGGTGGTGCCCGAGGCCTGGCCGGTGGTGCTCAAGCCCGCCAATCTCGATTTCGACGCCGCCGCCAGCCTGCCGTTCGGGGCGACGACGGCGCTGCATTACCTGCGCAAGGCGGCCGTCCGGCCTGGTGACCGCGTGCTGGTGGTCGGCGCCTCCGGTGCGGTCGGCACGGCGCTGGTGCAGTTGGCCCGGCATTTCGGCGCCGAGGTAACCGGCGTTGCGAGTGCGGCCAACCTGGAGCTGGTGGCCTCGCTGGGCGCGCGGCATCTGATCGACTACCGGCAGACCGATGTCACCACCGGCGCGGAGAGCTACGACATCATTGCCGACACCGTGGGCGCCACCTCCTTCGCCCGCTACCGCCGCATCCTGCGCTCGAACGGCCGCTTGCTCGGCATCGCCGCCAGTCTGCCGGGCATGCTGGCTGCCGTGTGGGCGCCGCTGTACGGCCGGCGGGTCATCGTCGGCCCGGCCCCGGAGCGGCTGGACGACCTGCGCGAGATCGCCGCCTTGGCCGAGCAGGGGGTGCTGCGCCCGGTGATCGACCGGCACTACGCCATGGCCGACATTGCCGCGGCCCATGCCTATGTCGCCACTGGTCGCAAGCGGGGCAGCGTGGTCCTTCGCATCGTCTGACTGCCCGCGAATTTTTCTCAGATCGCGCTTGACATTCTAACGCACAGTTAGTATATACGTCTCATGACCCACCCCGCTCCCCTCTCCCCGGAAGGCCTGCTTCCCTTGCGCACCGCTCTCGCGCAGTGGGCCGCCGGGGCCTGGCTGCACCGGGCGCTGGTGGCGCTCATCTGCACGGCGCTGGGGGAGATGCTCGACCAGCTGGAGCAGCTCATCGCCGCCTGGCGTGCCGGCACCCTGCCGCAGCCGCGCCCGGCCACCATCCGCGCGCCCGCATCCGCCCGGTCGCGCACCCCCACAGAATCACGGGATCGCCCGCGCGCCGCCGCGCCGCGCGCCCCCCGCACGCCGGCAACCGGCACCGCCGACGCCCCGGCCACGGCGATCTTCCGCCCTGTCCCGGCCGCCCCCCGCCTGGCCCCAATCGGCAGCAGCCTGCCGCAGCGGCGCCCGCGTGCAATTTTTCGCACGCCGCCCGGCCACCGCCGAGCCACGCCCTATTTGTTCCGATATCGTAATTTACGAGCTACAGCGCCGAGATGTAGCAGGCCGAGGCCGACAGCATCGGCCGCGTCAGCGGCGCCGGCAGCACCGCGCCGATCCAGTTCGTCGCGGTGATCGTCACCACCACGTATTTCCCCGCCGCCCCGTTGCAGGCAACATTCGTCTGCACCGTCACGTTCGCCGCCGTCACCACATTGGCGAACAGCCAGCGCTGCACGGCATTCACCGCATAGGTGGTCGTCACCGGACAGTCCGAACTCGCCAACGCCGCGCACCGCGCCGTCGATGCTGCCGCGGCCTGCAACGCCGCCCGCGCCCAGGACATCAGCCCGACCTCGATCACCATCACCAGGATCACCACCAGCACGGAGGCAACAATGGCGAACTCCATCGCCACCACCCCGCGCAGATCGGCCAGCAGCCGCCTCATTGCAGCAGCACCGAACGCGATTCGCTCAGCGTGGTGTTGACCACATGTGAAAGCCCCGGCAGCACCGGCACGAAATTGAAGGTCGCCGTCACCGTCACATAGGTCGCAGCGATATTGCCGTTGCCGCAGGTGGCCCCGCAGGTGGCACCCACCAGGCGGGTGGGCGCATATTCCGTGCAATAGCAGCCCGGCCCGGCCACGCTCGCGACAACCCCTGTCAGCATCGACGTCTTCTGCGCGATCGACGTCAGCGTCGCCGTGTTGACCGTGGTACCGGTCAGGATCGCATACTGCGCCGCATTGGCGACCCCGTTGACCAGCTGCGCCCGGTTGCGCTCCATCGTGCTGAAATCGAGGATCCACGCCATCAGCGCCAGCACCACCGGCACGGCAATCGCAAACTCCGCCGCCGCCACCGCCCGCCGATCGCCGAACAGCCGCCTCATCGCATCAGCTTCGCGCTGGCCGGCGTGCCCGTCGTCAACGAGGCCGCCCCGTAGGAGCTGCAGTTGGCCGCGAATTCGCTGCTGCCGGTGAAGGTGATCGTCTTGCCGATCAGCTCCATGCACCCCGAGGAGGTGCTGGCCGTACTGCCCGACCAGCTGACCGGGGTGTTGGGATAATAGACAACCCCGGTGATCGGAAAGCTGCTCGACCCCGTGAAGGTCGCGGACGCGGCGGTCCGGCTGGCGAACAGCACGGCCGGCACGGCCCCATTCGTCGGGCTGGTCCCCGCAGCCGTCAGGTTCAGGTTGACCGAGCCGGTGATGCTGATGTTGCCGCCATGCACGATCGTCACCCCCGTGCCGGTCAGCTTCGACGATCCCGAGACCGACACGCTCCCGGTGAACACGTAAAGCCCGGGGCTCAGCGTCACCACCGAGCTTCCGGTGATCGACAGGTTCGACCAGGTGCCGGGGCTGAGCGTCTTCGTGCTGCTGCCGGTAATCGACAGCGCCGAAGCCCCGGACGTCGCCGTCTTCGCCATCGCCGCCTGCAGCAGGGTATTGTTCGAGTAAGGATCAGCGATCGTCGCCGCCGCCGCCGCCTTCGTCCCGGTCACCGTGCTCGATCCGCTGGAGGAGATCGAACCCACCGCCACCGTCGTCGCCTTCACCGAAGACGACCCCGTCAGCGACAGCGACCCCGGCGCCAGGACCGATGAGGCATTGGCCGCCGTGGACCCCGTCACCGAGATGCTGGCATTCGACCGGATCGCGCAGCCGCGCATTTGGAGGTTCGAACTCCCAGACGCCGTGATCGTCGCCGTCGCCGTCGTCGTGGCATCCAACGCCAGCACGCACGCCTCGCCGGTCAAGTTACTGACCGTCGCATCCGCCCCGGCCGACGCGGTGATGATGCGGCTGCCGACGTTCATCATCCCGGTGAACGAACTCGCCAGCGTACGGCTGAGCGTCACCGTCACCGACTTGGTGCTGCCAGTGCCGATCCCGGTCCCGACAGCCACGAGGATGCCGCCATCGGTGAGCGTCTGCTTGGCATTGTCCCAAACCCGGCTCGCCCCCGCCGTCCCGCCGTTCAGCGCCGCCACATCGGCCGCCACCCCCGCCGCGGTCTGCGCGTTCGTCGCCGCGGTGTAGCTGCGCGCGCCGGCCGTCGCGGCCGCATCGGCGGCGGCCTGCAATTGAGAAGACGCTGTCGCCCACTGCGAGACTTCAACACCCACCCCCGCCGCCACCGCCACCGCGGGGAACCCCACGGCCACCATGAGCGAGACCGTGCCGCGCCGCTGGCGCAGCCAGTCAAACCATCGATCATCACGGCGCGGGGGCGATTGCATGTCGGTGCCGGTCAGTTGAGGGACTGCGACTCCTATCGCATACACCCCACGCCCGTCATGCCGGTCATAGTGCCTAGGCCGAAGGGATGAAGCCTCTCATCCTCTTTCTCATCCTTCTGGTCGATTATGCCGCGCGCAACTTGTCGTCACAGTCCGTCTCCGGGGTGCACCTGTATTCCACCCATCCCCAGCGAGGCACGAACGCATGCGGCTTCTCATCGCAGGACCTGAAGGACGGATCACCCGGGAAATCGCAGCCCTGCTGGCCGCGCGCCGCCTATGCTTCGACCACTGCATCACCGGCGAGCACGCCCTGCAGCTGGCCCGCGAGGACGGCTACGACGCGTTGCTGTTCGACGCCGCCCTGCCCGACATGACCGCCCAGGAATTCGTCCGCCGGCTGCGCGCCGGCCGCAGCATCGTCCCGGTCATCTGCCTCGGCGGCGTGCTGGTGGCGCGCGAGCGGGTCCGGCTGCTCGATGCCGGCGCGGACGACATTGTCGCCATCCCCTGCGACTCCGAGGAGCTTGCCGCGCGCATCCGCGCCGTCGCCCGCCGCCGCCGCGGCTTCGTCGACTCGATCCTTCGCTGCGGCACGGTGGAGCTGCACATGGACAGCCGTCAGGCCCGCGCCGGCGGCCGGGAGATGCGCCTCTCGCCCACCGAATACCGGGTGCTGCAACTGCTGCTGCTGCGCAAGGGCGCGCTGGTCACCAAGGCGGCCCTGCTCGACGCCGTCTACAACGACCTGGACGAACCGGAGATCAAGTCGATCGACGTGCTGATGCACCGGCTGCGCAAGCGGCTGGCGGCCAGCGGGGCGGAGGGGCTGGTCAGCACCGTCTGGGGCGCCGGCTACATCATTCGCGAACCGGTGGGAAGCACCGAGCCGCTGACCGTGCCCGGCAAGGAGCCGGTTGATCCTGTAATGGTCGCCGCCCTCCACTGAGATACTGCGACTCTCAAAATCGTGATTCTATTAATTTCAGTAATAGTGGACTTTTCGTGATTTTTTGACCAATTGAAATTCGTCAAAAAGTCATCAATAGTAAATTTCTACCAAATTCTTCCAGTTTTTGTAAGTTTTTTGAAACCGCGAATGCGTAAGTATTTGGTTACCGGAGCATGGATGCCCAGCGGGCGACACGGCACCCGGGACGAGTAGCCACCCAAAGAAAACAACCCAGGAGAGAGTTCCCCATGTCCACCATCAAGCTGCTGAAGAGCCTCGCTTCCGATCGCCGCGGCGTCACTGCCGTTGAATATGCCGTGGTCGCCGCCGGCCTGATCGCCGTCGCCGCCACCGCCTTCACCGCGCTCGGCGGCCGTCTGACCGCCATGATCACCAACGTGATCTCCTAACCTCTGCCGCCCACATCCGCGGGCGAGAAGCCCGCGGATGAGCTGACAGCCTTATCAAGGAAGGAGGCACTCGATGATCAAGGCGATTTCTCTGCTGAAGAGTCTGATCACCGATCGCCGAGGCGTGACCGCAGTTGAATACGCCGTTGTTGCCGCCGGCATCGTCGCCGTCGCAGCCACCTCGTTCAATGCGCTCGGCCTTCGCCTGCAGAACCTGATCAACAACGTCCTGCCGTAGCCCGGCACGACCCACAAGGAGACTCCCGATGTCCACCATCAAGCTGCTGAAGAGCCTCGCTTCCGACCGCCGTGGCGTGACCGCCGTGGAATACGCCGTCGTTGCCGCCGGCCTGATCGCCGTCGCCGCCACCGCCTTCACCGCTCTCGGCGGCCGCCTGACCGCCATGATCACCAACGTGATCTCGTAACGGCCACGCTGCCCCCACCGCGTTCGCATCCCGCCAAACCCTGGCCGGTGCGAACGCGGATCGGGCAAACCTTCAGCCAGGATCAAAGCCGATGCCCTTCATTGTCCATCCGGCCCTGGCCCTTCTGCTCCCCTTCGGTTGCGCTGCGCTGCTGCTGTGTGCCGCCGCGCGTGACCTGGCCAGCCGCACCATTCCGAACAGGGTCAGCCTCGCGCTCATCGCGATCGGCGTGACCATCCAGCTCTCCGACGGCAGCTTGCCCCAGGCCTTGGCCGCGGCATCTGCCGTTTTCGCCGTTTGCGCGCTCGGCTGGCGCTTTGGCCTGATGGGGGGCGGCGATGTGAAGCTGCTGGCCGCCCTCGCACTTTGCGTGCCGCCTGGTGGCGTGCTCTCGCTGATCGCCTCTGTCGCCTTCGCTGGCGGCGCGCTTGGCATCGCCTACCTCATCCTGCGCCGCGTGCAGCGCCTGCCTTTGGCACCCGCGCCACGCCGCGCCGCCCTGCCCGCCCGAGTCTGGCGCACCGAGCGCTGGCGGATCGGCCGCGGCTCGCCCTTGCCCTACGGCATCGCCATCGCCGTCGGCGGCCTTGTCACCCTGTTCTAGCAGGCTGCTGAAGAACCCCACTCAAGGCCGAAAATCCTCTGCCTGAGCGCCGATTTTCGGTTTCTAGGGCCAACATCAGGCATTTTCAGCATGCCCGAAAGCCACTGGTTGGGCCTTCGGGCACGCTGCGGACAGACTCATCCCG